>NZ_JBIRFT010000007.1:0-178916 GCF_044327625.1 Streptomyces sp. NPDC018031
ACACCGCGCCGGCACCATCAAGGACCTCGCCGCCGAGGTCGGCGCCTCCCTCACCTCCGGCGCCGTCATCTGCGAGATCAAGGACTGACCCGGCGGACGTCCGCCCGGAGGCGACCCCGGGGCGGCCCGGGGCCGCCTCCGGCAGGTCCGGCCCGGCCCCGCCGCCGCCGGCCGGGGCGAGTGGGGCGGCCGCCGTGCCGCCGCCCGGGCCCCGCAGGGGTACCGGGCTCAGCTCTTCAAGGTCCGCTGGAGGAAGTCCAGCACGGTGGCCGCGTACTCCTCCGGATGCGTCTTGACGCCCAGCAGGTGCGGGGTCCCGGGCAGCACCCGCACCTCGGCCAGCGGATAGCGCCGGGCCAGTTCCCGGACCCCGTCGGCCGGGATGATGGTGTCCCGCTCGCCGGTCAGGAACAGCAGCGGGGTGCTCCGGTACGCGCCCGAGACCGGCGGCGGCCAGCTCGCCCGCAGCATGGCGACCGCCAGCGAGGCGAACACCTTCCCCAGCACCCTGCCCGACGGTCCGCGGCGCAGCGGGCCGGGCACCGGCAACGCCCCGGAGGCGAGGAAGTTGCGCCACAGCGGCCGGAGGTCGGCGGCCGGCCCGCTGTCGAACAGCAGCGCGTCGACCGGGCACTCCGCCGCCCGGCGGAGCATGTACAGCGAGGGGAAGGTGGAGATGGAGAAGCCGTAGACGGCGACCCGGGCGGCGGCGTACTCGGGCCGCCCGCGCAGGTACCGGACCACCGCGATCACATCGTCGGTGTGCCGTTCGCTCATGTTCCAGAACGTCCGGTCGGCCAGGCTCCTGCCGTGGTTGCGGTGGTCGAAGAGGGCGACCGTGTACCCGGCCTGGTGGAGCAGTGCCGCCTGGGCGAGGCTGGCGGACTTGCTCAGTCCCAGTCCGTGCCCCATCACCACCACCCGCTCCGGGTCCCCGGGGCAGAGCCACAGATGGATGCCGCGCCCCTTGCCGCCCACCGGAACCATCACGTCCGTGCTGTCGATGCCCAGGTCCGAAGGCGTCTTGTGGTGCCGCTTACGGGGTGGGTGGAAGACGAAGTAGGAGAGGAAGGCGCCGTACAGCGGGGCCAGCGGCAGCGCCAGCACCGAGGCCACCGAGGTGAGCGGGGACTGCGCGGACGAGCCCGCCGAGCGCCCCTTGCGATCCGTCGCCATGTCGTCACGACCCCCATCGCGGTTGAGTCCGGACGCGCGTGATCGTAGCCGGGTGCTCACGGAAACGGAGCCGGAGCGACCGGAACGTGTTCCAGGTCACCGCCCCGCGGTGGCCACCTCCGTCCGTCCGGTGACCCGGCGGCGGCGCGTCGGATGGCCGCATCGCCCGGGGCCACCGGCCCCCGTCCGGCCGGGGCGGCGGCGCGTCGCGTGGCCGCACCGGCGGGGCCGGACCGCGCCACCCGGCAGGTTCCTGACGGGGCGGAGGGCTCGCCCGGCCGCGCGGTGCCGCTCTACGCTCGCTCCTGACGGGAACGGGAAAGCGGTACCGGAGAGTGCGGGGGTGGCCGAGTCGTGCCGTTCGACAGTCCGGCGGGTTCCTCCGGCACCATCCGCCCGGCCCCCGGCTCCTGGGGCCCGGCCGCCCCGCTGCCCGGCCCGCGCGCCCTGCCCGGCCCTGGCGAGGTCGCGGTCTGGCTGCTCCACATCCCCGGCTCGGTCCGCGCCGCGGCCGACCGGGACGGGGTGCTGGACGCCGAGGAGCGCGGCCGCGCCGCCCGGCTCCGCGACGGCACGCACCGCGAGCGCTACCGCGCCTCCCATGTGGGCCTGCGGATGCTGCTCGCGGGCTACCTGGGTGGCGATCCGGCGGACATCAGGTTCGTCCGGGAGCCGTGCGGGATGCCGGAATGCGACGAACCGCACGGCCGGCCCGCCGTGGCGGGCCACCCCGGGCTGCACTTCTCGATGTCGCACGCCGCGGACGCCGCGCTGTACGCCGTGGCCGCGGACGCGGTCGGCGCGGACATCGACGCCCTGCGGATCCGGCGCGGCGGCGCCGCTCTCCTCGGCCACCTGCACCCGCTGGAGCAGGCGGCCATCGCCGCCCTGCCGGAGGAGCTGCGGGAGGAGGCGTTCCTCGGCTGCTGGGTGCGGAAGGAGGCCTACCTCAAAGGCATCGGCACCGGGCTGCCCGGCGGTATCCGGAGCAACCACGTCGGCCTTCCCGCCGGGCTGGCTCCCGGTGGCCCGCCCGGCCCGGCGGGCTGGGCGATCACGGACGTCGAAGCGCCCGACGGCTACCGGGCGGCGGTCGCGGTCCGCACCCCGGAACCGGCCGCCGGCCCGCCGGTCGTCACCCTCGGCCGGATGCGACTGGCCTGAGCGGTGTTCCTGAGCGTTCGGCCGCCCGGCGGCCGCATCGGGCGGGGTACCGGCGCCGGAAGGCCCCCGAGGGCGCGCGGCCGGGCATGACGACAGTGGGCGTCCCCGGAAGACCGGGAACGCCCACTGTCGTTCTGCAAGGTGCGCCGCCAGGGACTCGAACCCCGGACCCGCTGATTAAGAGTCAGCTGCTCTAACCAACTGAGCTAGCGGCGCCGACTGCCGATTACCGCTTCGCGGCTTTCGACGAGGTAAATACTACCTGCTCTCCCAGAGTGCTCCTGACCGCCCGCCGCCCGCCGCCAGAGACCGGGCCGTCCGGCCCCGGCGGCCCGGTCTAGGGCGCCGGGCCGCCTCACGGGTCCTTGCCGATCCGCCCGGGCCGCCCTGCCGGGGCCCAGCTCCGGGCCATGCCGCACCCACCGGCGGGTCGTCTCCCGTCCCGGGCGGTCGTCTCCCGCCCCGGCGGATCGCCACCGTCCCGGGCGGTCGTCTCCCGTCCCGGGTGGGTCGTCTCCCGTCCCGGGTGGGCCGGGCGCTCCCCGGTGCCTCGTCGGTCGGCCCGCCGCGGTCACATGGCCAGCGACAGCAGCACCGGCCCGGCCTCCCGGTTCAGGGTGTGGGCGGCCTGGCGCAGCCGGTGCGCGTGCTCGACCGGCAGTGACAGGGCGAGGCAGCCCACCGACTTGCCCGCGGTGATCGGCACCGCGGCGCAGACGGTGCCCACCGCGTACTCCTGCAGGTCCAGCACCGGGACCGTGGCGGGCTGGCTGTCCAACTTGCTGAACAGCACCTTCTCGCTGGTCGTCGTCCGTGAGGTGAGCCGCACGGTCTTGTGCCGGGACAGGTGGTCGCGGCGGCTGTTGTGGTCGAGCTGGGTGAGCAGGCACTTCCCCGCCGCCATCGCGTGACCGGCGGAACGGAAGTCGAACCACTCGTTCACCTTGGGCGTGCGCGGGCTGTCGGCGTACTGCGTGATCTTGATTTCGCCGTCGATGTAGCGGCTGATGTAGACCGCCGCACCGAGGGAGTCACGCAGGGAGCCGAGGGTCTGCTGGAGCTTGTTCTCGATGGCGGCCTTGTGACCGGGGCCGCCGCCCAGCAGGGCGAGGGAGTCACCGCCCACGTAGGCGCCGTCCAGCACCTGCTCCACATAGCCCTCGCGGCGCAGCATCCGCAGCACCGGTGCCAGATGGGTCGCGGGCAGCCCGGTGCGCCGGGCGATCTGGGCGTCGGTCACCCCGCCGGGGTGGTCGGACACCGTCTCCAGTACGCGCAAGGCGTACTGCACCGAGTGGAGCGGCGCGGTCGGCTCTGGCTTGAGCGCCACGGTTTCCCCCTAAGAGGTTGTTACCGCTTGCGTCGTCGCCGGGGCCGTGGGGTCGCGGTCGGCGATTCGGCCGCTGCCACTCGGGACTACCCCGGCGTACTACCAAGGTAGCGGCCAACCGGGGCATCAGGCGCGGGTGTTGGACATATTGGGGACACGCTCCGGGCCTGTAACCAGGTACGCACCCCCTTGGCATATGCCAGAGTCACGAGACTATCGAAGCCCTGTCTACAGCACCGCCCCAAGGAACTCACGGGTGCGCTCGTGTTCGGGATCGGAGAAGATCTTTTCCGGCGTTCCGCTTTCGATCACCCGGCCCGCGTCGAACATCAGCACCTCGTCGGAGATGTCCCGGGCGAAGTTCATCTCATGGGTGACGCAGAGCATCGTGATGTCCGTGGTGCGCGCGATGTCCCGCAGCACATCGAGCACCCCCGCCACCAGCTCCGGGTCCAGCGCCGAGGTCACCTCGTCCAGCAGCAGCACCTTGGGCCGCATGGCCAGCGCCCGGGCGATCGCCACCCGCTGCTGCTGCCCGCCGGACAGCCGGGTCGGGTAGTCGTTGCACTTCGACCCGAGCCCCACCAGGTCCAGCAGCTCCCGGGCCCGCTCCTCCGCCTCGTCCTTGTCCATGCCCAGGACGTTCACCGGGGCCTCGGTGACGTTGCGCAGCACCCGCATGTTGGGGAAGAGGTTGAACTGCTGGAAGACCATGCCGATCTTCTTCCGCACCTCCCGGTTGTGCTTCTCGCTCGCCGGCACCAGCTTGCCGCGCCGGTACTCGTGGGTCAGGCACTCCCCGTCCACCGCGATGGTGCCCTCGTCCGGCTTGATCAGCGTCATCAGCAGCCGCAGGATCGTGGTCTTGCCGGAGCCGGACGGCCCGATCAGGGTCACGTGCTTTCCCGGCGAGACCGAGAAGCACAGGTCGTCCAGCACGGTGTTCCCACCGAAACGCTTGGTCACCTGGTCGAAGCGGATCAGCTCCGGCTCGGCTGCCTCCGGGTCGGTGCCGGTCCGGTGGCCGGTGAGCGGGGCCGGACCGGACCGGGCGGCCGGCTCGGCGGCGGGCGGGGTGCCGGGACCGGCGGGGGTATCCGGGCCGGTCGGCATTTCAGGGCGAATGGGCTGGTCAGTGGCCAAGACGACGCTCCAGGACTCGCAGCAGAAGGGATGCCGGATAGGCGATGAGGATGAAGGCGACGCCGACCATCGTGTACGGCTCGACGTACTGGAACGACGACGCGCCCTCGGCGCGCGCCGTCTGCAGCATGTCGACGACGCCGATCAGCGCGAGCAGGGGTGAATCCTTGAGCATCGCGATGACGTAGT
This sequence comes from Streptomyces sp. NPDC018031, assembly GCF_044327625.1. Taxonomy (NCBI): domain Bacteria; kingdom Bacillati; phylum Actinomycetota; class Actinomycetes; order Kitasatosporales; family Streptomycetaceae; genus Streptomyces; species Streptomyces sp. NPDC018031. The sequence goes on from NZ_JBIRFT010000007.1 coordinate 5,003, forward strand.
TGCCGAGGGCGGGCACGACCCGGCGGATGGCCTGCGGCAGGATCACCGCGAACCAGGTGCGGTGCTTCGGGAGGCTGAGCGCGATGGCCGCCTCCCACTGCCCCTGCGGCACCCCGTCGATTCCCGCCCGGTACACCTCGGCGGTGTAGGTCGAGTAGTGCAGCCCGAGCGCGATCACCCCGGTGGTCAGCGCGGAGAAGGTGATGTCCCAGGTCGGCAGCACGTAGTAGAAGAAGAACAGCTGCACCAGCAGCGGGGTGTTGCGGATGAACTCCACCACCCCGGCCACCGGCCAGCGCACCAGCCGGGTCGGCGAGCGCAGGGCCATCGCCCACACCAGCCCCAGCGTGAAGGAGAGCAGCGAACCGAGCGCGGTCGCCTCCAGTGTGATCAGCAGCCCGTCGAGCAGCTCGGGGAGGAAGTCCCGAGCGACGTCCCAGTTCCAGTTCACCGGCCACCTCCACGGGCCTGGACCGCTCCGGCGGGGACCCGGGCCGGGCGCCGACCGGGTACCTTCCGCTCACCGGAGGCCCGCTTCCTTTCGGGTGCCTGCCCGATGCCGGCCTTGGCCCGGCGCTCCAGCAGGCGCATCAGCCGGGTGAGGACGAAGGCGAGCACGAAGTACAGGCCGAGCACGATCGCGTAGATCTGCAGGCTCTCGCCGGTCGCCAGCCGGGAGAGCTGGGCCGCGAAGGTGATGTCCGCGACGCTGACCGCGGAGACCAGCGACGTCGCCTTGAGCAGCTCGATCAGCAGATTGTTGAACGGCGGGAGCATCTCCGGTACGGCCTGCGGCAGCAGCACCCGGCGCATCCGCTGGGCGGGGGAGAAGCTCAACGCGATGGCCGCCTCGTGCTGGGCCGGAGCGACGGCACGGAGGGCACCGCGGACGATTTCCGCGCCGTACGCGCCGTAGGCCAGGCCGAGTGCCAGCACCGCCGCCCACATCGGCAGCAGCTGCGTCTCGAAGGCGAGCGGCATGACGAAGAACAGCCAGAACATCAGCACCAGGGCCGAGGTGCCGCGGAAGACCTCCACATAGAAACCGGAGAGAAAGCGGACGATCCACAGCCGCGAGGTGCGGGCCATACCGACCCCGAACGCGACCACGGCCGCGAAGACCGCGCTGAACACGGTCAGCTGAATGGTGATCCAGATGCCGGGAAGAAGCCAGTGTTCCCACAATCCGACGGTCATGACCTACACAGCTCCTCGGCGGTGAGATCGGTCATCTCGGTCTCGGCGAAGCCGAACGGACGCACGATGCGCAGCAGCTCGCCGCTCTTCTTCAGCTTGCGCAGTTCGACGTTGAAGGCATCCCGCAGCGCGGTCTCCTCCGGCCTGAACGCGAAACCACCGGCCCCGATGTCCGGCTTTCCGTCGACCATCGCCTGGAAGGGCTCGGTGGGCTCGGTCTTCCGGCTGCCGGTCTGCTTGATCACGTTGTGCACGGTCACCCTGGTGCCGGCGAACACGTCGACCCGGCCCTGCTCCACCGCGAGCAGTCCGGCCAGCTGATCAGGGAGGACGGCGATCTCGTCGCGCTTCACCCCGGCGTTGACCGCGTAGTCGATCTGGGCGTAGGCGGTGCCGCTCGCCATCTTGGCCCCGGTCCGCACGATGTCCTTGTAGGTGCGCAGACCCTTGGGATTCCCCTTGGCCACGATGAACGCGTCCAGCATCTTGTAATCCGGATCGGAGAAGATCACCTGCCGGCAGCGCTCCGGATTGATGTACATCCCGGCCGACACCACGTCGAACTGCTGGGAGCGCAGTCCGGGAATGAGTGAGCCGAACTCGGTGGGCACCGGCTGCACACTCTCCACGCCCAGCCGCTTGAAGATGACCCTGGCGATCTCCGGCGCCTCACCGGTGAACTCGCCGTTCTCGTCGATGTACCCGAAGGGAATCTCTCCGGCGATTCCCAGCCGTACCGTGCCCTGCGACCGCAGCCGCTCCAGCAGATTGCCCCCGTCCTTGGCGTCGGCGCTGGACACCCGGGTGCACCCGGCCATACCCAGCACCCCCAGGGCCGCGCCGCCGGCCAGCAGCGACCGGCGGTGTATCCCGAATCCGTCTTTCCCTCGTGGTGGAGCCATGGGCGCGCGGCTACCCGGGTTCCTGGAAGTTATGCGGATGGATTCCAGCCCCGTGCGCCGAACGGCTCTGCCCGCGCCGTCGCGTCGGGTGGCAGCGCCTCCCGGGCGGCTTCGGCCCGTCAGGTGCCCGCGGCGGGGCCCCGCTCGGGCCCGGCGACACCGGATCGGCGGCCGCGGAACGGGGATCGGAGCGGCCCGGGGGGCCAGGGCCCGTCCGGGTCTCGCCCTCGGCGAGGCGCACCGGAGGAGGGGGCAGGCCGAAATCCTTCGTCCGAGTGTCCGCCGCACGGGTGTCCGCCGACCGGGTGTCCGGCCGCCGCCCGGATGTCCGCCCCGGGACTGCCGACCGGGTGTCCGCCCCGCCGCTGCCGACCGGGTGTCTGCCGCCTGGGTGTCTGCCCCGTGGCTGCCGACTGGGCGCCTGCCGCCTGGTGTCCGGCCCGCGGTTGCCGATCGGGTGTTGCTGCCTGGGTGTCCGGCCGCGGCTGCCGATCGGGCGCCGCGGCCGGTGGCGGCCGAGCGGGCGTGCCGGCTTCGGCGGGCGCGGGGAGCGCTTCCCGCGACCGCTGCCGCCGACCGGTCGGTACCGCGGGGCGTCGGCCCGTGCTCGGGTTCGAACAGTGGCTGACCGCCATGCGCGGCCCGGACCCGGCGGCCCGGGAGGTGTACGTGCTTCGGACCCGGTGGCCAGGGGGCGCGTCGCGGCCCGTACGCGGCGCCCGGCGCCCGGCCCGCGCGCCGCGACGCGCCGCTTTCGCCACCGCACCGGACCGGCGACCGGGTTCACCCGTTGGAGCACGCCGTCATGTTGACGCCGGTGCCGCGCCCGCCCCGGGGTCCGGCGAGGCACGGCCGGTCGGGTGGCCCCCACCGCGTACGGGGGACACCCGCCGGGCCGCCGGGTTCGAGGACCCCCGCCGGGCCACCGGTCCGGCGGCACCCATCGGCCCGGCGCGCGCGGTGGCACCCGCCCAGGCCACCGGGTTCGGCGGCAGCCGCCGGCCCGGCGCGAACGGCGTCGCCCGCCGCGCCACCCGGGCGGCGCCAACTGCCGGTTTGGCGCATCCGGTTGCCGACCGACGGGACACCTGATCAGAGCAGTAGAGTGCGACTGTGGCCAGAGTCGTCGAACTGATCTCCTACCCGGTCAAGGGGTGCGCCGGAGCACCGCTGACCGAAGCGATGCTGACCCCGGCCGGACTGGCGCACGACCGCAGCTTCATGGCGATCGGCGACGACGGGGTCTTCCGCAGCCAGCGCAAGGACCCCCGGCTCGCGGTGATCCGCCCGGTGGTCGACCCGGCCGGTGACCGGCTCACCCTCCGGGCGCCCGGCATGGAGGAGCTGACCGTTCCCGTCGACCAGGACTCCCCCCGGCGGGACGTCGTGCTCTTCGGCAGCCCGTACCAGGGCATCGACCAGGGCCAGGCCGCCGCCGACTGGCTCTCCGAAGTGCTCGGCGCGTCGAGCAGACTGGTCCGGGTGCCGCCGGAGCACGACCGGCGAACCGACGGCCTCACCCCCGGCACCTGCGGCTACGCCGACAGCGGCGCGGTCCACGTCATCTCCCGCGCGTCCCTGGACGAGCTGAACCGGCGGTTCGCCGAGAACGGCGACGACGTCCTCCCGATGACCCGCTTCCGGCCGAACATCGTGCTCGACGGCTGGGACGAGCCGCACCGCGAGGATCTGGTCCGCAGGGTCGGCATCGGCAACACCGAGCTGGGCTACACCAAGCTCGCCATCCGCTGCGCCGTGACCCTGGTCGACCAGGACAGTGGCGCCAGGACGGGCCCGGAGCCGCTGCGCACGCTCGCCCGCTACCGGCGCGCCGCCCAGGGCGGGGTGGCGTTCGGAACGAAGTTCGCCGTGTTGCGCACCGGAAAACTGGCGCTGGGGGACGAGGCCCAGGTCACCTCCTGGGGCGTCTCGGAACTGCGGCCCCCGGACGCCTGAGCCACACCAGCCGCCCGCCCGGCCTGGGCACCCGCCGAACCGGGCCCCGGCGTCCATGCCGCCGAGGGCCCGGACCGGGCGCCGGCCGAACCGGGCCCCGGCGTCCATGCCGCCGAGGGCCCGGACCGGGCGCCGGCCGACCCGGGTTCGCCCTGACCCGGGTTCGCCCTGACCCGGGTTCGCCCTGACCCGGGCGGGCGCTGATCCGGGCCCGCTCTGACCGGGCGTGCTCGACCCGGGCGCGGATCCCGGATGTGGGCGCTCCCGGATGCGGGCGCGGGACCCCGGCTCGGAGCGGCCGGGCCGGAGCGGGCGGGCCGCTGGGGGCGCCGGGGCGGCCGGGCCCGCCGGGGCTGGGGCCACCGAGGCCCCGGGGCGGGGGAGAATGGATCCCGACCCGGGCAGCGCGAACGGCGAGCGGTGCCCCACCCGCCTCGCAGGAGTCCTCGTACGGTGTCCCAGAACCGCCAGTCCCTTTCCATCGAAGCGGTCCGGTCCGGGCTGCGGGCCGACTGTGCGCAGTGCTTCGGGCTGTGCTGTGTGGCACTGCCCTTCGCCGCGTCGGCCGATTTCGCGGTCGACAAGGACGCCGGGCGCCCGTGCGCCAACCTGCGGGAGGACTTCCGCTGCGGGATCCACGCCCGACTGCGTGAGGAAGGGTTCTCCGGCTGCACGGTCTTCGACTGCTTCGGTGCCGGACAGAAGGTGTCCCGCACCACCTTCGACGGGCGGGACTGGCGGCAGGACCCGGCGACCGCCCGCCGGATGTTCCAGGTGTTCCCGCTGATGCGGCAGCTCCACGAACTGCTCTGGTACGTGACCGAGGCGCTGGCCCTGCCCGCCGCCCGCCCCGTCCACGGCGAGCTGCGCCGCGCACTGGACCGGCTGGAACGGCTCACCGGCGGCAGCGCCGAGACCATCCTGGCGACCGACGTGGCGGAGATCCGGCACGAGGTCAACACCCTGCTGCTGCGCGCCAGCGAGCTGGTGCGGGCGGGCGTCCCCGGGCGCCGGAAGAACCACCGGGGCGCGGACCTCATCGGTGCCTCCCTCAAGGGCGCCGACCTGCGCGGGGCCAGCCTGCGCGGGGCGTATCTCATCGCCGCCGACCTCACCGGCGCCGACCTGCGCTCGGCCGATGTGATCGGCGCGGACTTCCGGGACGCCCGGCTGGGCGGCGCCGATCTCACCGGCAGTCTCTTCCTCACCCAGGCCCAGCTGAACGCGGCCAAGGGCGACGCGGCCACCCGGCTGCCCGAGGCACTCACCCGCCCCGCGCACTGGTAGTGCCGCCGCCTCGCCCCGCGCCGCGCACCTCGGTGGTGCCACCACCCGGGCCCGCGGCCGGACAGCGGCAGCGCCCGGGCCCGCGGCCCCGGACAGCGGCAGCGCCCGGGCGCATGTACGGGTGGCGAGCCGGCCCGGGCCGGGAGGCGGCACCGCCCGGCTCAGGTACGCCGGCGGCACCCTCCCGGCTCGCATACGGACAGCGGCACCCTCTCCCGGCCCCCGTACGGACAGCGGCACGCCCGGCCCGGGTGCAGGTGGCGGCCCGTCCGGTGCCTGCGCACGGGTGCGCCGGGCGACCCCGCCCCGCGCCGGGCGGCCCCGCCCCGCGCCGGTCGTCGTCCGCCCGGGGCCGGCCGGACACCGGCCTCGGCACCCGTGCCGTCCTTTCCCCTCCGGACCAGGCGGCGGGTCCGGGAATAACCGGAGTGCTACTCCGGTTGGCAAGCTCCGTCATGCTTCAGATGCGCGCGCGCCCGGGTGGGAAGCGCGCCAGGACGTGAGGAGGCGGGCCGCCGTGGCCGACCAGCAGGACGACGCCATCCGGGCCGAACCCATCGGCAGCGCACCCGTACCCCTGTCGGTACTCGACCTGGCCACGGTCGGCGCCGGGGTGACCGCGGCGCAGGCGCTGCGGACCACCACCGCGCTGGCCGGACTGGCCGAGCGGCGCGGTTTCCACCGGTTCTGGGTCGCCGAGCACCACTCCATGCCCGGTGTGGCCAGCTCCTCGCCGGCCGTCCTGCTGGCGCACCTCGCCGCCCACACCGACCGCATCCGGCTCGGCTCCGGCGGCGTGATGCTGCCCAACCACGCCCCGCTGGTGATCGCGGAACAGTTCGGCACGCTGGAGGCCCTGGCGCCCGGCCGGATCGACCTGGGACTGGGGCGGGCGCCCGGCACGGACGGTGCCACGGCCGCCGCGCTGCGCCGGACCGACAGGCTGAACGAGAGCGCCGACGACTTCCCGCAGCAACTCGCCGAGCTGACCCGGTTCCTCGACGACGACTTCCCGGACGGCCACCCCTACGCACGGATCCACGCGGTGCCCGGCCCGGTGCAGGGCCGGGTGCCCGGCGGGGTGCAGTCCGCCGGGCGGCCGCCCGTCTGGCTCCTGGGATCCAGCGGGTTCAGTGCGCGGCTGGCCGGGGTGCTCGGACTGCCGTTCTCCTTCGCCCACCACTTCTCGGCCGCCCACACCGTCCCCGCGCTCGACCTCTACCGTCAGCACTTCCGGCCCTCGGCGGTGCTCGACCGGCCCTACGCCTCCATCGGGGTGTCCGCCTTCGCCGCCGACGACGAGCGCGAGGCCCGGCGGCAGGTCCTCACCGGTGCGCTGTCCATGCTGCGGCTGCGCACGGGCCGGCCCGGGCTCATCCCCACCCCGGAGGAGGCCGAGGCGTACCCCTTCAGCCCCGTCGAACGGGACTTCGTGGACAGCTGGCTGGTGAACGTGGAGTTCGGCACCCCCGACGCGGTACGGGACGGCCTGAACGACCTGATCAAGCGCACCGGGGTGGACGAAATCAAGATCACTACCACCGGCCACGGCCGGGAGGCGCGACTGCGCTCGTATGAGCTGATCGCGGACGCCTACGGGTTCCCGGCAGCCGTCTGACACACGGTTACGCGCAGGTCGCACCGCGGAACCGGGGCCGGCGGTGCGACCCGCGCGGCCCGGGCTCCGCACCCGGGAGCCAGGCGCCACCCCTCGGACGCCGGGCGCCGGCGCCGGGGGAGCGGCGGCGGTGACGACCCGACCACCGCGCCGGCGATGGAGAACCCGGTCGCCCAGGCGGCGGCCCGGAGCACCCGATGGCCCGGAGAACCCGGTCGCCGAGGCGGTGGTGGGGAGCACCTGCCGTCGCGGTGGCCCGCCCGCCGTGGCGGCCGGAGGTCAGTTGCCGCCGACCGCCGCCGCGTATCCGCCGATCATCGCCGAGATCTCCTCCGCGGGCACCGCCCGGGAGTAGAACCAGCCCTGCCCGGTGTCACAGCCGATCCGCGCCAGCCGCTCGGCCTGCGCCGCGCTCTCCACACACTCCGCGGTGACCGTCAGACCCAGCCGGTGCGCCAGTTCCACCAGGGCCTCCACGATCGTCTCGTCCGCGGGGTTGGGCGGCTCCTCCGGCCGGAAACCGCGTACGAAGGAGCCGTCGAGCTTGAGCGTCGAGACCGGCAGCCTGCTCAGATAGGCCAGGTTGGAGTAGCCGGTACCGAAATCGTCGATGGCGATCGCCACCCCCATGTCGCTCAACTGCTGCAACGCCTCCAGCGGCCGGCCCGCCGACCCCATCACGGCGGACTCGGTGAGCTCCAGTTGCAGCAGCCGCGGCGGCAGGCCGGTCCGCCGCAGGATCGCGCCGACGTCCGCTACCAGGTCGGAGTCCCACACCTGGCGCACCGCCACGTTGACGCTCACCACCAGGGGTGCCCGCGGATGCTCCAGCATCCAGCGGCGACCCTGGCGGCACGCCGTCTCCAGTACCCACCGGCCGAGCGGCACGATGGCACCGTTCTCCTCCGCCAGTGAGATGAACCGATTCGGTGACAGCCTGCCGAACCGCGGGTGCTGCCAGCGCACCAGCGCCTCGACTCCGTGGACGACCCCGTCGACCAGGCCCACCAGCGGCTGGTACTCCAGTACGAACTCCTCGCGCTCGACCCCCGGGCGGAGCGTGCTGGACAGCGCCTGCCGGGTCATCCGGTGCGCGTTCCGCTCCGGGTCGAAGAGGGTCCAGCGGGCCTTGCCGTCCGCCTTGGCCCAGTACAGCGTGGTGTCGGCGGCCTGCATCAGCCAGGTGGCGTGGGTCTCGGCGGCGGGCCGCTCCACCAGCCCGATGCTCGCCGACACCGACAGCCGCTGGCCGCCGACGTCGAACGGGCGCTGGAGCGCGGCGAGCACCGACCGGGCCAGGTCGCACAGCTGCTCGGTGCCCCGGGAGTCCTCGACCAGCAGCGCGAACTCGTCCCCGCCCAGCCGCGCCACCAGGTGGCCGTCCGGCGCCGCGCACTCGGTGAGCCGCTGGGCGACCGCGCCCAGCAGCCGGTCGCCCACCCGGTGGCCGAGCGTGTCGTTGATCGCCTTGAAGCCGTCGAGGTCCAGGTAGCACACGCCGATGCGACCGGTGCCGTCCTCCGCCGCGGACGCCTCCCGCAGTACCGCGGCGAGCCGTTCGAAGAAGAGACTGCGGTTGGGCAGCAGGGTCACCGGGTCGTGCATCTGCAGATGACGCAGCCGGGCCTGCAGATCCCGCCGCTCGGTGACGTCGACCAGGGTGAGCAGCAGCACGTCCCGGCCGTCCGGCACCGGCTCGATCCGCACCTCGGCCCATCTGCCCTCCCCGCCTGCCGACCCCAGCAGGCGGGTACAGGACAGCTGCCGCCGCTGCCCCAGCAGCACCTCGCGGTACTCGCTCCACAACACCGGATCGTCCCGCAGTCCGGCCAGTTCGGCCGCGCCACGGGCGACCAGATCGGCGGCGTCGGTGCCGAGAAGCCGACCGAGCGCCGCGTTGGCGTCCAGGACCAGGCCGTCGCGGCCGACGACGGCCATGGCCAGGCGTGCGGCATGGAACACCGCACGGTAATCACCGGGGGCCGCCCCACCGCCTTCGACGCCGGGCTCAGTATGACGTTGAGTGATCGTCGGCGGCATAGTGCGGGGCGCGCGACCCTGACCGTCAGGGGATCCGCTCACCGTTCGCTCCCGCGTGGTGCTCGTCTCGTACAGGTCGTCTGGGTATCTCACACCGGGCGTCGGACGGATGGTGGCGTGCCACCCGAATAGGGAAACCCGCTGGAAATGTGGCGATCATAGAGGCTCTTACTCCGGCCGTTCCAGCAACGCAACCGGAGCCCTTGGCATCGTGATCATGTGTCTGGCCGTTTCTGCTCGACTCTGCACGGACCGGCTGTCCCGATGACCGACTGTGACCGTCAGTTACGTACCCGGCTGCCGATGCTTTCACTCGACCGGCGCAGTGGAACAGGACGTGACATCTCCGTCCGCCCCAGGGTGGATGCGGTGCCCCGATGCAGTCCGGGAGGTCGATGTGGCGCGTCCGCAGGTACCCGCGCGAGCGGACCGGCCGTCACGGCTGCGCCGCGTCGGTGCGGTGCTGACCTCACTCACCGCGGTGGTCGCCACCACCGTCGTCGCCGGCCCGGCCCGCGCCCTCGCGGAGGGCGGCCCCTGTGCCCTGCCGCGGGACGGAGTGCACCACTCCGAAGGGCTGGACACCTGGAACACCAGCTATCCCCGGCCCGTCCGGTCGCTCGACGCTCTGATGATCTTCCTCTCCTTTCCCGACTCGGAGCCCTACACCACCCCCGAGGAGCTCGTCTCCGATCACTTCCCGGCGACCGCCGACTTCTTCCGCCGGGCCTCCTACGGGCAGTTCGACCTGCGGGTCCACCCCGCGAAGCGGTGGATCACCATGCCCGAGGACTCGACCGCCTACGCCATACAGCGCGACTGGCCGGCGGACCGCCGCACCGACTATCTGCGCGACGCCGTCGAGGTGGCCGACCCCCGGGTCGACTTCGCCCGCTACGACCTGGTCTATCTGGTCGCCGACCCCGATGCCCCCGGTATCGACGCCGACGCGACCAAGGTGGTCAACTTCGAGCGGCCCCTGCGCGCGGACGGCACCGCACTGCGACGGCTGGTGACGGTGTTCGAGAACCATCCCCCCGACCAGCACGTTCTGGCGCATGAGACCGGTCACGTCTTCGACCTGCCCGACCTGTACCGGCGTCCGACCGGGGCCGGTGGCGATGGCGGTGGGGACTGGGACACCCGTGTCGGCGACTGGGACCTGATGGGCAGCCAGTTCGGTCTCGCTCCGGATCCGTTCGGCTGGCACAAGTGGAAGCTGGGCTGGATCGGGGAGCGTCAGATCGACTGTGTGCACACCGCCGGGACGACGCTGCACACCCTCGAGCCCATCGGCGCGCCCATGACGCGTGGTGTGCCGGGCACCGACACCCGCACCCGGCTGATCGTGGTTCGCACCGGCCCCAGAACGGCGCTGGTGGTCGAGGCCCGGGGCACCTACGGCAACGACGCGGGGATCTGCGCGGAAGGCGTGCTGGTCTACCGCGTGCGCAGCGATGTCGCCTCCGGGGACGGGCCGGTGACCGTGCTCGACGGGCACCCGGACAGCGAAGGCTGCCCCGACGAGTCGGTCTATCCGAAGCTGGCGGACGCCCCGCTCGGAGCCGGCGAGAGCCTCGACGTCTCCGCCGACGGCGTGCGCGTGGAGGTGCGCGCCCGGACCACCAGCGGTGCCTGGACCGTCCGGATCACCCAGGGGGACCGGCGCTAGGATCCTCCGGCGCGGAAGCTCCGCAGCCGGGGACGGACCCCGCTCCTCGCGTAGGCCCGCTACGCAGGATGGCGCGACCGGTCCGCCATCGCCCGGCGAACCGCGTATGGCGAATACGCCGGTTGTGTCAGCGGAGGAACGCCACCGAGGCGCTTCCGCTACGCCGTGCGGCCCGCCTTCGTCCAGCGGGTCGCTCCCGTCCGGCCGCCGGCCGCGGCCGTCCCGGACCCGCCCCGTCCCGCTCGCCGCCACCCGGCCCCGCGGCCGACGCCGCCGGGGCTCCGTACTCCGTGTCGTGCCCGTGATGTCCTTCATGACATCGACACTACGCAGAGTCACCGAGTGGGTGCAGTGACAGATGTCAGTGGATCACCGTGAAGCCGTCAGGTCCTCTCCCGGCCCGCGGTCCCACGGTGAATCGAGTCGTACCCGAGTCCCGTCGTCCACACTCGGATCACAGGTGTCTTCTGCCGACGCCGGGCCGCGTCGCAGGCCCTGGTCGAACGTCCCGAAAACCCGGTCCCGGGGAAATCGCCCCTATGGGGATGTAGCGGAAAGTCGATGCGTACACCTATCGCATATTCGAACTGGCATTCATGAATCAGGTGGTCGAAGGGTGGCGGGAAGCCCTCAGCGATGGCGGATTCAGCCAGGTGAGGTGCGCCAGGCGAAAGGATTTGGGAATAATCGTATGCGGGACGTCAGTCGGGCCTGCTGTGTCCTGCCGGGGGACGACTCCCTGATCGCCGGCGGACGGAAACCCGGGTCGGCGGGGCGGTCCGGAAAGTCGGTGCGTGGCGAACCAGAGTGACGCTCGGGGGACGATGTGGTCAGAGTTCTCATCGCTGAGGACATGCGGATGCTGCGGCAAGCGCTGGTCGCATTGCTGGAACTCGAACCGGACATCGAAATCGTCGCCGAACTGTCCAACGGCTCGGACATCCTGCCCCGCACCAAGGAACTGCGCCCCGACGTCGCGGTGCTCGACATCGACCTGCCCGGCACGGACGGCCTGTCCGCCGCCGCGGCCCTGCACACCGCGGTGCCGGAGTGCCGCACGATGATACTGACCAGCCTGGGCAGGCCGGGGAACCTCCGCCGGGCGCTGGCCGCCCATGTCTCCGGATTCCTGCTGAAGGACAGCAGCCCGGAGACGCTCAGCCACGCCATCCGGTCGGTCGCCAAGGGCGAGCGGGTGATGGACCCGCAACTCGTCCTCGCCGCACTGGACGACGAGCCGCAGCCGCTGACGCCACGCGAGCTGGAGGTCCTGCTGCACGCCTCCAAAGGGGAGAACGCCGCGCAGATCGCGGCCCGGCTGTACCTGTCGGCGGGGACCGTGCGGAACTACCTGACCTCGGTGGTGACCAAGCTCAACGCCCGCAACCGGGTCGACGCCATCCGGATCGCCCGCGAGTCCGGCTGGCTCTGAGCGCGGTCAGGCGGTGATCGCCGAGCCGTGCTCCTCCTCCGTGCCCCGGCCGGGTCCGCGCCGCCCGGACTTCCGGGCCACATCGAGTTCGGCGGTGAGCACGAACCAGCCGTCGGCCGGCCGCACCCCGGCGTTCAGCCGCCCGCCGAGCTGCCCCACCCGCACGCCGAGGTTCCCCAGGCCGCTGCCGCCGTCGGCGCCGTCGTCGCGGTCCGTGGAGAGGATGGTGGACGGCTTCCCCACCCCGTCGTTGGCCAGGACCAGCCGCACCGTGCCGCCGGCGTCGAACGCCTCGATGGCGCAGTGCTCCGCCTTGCTGTGCCGCAGCACGTTCGTGAGCCCCTCCCGCAACACGCTGGCCAGCACCGTGTCCACCAGCTCGGGCAGTTCCGCGCACTCCAGCCGGACCGTGGCGCGGATGCCGACCGCGGCGAGCATGGACCGCGCGGTGCGCGCCTCGGCCGCCAGCGACATCCGGCGGTAGCCGCGCGCCACCGACCGCACGTCGGCCAGGGCCTGCCGGGAGGTCTCCAGGATCTCCTTGAGTTCCTGCTGGGCCCGGGAGTTCTCCTCCGGCAGCAGCCGGTGGACCAGTTCGCACTTGAGGGTGACCGTGGAGAGGCTGTAACCGAGCAGGTCGTGGAGGTCGCGGGAGAACCGCAGCCGCTCCTGGTCGACGGCGAGCCGGGCCAGTTCGGCGCGCGACCGGTAGACCTCGGAGACCAGCCCGGTCAGCCGGGAGAGGCCGTAGACCACCAGGCCGGTGAGGGCCGTGGAGACCGAGGTGTACGCGACTTCGCCCCAGCCGAACCCGACCTGGAACAGCAGCACATCGGTGCACACCATGATCGCGCCGAAGGCCAGCCAGGACAGCGGGGCCCGCAGCACGAGCAGGGCCGACCCGGCGAGGAAGCCGGGCATGCCCAGCCAGGCGTGCTTGAACACGGCGAACGGGAGGAAGGTCAGCAGCGCCTGGAGGGCCAGCGTCCAGTGCCGCACCCCGCTCAGCCGTGGGACCAGCCCCGGGAAGGAGTGAGCCAGTTGGAGGGCGAGCAGGATGATGAGGGCGGGCAGCAGGGCGAGGGTCATCAGCGCGGCGTCGATCAGCTGCGCCGAGGGGCGCGCGTCGACGGCGTAGGTGATCGCGACGCTGAAATAGCCGAGGAGAACGACCGCGGTGATGGCCACGGCCATACGCGGTGCGAGATCGTCGTGATTCTTCTCGGCCCGGAACGACTCCGTGTCACGCCCGGCCTCGTCGGGCAAGGAAATGCCCTGCACTAACCCTCCGGATTCTCGAACCGTATGAGGTGGCTTGCCCGAGAGTATCCGATCTCCAGATGGATGGAGGGAGAATCGAGGCAGGCTTGAGTATCAGAGGAACAGTGGCACAGGATTGATGTCCTGGTATGCCGTGGGAACGGAAATCCGGCCCAGTTGGACGGGGGTGTCGAAGAGCCGTCCGGGTGCGAACCGGGCCCAGTGCGGGCGTAGTCCGGGAACGACGACCTTCATCACCGGCAGCCCCGCATCCGGCCGTGTCTGGTCAAGTACGAGCAATTCCATTCCAAGCCGCCGCACCAAATCCCCGACGGCGGCCAGCTGTTGCGCGGATCCGTCGAATGGCCGAAACGGTGCGCTGCCCGCCGCGCCGGCGGTCCTGATGTGCACTGCCGCCGGATCGGCGGTGAGGTAGGGCAGACCGGCCACGGTCGCGGTGCGGTACCAGTGCAGTGCGTGCCGGTCCGCGACGTCGTACCCGGCCGCCCCGGCCGCCACGCGGTGTTCCGGGGCGGATCCGCGCCCCGAGTGGCCCGGTGGTGCGTTCTCCTCGGCTCGGACCCCGACCAGCGGGGGCAGCATCTGGTTGAGTTCGGCCAGCGCCCGCAGCAGCGCGGTGCCCCGGTGGAAGTGGGCGCCGAAACCCATGACGACGTCCTCCGCGGCTCCGTCGGTGCGCCGGGAGAGCGCGACCACGACCGGGATGCCGAGGTCCGTGGTGAGGTCCAGGGCCCACACCTCGCGGTGCAGTCCGGCGTGGAGGTCGCGCACCCGGTCGATCCAGCGCCGGTCGGACTCCCCGAGCGCACCCGGCGCCGCCGAGTCGCCGTACGCCGGGTCGGCGGGGTCCAGCGGCAGCCCCGGCTGGCGGGTGCGGTTGTACCACCAGAGCGCCACCGCGTCCCGCTCCACCAGTTCCAGGAAGCCGCGCACCACCGCGTCGGCCGGACTGCCGCCCGCCGCCGCGCCGTTGGAGTTCGCCACGCAGTACCGTCGGCCGGGTGGCTGCGGCACGTCGTAGTAGAGCAGCGCGGTCGGCAGCAGCCGGTGCCTGCCCGCGGTCAGCGACCACACCGGTGTCCAGTCGATCTCCGCGGTCTCGTCGAACGGGTCGCACACCCGGTGCCGCGGGGCGTGTTCGGCGTTCCAGCGGTCCCGGTCGGCGAACTGCCGCGGATCGTAGAGCTGGACCGCGTCCGGGTGCACGGCCTCCTCCGGACCCAGGTCGCGGTAGCGGGCGCGCTGCCGCGGCTCGTCGCCGTGGTGGTGTCCGCTGTGGTGCTCCAGCGCCTCGCACAGCGCGGCGGCGGTGGCCTGTTCGGCGCTCATCCCCTTGCCGTGCGCGGCGGCGCGCAGTCCGGCCCGCACGCCGTCGAGGCCGCCGGTGCCGGACGGGGGGCTCGGCTCGGCACCGGCCGGAGCGGACGGCACCAGCGGCGGCGGACGGTACCGGGCGTGGAAGCAGTTGAGCGCCTCCGGGCCGCGGGGGTCCCGGCGGATCTCGGTCACCAGCCCCGTCACCGGGCTCACCAGATGCGCGTAGCGGTCCAGCAACTGCCGCGGCGTCAGGGCCGGTCCGGCGGCCGCACCGCCGGGGGAGAGGTCCAGCGGTGACCGCACCCGCCGGGCGACCAGGTCCGGGTCCCCGCACACCGGGCACTGGGGGCGGCGGCGCACCGGGTGCCGTCGCCCGTCCGGGGCGAGGCAGTCCAGCACCCGCAGCGCGGCCTGGTCCGGGTGCCGGTGGCCGGCGAGCCAGCCGGCCGCCTGGAGGGCGGCGAGGTGGAGGGCCGCGGCGCGGCTCGCCGGTAACGCGGCGACCGGGCGCGCCACCGGCGCCGGCCGGCCCAGCCGGGTCAGCAGGTGCGCCTCCGCCCGGCGGCCCCGCCACAGCCGGTCGGCCAGGCAGGACCAGCACGGTCCGGCCGGATCGCCCAGGAACGGGCCGAGCCAGATCTCGGTGCCGACCGGCTTGACGGGCAGCCAACGGCGGCCGGCGGCGCGCTGCCCGGCGTCGAGGTCCGCCAGCCGCGGGTCCAGGTAGTCGTCGCAGACGACGAGGGTCAGCGCGGCGCCCGCGGGGTCCGGAACCGGACGGAGGCCGGCCGCGCCCAGCGCGGCGCGGGCGTCCGCCGGGTCGGTGGAGCCCAGGACGACCGTGGCCACGGCATCCGGCCGGGCGGCCGCGGGGGACCGGTCGCCGGCACCGGCCGCGCGGCCCGGTGTCCCGCCGGGGGACGCCGTGGTGGTGGGGCCCGGCATCGCACCGGGGGGAGCGGCACGGGTGCCGGCCGGCGGTGGGGAGCCGGCGGGGGGCGCGCAGTGGGCGGAGGGCTCCGGGGGAAGGGCGCGCGCGCCGGCGGGGGTGGCGGACACGGCGCCGGTGCGGGGCGTGCGGTCGGCGTGCGCCGTGCCGGGCGCCGGTGGCGCGGCGGGCGGGGCCAGGCCGGCCAGCGACCAGAAGGCCTCCGGCGGTCCGGGGGCGGGCCCGTCGGCGGTCTCGGTCTCCTGGACCAGGCCGGCGGCCCGGAGCCGCGCGATGACCTGGGCGGCCGTGCCGGGGGGCACCTCGGGGGCCGCGGCGGCGAGCACCTCGGCCGGCTCGCGGGTGCCGTCCAGCAGCGGCGCGAGAACCGCCACCGGACGGCCGTGCAGTGCGGTGACGCCGCGCTCCGACACCAGGTACACGGCCTCTCCCGGTACCGGTTCCACCCTCAGGTGCGGCGCGAAGCGCAGCGTACCCACCGGCGGCGCCTCAGCGGGCCGCGACGGTGCAGATACAGATGCCCGGCGGGGGTACCCGCAGCGATTCCTCGGAGAGGTCTTCGATCAGCAGTCCGTCAAGTGCCGTTGACATCTCTGGTTCGGTCACCTGCGCGGGGTGGCCCATGGTGGTCGGTCGGTCCGCTGCGCCCGGCCCGGCGGTCGGGAAGGTGATGGCGCTGCTCATGGGGGTTCTCCTCGACGTGCACGGTGAGTCTGGCCAGGAGTCTGCGGTGATGAACACACCTCAGGCCAGTGACCCTGTCATAACCAGGGTGTGAGCTCGTCATGGGGTCCGCCACCCAGGATTCATGGGGAGATCGGGAATCCGGCACTGGCCCGATACACCACCCTCGCGCGAGGCTCGTAGGTGCCTCGTTGGCGTGGACCGCCGCCAGGGGTATCCGACGGATGTGTGACGGGTGACGGAGGTACGGAACCATGGACATCAAGCTGTTGGGGCCGCTGAGCGTCGAGGCCTGCGGTCAGTCGATCGTGCCCACCGCGGGCAAGCCGCGGCAGATCCTCGCGCTCCTCTCCGTATACGCCAACCAGATGCTGCCGGTTCCCACCCTGATGGAGGAGATCTGGGGCAGCGACATGCCCCGCAGCGCGCTCACCACCCTCCAGACCTACATCCTGCAACTGCGCCGCAGGCTGGCCGCGGCCTACGGCCCCCAGGCCCCCCAGGCGTCCAAGGACGTCCTCGCCACCCGCTACGGCGGATACCTGCTGGAGGCCGAGCCGGGGTCGGTGGACGTACAGGAGTACGACCGGCTGGTGGCGGCCGGGAGCGACGCGCTGGACGCCGGTGACGACGCGCAGGCGTCCCTGCTGTTCCGCCAGGCGCTCGGCGTCTGGCGCGGGCCCGCCCTGGTGGACGTGCGGGTGGGGCCCATCCTGGAGATCGAGGTGGCCCGGCTGGAGGAGAGCCGGCTCGGGGTGCTGGAACGCCGCATCGAGGCCGATCTAAGGCTGGGCCGGCACGCCGCACTGCTGACCGAGCTGACCGAGCTGACCGCCCGGCACCCCCTGCACGAGGGCCTGCACGCCCAGTGCATGGCCGCGCTCTACCGGGCCGGGCGCCCGTGGCAGGCCCTCGAGGTGTACCAGGGACTGCGGGCCCGGCTGGTCGAGGACCTCGGGCTGGAGCCCTCCCCTCGGCTGCAGAAGCTCCAGCAGGCCGTACTCGCCTCCGACCCGGCGCTCGACTTCGAGCTCGGCGGTGGCTGGCGGCGGCCCGTCCTCGACCTCTTCGCCGCGTGATCCCCGTCCCCTCGCACCCCCCACCGCAAGAACCACGGTGAAGCGTCCCGGTCACCCCCTCCCCGCCGGGTCGCCCTCGGCTCCGCTTCCTGCCCAGGCCCGGCCCGGGAAGCGGAGCCGAGCAGTTTCCGGCAGCGCCCGGCCGGACCGCCCCACCGCCCGCCCCCGCCCGACGGGAAGCGCCCGGGCCCGGGCCGGTGGGCGCCGGTCCCGCGCCGCTCGGTCGCCGGCGAGCGCCTGCCCGGCACCGAGCCTCCGGCGGCACTGGCTCCGGGCCCTCGTCCGCCCGTCGGCCGTGCTGCTTCCGGGCCGTCGTCCACCCGCCGGGAGCACCGGCTCCGGGCCTTCGTCCGCCTATTGGCGGCCGTCGGCGGGGCCGGTCCCGGGCCCCGGGCCTTCGCCCGCCCGTCGGGGGAGGCCGGACGCCCCCGGGGACACGAAGAAGGCCCTCCACCGTGGTGGAGGGCCTTCTTCTGTCGGTGCGCCGCCAGGGACTCGAACCCCGGACCCGCTGATTAAGAGTCAGCTGCTCTAACCAACTGAGCTAGCGGCGCCTGCTGACGTAGAAGACCTTAGCACCCGCATCCGGCGAAACGAAAATCGATACTTCCGGTCCCCCGCGGCGCCCCCGGCGGGCCCCTGCCTCAATGCGGTGAGAGCACGCCTTCCCTGGTCACAGCAGTGCCGGCGGTGACCCTCGACATGCTGCGGGCGGCCCGCACACAGGCCCACAGCAGGACGTCCGCGCCGGGCAGCCAGGGGTGGCGGACATCCGGGGCGACCAGCCAGCGGGACGCGGCCAGGGTGTCCGGCTCGGCGGCCTCGTCCGGGCGCAGCGGCGGCACCGTCACCGCGTCCCCGGCTCCGTGGCACAGCAGGGCCGGGGCCTCGTCGCCCCACTCCTCCCAGCGGAGCAGGGCCGGCAGCCGCTGGGCGGTGCCCGGCGCCGCGAACATCAGCACCCGGCCGCGCTGCGCCCCCACCGGCCCCGTCCCGGGGCCGTCGGCCCATAACCGGCTGACCATCCGGCGGCCGAAGAGCGCGGGGGCGCTGATGATGTCGAACACGTCACCGCAGGGCAGGACGATCGGAGCGGTGGGGCGCTCGGCCCACAGGGCGTGGACACTGCGCGGGAAGGGACTGGCCGAGGCGAGCCAGGCGGCTCCCGCGGTGGTGACGTACGCGGCAGTCTGAGATTCCCGAGGCCATCTGCTCATGGCTCCACATTCGCGGCCACTCCACCCTCGGTTTCCCTGAACAGGGAAAACCGGGACATGCGCGAGCGGGGCGGAGTATCTTGCCCCGAACGCACATGCCATTGGCCCATGAACCGCGGGGTTGCGGTCCCTCCGGCGGCCTCCGGCGATCATCGGCCACTCGACCACGACGGGTCGTGCACCGCTTCCCGACGGTCCGGGTTCCGGCCCCCGTCGGGCCCGGCCCGACCCTCCGCGTTCCGGCCCGGCGTCAGGACCGCGCCGGGCCGGTGTCAGGACCGCGCCGGGCCGGTGTCAGGACCGCGCCGGGCCGGGCGGTCGCGCGGGTCCGGGGTGCCGGGCCGGCCGCGGGGCGCGGCTCACTCAGGCCGGGCCTCGTCGCGCATCAGCTCCTCGCCGAACTCCACCATCTTCCTGGCGTAGTCCTCGGTCCACTCCGCCCGCTCCGCGATGAGCGCGGGCGGCAGCCGGTCGAAACGACGGGGGTCGGCGAGCTGTGCGGCCGCGATGGCCTGGAACTCCACCGCCCGGTCGGTGGCGGCGCGGAAGGCCAGCGCCAGCTCGGTGGAGCGTTCCAGCAGCTGGAGCGGATCCTCGATCGACTCCAGGTCGAAGAAGTGCTCGGGGTCGGACGCGGCCTCGGTCGGCTCGAAGAGCAGTGGCGCGGGCTTCAGGCGTCGCTCGGTGCCCCCGGTGCGTTGGCGGGGAGCCGACTGCGGCTCGGTCATGTACGTACCTCCCGGTTCGTGTGCCGCATTCCATTGTCCCGCCGTGCGCAAGTGGCCCCTGGCATCTGCCCCGGGCGGTGGCCGACGCGGGTCCGGCCCGGCGCCGCCGGACCGCCGCGCGGTCACCGACGCCTCGCCGAGCAGGCATGCCGCACCGCCCCGGCCGGCCCCGCCGGCCGCACGCCCGGTCACCGCCGCACCACCGCACCGTTCGCCACCCCGGTGACGGGATCACGGGCCGGTGGCGGGATCACCGGCCGGCGGCGGGATCACGGGCGCCACGCCACCCGGTGCTCGGCGAGCCGGGCCAGCACGGCCTGGTGCGCCTCCCAGCCGTCCGGGAACCGCACCGGCACCCCCAGCTGCACCGGCTCGGCCGACGGGTGCTCGTCCAGCAGCTCGCTCACCCCGGCCCGGCACACCACCACACAGGCGTGCCGGTGGCGTGACGCCAGTACGCACAGCCGTCCGGTCTCCAGGTGGAACGCGGTCGCGTCGGGCCGCCCGGACAGCGGATGGAGCACCACCGTGACGTCGAACTCCCGGCCCTGGAGCCGGTTCGCCGTGTCCACCGTCACACCGTCGGCCCCCAGCCCGGCCAGTTCCGCCCGCACCGCCGCGGCCTGGTCCCGGTGCGCGGTGCCCACCGCGATCCGGTCCGCCGTCACCGGTACCGGCTCCGGCCCCCGCTCGCTGGTCGCGGCCGCCCCCCGGTCCAGCAGCCGCCGCACCACCGCGGCCACCGCCCGGACCGCCTCCGGGTCGGTGCGGGGGGTGCGGCGCGCGGGCAGTTCCAGGAGTCCCCAGCCCGCCTCGGCCGCCTCGTCCAGCACCCGGTCCGGGCCCGAACCGTCCGAGGCCACCGCGAAGGACAGCCGCCGGTCGCCGTGGCCGGTGCCGCTGCGGAACGGCGTGTACGGATAGAACGCGGCCGACACCAGCGGCGCCGCCGACGCGGGAAGCCGCCAGGACACCGGCAGCCGGTGCTGCGGCAGCTGCGGATTGTGCGCCAGCAGCGTGGACACCGCGCTCGCCGACGGGTCGTACGACAGCCCCGCCCACTGCTCGGTGGCCACCGCGCTGAACGGGTCGAGCTGTCCGGGGTCGCCGACGAACAGCGCCCGCTCGAAGAGCCCGGCGACGGTCAGCAGGGCGTCCGAGCGCATCTGGTACGCCTCGTCGACGATCGCGTGCCGCCACGGCTCGACGTTCCTGGTGTGCGCCCACTTGGCGGCGGTGGAGATCACCACGTCCAGCCCGGCCAGCTCGGCGGGCTTGGCGGAGGTGACCACCCGCGGGTGCCGGTCGAGAACCGGGTCGTAGGCGTGCGGATCGCTGCTGTGCAGCCGCCCGATCGGCAGCTCCGGATCCTCCCGGGCCAGCCGGTCCACCAGGTCGTCCACCTGCGCGTTGGTCTGGGCGACGACCATCAGCGGGCGGCCCGCGGCGGCCAGCTCGCGGGCCGCCCGCACCACCAGGGTCGACTTGCCCGCGCCGGGCGGGGAGTCGACGACCACGCCGCGGTGCGCCCCGTGCAGGGTGTCGTGGAGGATCGCCTCGGTGGCCCGTGCGGCGGCGGCGCCCGGATCGAACACCGCCGGGGACCCGCCGGAGCGCGGCCCGCCCGAAGGTGCCGGCACCCGGCCCGCCGCGCCACCACCGGCGACCGTGCTCGGCCGGGTCACGGCGCTCCCTCCCGGGGTGCGCGCGGTACCGGAGGGCCCGGCGGGGTGGTCGGGCAGCTCACAGGAAGTCCTCCTCGGTCACGGGGTCCGGGGCCGCTGCCCGGGCTGCCTCCTCGGCGGCCGGCGGCGGGCCGCCGTGGGTCCACGGGGTGCGCTCCGGGTCGGGCAGTTCCGGGCCGCCGCGCGGCGCGTGCTCGAACAGCGTCCAGCAGACCTGGTCGCCCGGGGCGGGGACGGTGCCCGGGTCCGGCTCCTTGCCGCGGCCCATGCCGCCGGTCAGCCGCACCACCAGCCCGCCGTCCGGGGCGTAACCGGCGAACTCACCGCTCTGGGTCCGGCCGTCCGGCAGCGCCCGGTACAGCTTCGACTCGCCGGTCAGATGCGGCTGGTCCGCGGTGACCACCGTCACCAGCGGCCGGGGCCGCGGCACCTTCGCCTCCGACCAGGCCATCACCACCTCGCCGACCGTCCCGGCGAACGCCTCCCCGGCGAGCCGCCGCTCCGCCATGACCAGCGGATCGTCCAGTGCCTCCTGGGCGTCCAGCTGCGCCTGGGCGGTCTCCCGGGCGAGCAGCTTCCGCGCCGCGGTGACCGCGTCGTCCCGCCTGGGCTGGGGCGGCTCACCGGCCCGGATCCGGTCCCGGTGGCCGGTGTAGGACCAGCGGTCGCGCTTCCAGCGCTCGGCCACCCGCGCCCCGGGCGGCAGCGCGGCCAGCAGGTCCACCGCCCGCCACACCGCGTCCCAGGTCGGCCGCAGCTGCGAGCCGACCAGTTCGCGCACCTCCCGCTCGGCGCGCCGCAGCAGCGCGGCGGCGCCCGGCCGCCCGTCGGCGACGGCCGCCCGGGCCGCGTCGTACCGGGTGATCGCCGGCGCCAGCCGGAGGTTGTCGAAGACCGGATCGGTGGCCGGACCGGCGGGCGGGCACTCCAGCAGCCCCTCGGCGGTGCGCGCGGTCTCCGCCCGGAGCGCGGCCTCGGCGCCGGTGGTGCCGGCCGGCGGTTCGAGCCAGCCCAGCAGCGCCCCCAGGTGCTGGTCCTCCAGCACGCTCTGCCCGGTCGCCCAGTGCCGGCCCAGCAGCCCGGTCACCGGCAGCAGCAGCGAGGAGCCGGGGACCCGGGACCGTTCGCCGTAGTGCGTCAGCCAGCGGCCGAGCAGCGGCACCCGAGGGGGCGCCGGGAACGGTGCGCCGGGCTCCTGCTCGGCCGTGCGGCGGAAGCGCATCGACCGGCCGAGCAGCCGTACGTACGCCACGCCGGGGCCGCTGGGCACCAGCAGCTGCGGGGCGTCCCGGCACAGCTCCACCTCGACCGGGACCTTCTTCCCGGTCTCCGGGTCCGTCTCCTTGCGGGTCTCCGCCTCGACGTCGTCGGCGCACCCCTCCAGGTACGGCAGCATCTCCTCGGCCAGCTCGGCGAGGAACGCGAACCGCAGGTCACGGTCGCGCGGCTGCGCCACCACGAGCAGCCGCGGCGCGTCCCGGTCGGTGCCCACCAGGGCTCCCAGCGGCGCGCCCGCCTCGCCCGCGGTGGTCAGCGGGACGAAGACCATGGGGCGGTCGGAGAGGTGGCGGTGCCGCACCGTGGCCGTGGGCCGGGCCCGCCCGTCCCGGGCGGCCTCCATCCGGGCGAGCGTGGTCAGCAGGGACATGGCGTCTCCCCGGCGGACGGAGGGGCGGAAACGGGTGCTGCGGCCGCCTCGCAGACCGGGGCGGCTGCGCCGAGCGCGCTCCCCGGGGCGGAACCGGGCGCGGCGGCCGCGCTGCCCGCGCTGGAACCGGGCGCGCTGCCCGGGGCGGAACCGGGTGCGGCGGAGGGCGGGGTGGCCGCCGGGGCCGGCCGGCGGCCGTGGGCGGGCCGGTGGCCGTGGGCGGGCCGGGTCGGTCCTGCCGTGGTCAGTCGCATGCGGCGGTTCCTCGGTCCGGAAGGGCGGCGTGGCCCGCCGTCAGGGCCTCCGCGCGCAGGGCCGCCGCCCGCCGCAGCGCCTGCACCGTGGGGTCGTCGGGGCGGAGGCCGTCCGGGGCGCCGGAGTCGGCCGGCACCGGCCGGCGGTCCGGTCCGGGGGGCGGGACCGGGCCCGGGGAGCCGGCGGTGGGGGCCCCGGTGCCCGGGCCGTCCGCCGGGCGGTCGGCGGGGCACGTCCCCGAGGCGGCCGCGAGCACCGCCGCCACCGTGGTCAGCCCGCCCAGCTCGCCCCGCACGCCTCGGCCCAGTGCCTCCACCGAGCCCGCAGCACGGGCCCGCTCGCGGCAGTGGAACGCGAGCTCGCAGGCGGCCAGGCACTCCGGCGCGTACGCCGCGTCGACCGCGTCGACGGCGGCCGCGAGTTCGGCGGCCGGGCGGGTCGGGGTGCGGCCGTCGTCGGCCGGGCGCAGGTCGAAGGTGAGGTCCGCGGGGAGCGCCGCGGTGATCTCCTCGACCCGGGTCAGCCGGGTCAGCTGCCGCCGGGTCACCGAGAGCTGCTTGCGGACGTCCACCAGCTCGGCGGTGGGGAGGTTGGAGAAGTCCTTGGGGCACACCAGCAGCACCCGGTGGCGCACCCGCCGGGCGGCGGGGGGCGCCCCGGCGTCCGCGGAGTCCATGGGCCGGGGCTCCGGCGGGTCGTCCGTCCCGCCGCCCGGCGCGGCCTGGGCGGCCGGCCGGACCACGGTCAGCGCCGGACGGCCCGCCGGGGCCGCGGCGTCCGGGCCGGCGTCCGGGCCCAGCCGTTCCGCGACCCGCTCCAGGCCCAGCACGTAGACCGCCGCCTGCCGGGCGGCCGCCCCCACCTTGGCGGGGTCGGCCGCGCCGTCCACCACCGGAAAGGACTTGATCTCCACCACGGTCCAGCTGCCGTCCGGGTGGACCACCACCGCGTCCGGCTCCAGGAAGGACGGGGACCCGGCCACGTCCAGGCTGACCATGGGGTGGTCCAGCAGCGCCCAGCGGCCGGCCGCGGTCGCCTCCCGCAGGGCGAGGGCGGTACGCGCGGTGCGGCCCTCCGGTCCGAGCGCGGACAGGTCCGGGGTGTCGATCGCGCCCGGGACCGGGGCGGGCAGCCCGGCGGCCGCGCCGCCGAGGCGCTCGTAGAGCAGGTTCAGCAGCTCCGCGCCGCCGTCCGCCTTCACCCGGGCCTCGAACATGTTGCCCCGCTGGTGCGCGAACTGGGACTGCCCGAAGGTCGCCGGGGATCCCATGGCCCCGGCCAGCGCGCGCTTGTCCACCCCCGCGCCGTCCAGCAGGGTGCGGCGGCGGCAGCCGGGGTTGGCGGCCAGCGCGGCGAGCGCCCGGGCGTCCAGCGGGCGCGGTGCGACCGCGGGGCCGCGCAGCTCAGCGAGCCGCTGCCGCAGCCCCGTCACCGGCCTCGGCACCGGCCGGGAGGGCGGCTTCGGGGTCGTCGCCCCCTCGGTCGTGTCCGGCACGCTCGCCGCCGTGCTGTCGAGGGATGCGTTCGCGTTCACGCGCCGAAGTCTCGCATCCGGCACCGACAGAAGCGGTGCGGGTGGCGTTGCGCGGGGTGCCGGACCCGTCGTTGTCGGCCACCGCGGCCGGGGAGTCCGTGGTGCTCTGGGCCGGGATCCAGGCCCCTTCCGCCGCCGGTGCGGCCGCGTTCCGGTCCGCGGAGCGGTACCGGGCGAGCGCCCGGTCGGCGAGCCGCAGCGCGGGCCGCGCCAGCAGGGCGCCGACGCCCATCACGGCCATGCCCGCGACACCGTCCAGGAAGTAGTGGTTCGCGGTGCCCATCACCACGATGAGGATGGCGAGCGGGTACGCGACCGCGAGCGCCTTCGTCCACACCGACCGCCCGTACAGCCAGAGCGCCACACCGCACCACAGTGCCCACCCCACATGGAGGCTGGGCATGGCGGCGTACTGGTTGGTGAAGCCGCCCATGCCGCGGGGCGCGCTCGCCTCACCGCCCCACCAGCCGTACGAGGCGTACTGCGCCATGGTGTCGACGAAGCCGTGGCTGGCGTCGAGCAGCCGGGGCGGGCAGGTCGGCATCAGGGTGAAACCGATCAGGCCCATCATGGTGGACACCAGCAGCCAGGTCCGCATCAGGCGGTAGTGCGCCGGGCGGCGCCGCCACAGCCACACCAGGATCGCCGGCGTGAGCAGATAGTGCAGCGAGGCGTACACGAAGTCTGCCGGCACCCCGATCGAGGCGTGCTTGGTGAACAGGTCGTTGAGCGGCGTCTCGAAGTCCATGTTGACCGCCCGCTCGATGCGCAGGAGGCCCAGGCCGTGGTCGACCGCGGCGTCGACGTCGTCGCGGGCCAGCAGTCGGCCCGCCGAGTACGCGGCGTACACCACAGCGATCAGCGGCAGTTCGGTCCACCATCGTGGCCGACTGCCCGGCGCTGCTCCGGTCTGGGTCACGGTGTGGGGCATCCGGACGCTCTCCCAATTGATCAGGCGGGCCACATTTGGCGCGCATCAAACCGTACGGCGTAAGCGATGCGCTCCGTGCACCGCCCCCGGGGCTCCGCCGCTCGCGGCTGCCCGGATCGGGTGGTCGAAACCCTGGAAAAGGGCATGTTCCGCCGCACCTGAAATCTTCGGCACAGCCGTTCCACCGTGCACAAAGACGTCACGCCCGCCCCCGAGGTTGCATCTCGATCAGGTGAGCGATGATGGTGGGGCGACGTGGCGGATCTGTCGCCTCTGTCATGAATTTGTCGCGAAAATCACCTGAACCCGAAAGGCCCCTCCATGGCACCGCGCATCCTGCTGGCCCGGCACGGGCAGACGCAGTGGTCGCTGGCCGGCAAGCACACCGGTCGTACCGACATCCCGCTCCTCGACGAGGGGCGGCGCGGCGCCGGACTGCTGGGTGAGCGGCTGCGCCGGACCCCGTGGGACGGGCTGCCCGGCGTCGAGGTGCGGACCAGCCCGCTGGCGCGGGCCAAGGAGACGAGCGAACTGGCCGGGTTCGGGGACCGGGCGCAGGACTGGGACGCGCTGATGGAGTGGGACTACGGCGCGTACGAGGGCATGACGCCCGCGGAGATAGCCGCCGCCCGGCCGGGCTGGCTGATCTGGCGGGACGGGGTCCCGGAGGGGGAGACGCTGGCACAGGTCTCGGACCGCGCGGACGAGGTGGTGGCGTGGGCCCGCTCGGCCGACCGTGACGTCCTGGTCTTCGCCCACGGCCACATCCTGCGCACCCTCGCGGCCCGCTGGCTGGGTCTGGACGCGTCCTTCGCGGCCCGGCTGCGGCTGGAGCCGACCTCGCTGTCGATCCTCGGCTGGGCCTACGGCGACCCGGCGATCGAGCGCTGGAACGACACCGGCCACCTGGGCTGACCCCGGGCACCCGGGTCGCTGCCCGGCCCGCGGCCCGGAGCCGGCCGGCGCCGCCGGTCGTGCGCATCGGGGCCGCGGCCGCGCGGTCAGGCCGGCCGGGCGGCGAGCGAGGCCGGGCGCCCCAGGGCGGCGTGCCGGCTGAGGAAGTCCGCGACGGCGGCGCTGCGCCGGTGCGGCCGCAGCAGGTGGGCGGCGCCGTCGAGCATCGCCCGGACCCGCCCGGACCGCACCTGGCCCAGCAGGTCCACGGTGCGCCCCCCGGCGGCGGCGGCCTCGTCCGGGCGGCCGCCGCCGGCCAGGTCGCGGGCGAGCTCCACGGTGAACAGCGCGATGTTCCGGGTGAAGTGCGGGTCCTGCAGGGCCACCGCGCGCCGGGCGTGTTCGGCCGCGCGCGGCCAGTCGCCCAGCGCCGCCCAGCACTGCGCCTCCAGTCCGGCCAGCTCCGCCTCGCCGTAGAAGCTCATCCACTCCGGGTCGGCCGCCGAGGGCCCGCGGCCGAACAGCGACTCCGCCCGCAGCAGGGCGTTCTGGCAGGCGGCGCGGTCCGCGAGCCCGGCCCAGCCGCCCGCCTCACGGAGCGCGAGCAGCGACAGCAGCCGGGGTGAGGCGAGCCGCCGCGCGGCCTCCTGCGCGGCCTGCGCGGCGCGTACGGCTTCGCGGGGGCGGCCGGCGTCCCGGGCCAGGAAGGCGATGTTGGAGAAGGCGTGTGCCTCCAGCGGGCGGTCGTCGGCGACCCGGGCGGTGGCCAGCGCCTCGGCGTAGTAGGAGCGGGCGTCGCCGAACCGGCCGCAGTCGTGTGCCAGCCAGCCCACCGAGATGGCCAGTTCTCCGGCGCCGGTCTGGAGCCGCTCGGTGATGCCGGGGCGGTGGGTGCCGGAGTCGAGCAGCGCGTAGGCGGTGCGCAGCGGCCGGGCCGCCCGGGCGTACAGCCCGTCCGCGCCGAACCGGTCGTCGAAGAGCCGGATGTGGCGGACGGCCTCCTCGACGGCGGCGGCCTCCGGCTCGCCGACGCGGCGCCGGGAGCGGGCCGGCCCGCCGCCCCAGGTCGGGGCGGTCACGGCGGCCGGGCCGCCGGTCATGAACGCGCGGCGCAGCACGTCGCTCTCCTTGCACGGCTCTGAGGGGTACGGGGCGGGGGGACACGGGCCGGTCGGGTACGGGCCCGCGGGGAGCGGGTCCCAGGGCGGCGCGTCCGGCCGGGACGGCCGGGACGGCCGGAGTGGGGCGGAATCCGGCCACCGGCCGGACGGTGGCGGCGGGGTGGGCGCGGGGTCCGCCGCCGGGGGGCCGTCCGGTGCGGGCGGGGGCGCCGCCGTGCGGGGCCGGGGGCCGGGCGTGGCGGGCGGCGGGGGTGCCGGGGGCCGGCCGCCGGACCGGGCCGCGTGCCCGCGCACCGCCTCCCGCGGCACGAAGCCGAGGTCGGTCAGTGTGTGTCCGGGGAACATGTGCCGGAACACCCGCTCGTAGGCGTAGTTGGGGCAGCGGATGGCGCCGGATTCCACGCGCCCGATGTAGCGCGCGTCGCACGAGACCTGTTCGCCGATCTCGCGTGCGGCGCGCCGGACGGTCGCGGCGAACTCCGCCGCGGAGAGCTGTCCGCGCAGCCGCCGGAATGCCGTGTTGGGCCGTTGCGGCCCGGTCGAGGACCCGGGAAGCGGCGTCATGGCCCGGCCCTCTCCCTGCGGTGATGCCGTGTCGGCGGTGATGAACGGTACCGTCCACCTCTCCCGCAATAGCGGGAGTTTTGGCTACAAAACGGATATCTCGCCCTTGATCTGCCATGAACTGCCATCCTTTGTGGCGGCATTGCGCCGTAGCCGTTGACGTGGACGGGCGTTGGACTCCGTGACGAACGGGGCACGGCGGAGGAGGGGTTTCCCTTGATGAAGGCCGGAGTGCACAGCAGCGGAACCAGACCGGCGGACCGGTGTCCACCCGGCACCGAGCACGGTGCCCGCCCGGAGGGCGGCGCCGTCCGGCGATGCGATCTGGTCACGGTGCCCGCCCGCCAGGGGCTGGAGGCGGTGGACATCCTGCGGCTGCGGGTCGGCGTCGGCCCGGTGCTGCACGACGGCAGCCGCGACACCCTCGGCTTCCTGGTGCCGCCGGGCACCGCGGACCGCTGGGACCTGCCCGGCAGCGCCTGCACCGCGACGCACGGACTCCACGCCTGCCCGGAGGACCCGTACGCCGTCGCGCCGCCGGTGACCGGCACCGGGTGGCTGGTGCCGCCGGACGCCGCGGTCGCCGCGGCCACCGACCCCGAGGTGCTGCGCCAGGCCCTGGGCGAGGCGGCCCGCACCATCGAAGCCGTCGACCGCTGCCGGTGACCCGGGCCGTGCCGCCGGCGACCCGCCGGTGAAAGCCACCGGGCGCCGCGGGCGATACTGGACGGATGGCGAAGGAACGGCGGCGGAGCGGACGCGGGCGCGCCCCCGAACCGGTGACCGCGCCGGTCGGCGGCGGGCACGCCGAGCTGGTGCCCGACCGCGACCGGCCGCGCGGCTGGACCCTGCTGCTGGACGGCGCCCCGCAGTCCCATGTGGACCTGGACGACCCGTCGTACCTCGACTTCGCCTACCAGCGCCGGCTCGGGCACATCGCGGACCTCGCGGCCCCGCCCGGCCGGCCGGTCCACGCCGTCCACCTGGGCGGCGGGGCCTTCACCCTCGCCCGCTACATCGCGGCCACCCGGCCCCGCTCCACCCAGCAGGTCATCGAGGTGGACACCGAGCTGATCGGGTTCGTGCGCGGCGCGCTGCCGCTGGACCGCGGCTGGCGGATCCGGGTGCGCGGCGAGGACGCCCGGGCCGGCCTGCGCAAGGTGCCCGACGGATGGGCCGACCTGATCATCGCCGACGTCTTCAGCGGCGCCCGGACCCCGGCCCACCTCGGCAGCACCGAGTTCATGGGTGAGGTGCGGCGGGCGCTGCGGCCCGGCGGGCTGTACGCCGCCAACATCGCCGACGGCCCGCCGCTGGCGTACCTGCGGGCCCAGATCGCCACCGTCGGCACCGTCCTCCCCGAACTGTGCCTGACCGCCGACCCGGCCGTGCTCCGCGGCCGGCGCTTCGGGAACGCGGTGCTGCTCGCCTCCGACCGGGCGCTGCCGGTCGCCGAACTCACCCGCCGGTCGGCGAGCGACCCGCACCCCGCCCGGGTGGAACACGGCCGTCCGCTGGCCGACTTCACCGGCGGCGCGGCCCCGGTCACCGACGCCACCGCGGCCGCCTCCCCGGCCCCGCCGCCGGACGCCTTCCGCTGACCCCTCGCCACCGGCCGCCCCGGGCCCCGCCGCGGCGCCGCCCCCCGCGGTGCGGCCGGAGGGAACCGGCACGACAACTTCCGGCAACCGTGCTGCTGTTGAATGTCCCGGGCAACGGTCCGCCCGCACGGCGCGGCTGCCTCGCCCGTACGTACCACTGGAGGCGGAGAATGGCAGGTACCCGGCAGCGCGGCGGGGGGCGCCGCGGCAGGCCCACCCTGGAAGAGGTGGCCGCCCGGGCGGGGGTCGGACGGGGCACCGTATCCCGCGTGATCAACGGTTCCCCGAAGGTCAGCGACCGCACCCGCACCGCCGTCCAGCGGGCCGTCGCGGAACTCGGCTACGTGCCCAACCTGGCCGCCCGCGCGCTCGCCGGGAACCGCGCCGACGCGGTCGCCCTGGTC
This sequence comes from Streptomyces sp. NPDC018031, assembly GCF_044327625.1. Classification (NCBI taxonomy): domain Bacteria; kingdom Bacillati; phylum Actinomycetota; class Actinomycetes; order Kitasatosporales; family Streptomycetaceae; genus Streptomyces; species Streptomyces sp. NPDC018031. Next base: position 34,999 of record NZ_JBIRFT010000007.1, read on the forward strand.
ATCCCCGAACCGGAGACCCGGCTCTTCGCCGAGCCCTACTTCTCCGACATCATCCGCGGCGTGGGCGCCGCGCTCGCCGACACCGACCTGCAACTGCTGCTCACCCTCGTGCGCACCACCAAGGAACGGCAGCGGCTCGCCGACTACCTGCGCGCGCACCGGGTCGACGGGGTGTTGCTGGCCTCGGTGCACGCCGACGACCCGCTGCCCGACCTGCTGGACCGGATCGGCATGCCGGCGGTGCTCAGCGGGCGGCGCTCCGCGGACGAACCGGTGCCCTACGTGGACGCGGACAACCTCGGCGGGGCCCGCGCCGCGGTGGCCCACCTGCTCGCCCGCGGCCGCCGGACCGTGGCCACCATCACCGGGCCGCCGACCCTGTACGCCGCCCGGTGCCGGCTGGACGGCTACCGCGACGCGCTCCGGGCGGCCGGCCGGGAACCGGCGCCGGACCTGGTGGAGGCCGCCGACTTCACCGAGGAGGGCGGCCGCCGCGCCATGCGCGCGCTGCTCGACCGGCGCCCCGGCCTGGACGCGGTCTTCGCCGCGTCCGACGTGATGGCGGCGGGCGCCCGGCGGGCGCTGCGCGAGACCGGCCGCCGGGTCCCCGAGGACGTCGCGCTGGTGGGCTTCGACGACTCGGTCATCGCCCGGCACATGGACCCGCCGCTCACCAGCGTGCGGCAGCCGACCGAGGAGATGGGGCGGGTGATGGCCCGCTCCCTGGTGGAGCAGATCGAGGGCGGTCGCACCGGGTGCGGACGCCCGGCGCCCCGGCCGCAACTGGTCCTCCCCACCGAGCTGGTGGAGCGCCGGTCCACGTCCTGACCGGCCGCCGGCCGGCCCCCGCGACGGGCGCCCGGCCAGGGTTCAGGACCCGTCCGGCGCAGCCCGGGGCAGCTCCTGCTCCGCCCAGATGAGCTTGCCGCCCGGGATGTAGCGGGTGCCCCAGCGCCGGGTCAGCTGGGCCACCAGGAACAGACCGCGCCCGCCCTCGTCGGTGGTGCGGGCGTGCCGCAGCCGCGGCGAGGTGCTGCTGGCGTCGAAGACCTCGCAGATCAGCACCGACTGGCGGATCAGCCGCAGCCGGATCGGGCCGGTGGCGTGCCGGATCGCGTTGGTGACCAGCTCGCTGACCACCAGTTCGGTGGTGATCGCCAGCTCCTCCAGCCCCCACTCGGCGAGCCGCCGGTGGGCCATCGCCCGGGCGCCGCTGACCACCGCCGGGTCGCAGGCCAGCTCCCAGGAGGCCACCCGGTCCGCCGCCAGGCCCTGGGTCCGGGCCACCAGCAGCGCCACGTCGTCGGTCGGCGGGCCCGGCAGCATCTCGTCCACCACGGAGGTGCACAGGTCGTCCAGCGACCGGTGCGGCCGCGCCAGCGCCCGGCCGAACCGGCGCAGCCCGGCGTCCACGTCGTCCCCCGCGGAGGCGATCAGCCCGTCGGTGTAGAGGACGATCAGGCTGCCCTCGGCCGGCTCCAGCACGGCGGACTCGAACGGCATGCCGCCCAGCCCCAGGGGCGGCCCGGCGGGCAGCGCGGGGAACGTCACCGCTCCGCCGGGGTCCACGATCGCCGGCGCCGGGTGCCCGGCGCGGGCCATGGTGCACTGCCGGGTCACCGGGTCGTAGACCACGTACAGGCAGCCGGCGCCCAGTACGGCGTTGGCCACCGACTCGTCCTTCTCCTCCTCGGTCAGCCGGATGACCAGGTCGTCGAGGTGCGCCAGGAGTTCGTCGGGGGGCAGGTCCATGTCGGCGAGGGTGTGCACGGCGGTGCGGAGCCGGCCCATGGTCGCCGCCGCGGTGAGGCCGTGCCCGACCACGTCGCCCACCACCAGCGCCACCCGCGCCCCGGACAGCGGGATCACGTCGAACCAGTCCCCGCCGACGCCGCCCACCCCGCCCTGCGTCGCCGTCGGCAGATAGCGGGTGGCGACCTCCAGCGCGGTGCCGCCGGACAGTCCCTGCGGCAGCAGACTGCGCTGCAGGGCCAGCGCGGCGGCGTGCTCCCGGGTGTACCGGCGGGCGTTGTCCAGGGACATCGCGGCCCGGGCGACGAGTTCCTGCGCCAGCAGCAGGTCGTCGTCCTCGAACGGCTCCGGGGTCCTGGACCGGGCGAAGGTCACCACGCCCAGGACCGTGCCGCGGGCCCGCAGCGGCACCCAGATGCCCGAGTGCACCCCGTGCCGGCGGGTGCTCGCGGACCGCGCCGGGTCGTCCCGGAGCCAGGTGGGGCTGGAGTTCCGCGGGTCGATCGACTCGCGGTAGGAGCGCCCGTCGGCCACGCAGCGCTCGTACGGGGCGGTCTCCGGCGCGTCGATCGGGTCGCCGATGGCGACCACCGACTCCGGGCAGCCCTCGTGGATGGAGAGCTGGGCGGCGCGCCGCAGCTGCCCGCGGATGCCGGCCGGGCCGGGGGCGGGTTCGTCCCCGCGCAGCACCGCCTCCAGCAGGTCGACGGTGACGAAGTCGGCGATCCTCGGCACGGCGACCGCGGCCACCTCCTGTGCGGTGCGCAGCACGTCCAGGGTGGTGCCGAAGCGGGCGCCCGCCTCGTTCAGCAGGGCCAGCCGCTGCCGCGCCCGCCACCGGTCGGTGACGTCCATGACCAGGTAGTAGACGCCCATCACCTGGCCGTCGCCGTCGTGCAGCCGGAAGAACGAGGTGGAGTACACCCGCTGCCGGTCCGGGTCGGCGGGGGACCAGCCCTGGTACTCGTAGTCGACCACCGGTTCGCCGGTGGCCAGCACCCGGCGCATCTTCCCCTCGAGGGTCTCGGTGTCCAGGCCGGGCAGCGTCTCGCTCATCCGGCGCCCCAGCCGCTCCCGGCGGGGCACGCCGCCGAACCGCTCCAGCGTGTCGTTGAGCCAGACGTACCGCAGCTCGGGGTCGAGCACCGCCATGCCCAGCGGCGAGCTGGTCAGGAACCTCTCCAGCACGGCGCCGCTCACCGCCCAGGAGGGGGTGCTGGCCAGGTCGATCGCCGACACCAGCCACCGGCCGCGGCCGTCCGCCTCGGCCACCGCCGAGACCCGCACCCCGACGTCGACGCGGTGCCCGTCCCGGTGCCGGGCGGCGACGAGCCCGGCCCAGCTGCCGTTCGTCCGGCACTCCTCGGCCACGGCCCGGATCGCGGCGGCCTCTCCGGGGGAGGCCAGCAGCAGGGTCGCGGGCCGGCCGAGGACCTCGGACGGGGCATGGCCCAGCAGCCGCTGGGCGGCGCTCGTCCAGCCCACCACGGCGCCTGCGCCGTCGACCATCACCCAGGCTGCGGGCGCCATGTCGAACGGCGCGTACATCGACGCGACTGCGCCGGGACCGGCCATCGCGGAGTCCAATCGTGCGGCCTCGCTGCCTTTCATGCTAGGCCGCCGAGGTGCGAGACCGCATGGGCGGCGGGTACGGCGGCCCCCCCCGGCGTCCCCGATGCCCCGGTACCTCCGGCGTCCCGGAGTCCCCAGCGCCCCCAGCGCCCCCAGCGCCCCCAGCGCCCCCAGCGCCCCCGGCGCCTCCGGCGTCTCCGGCGCCTCCGGAGTCCCCGGCGCCTCCGGCGTCCCCGGCGTGCCGCGGCGGCCCTGGCGTCCGTGCCGCGGCCGCCGTCCCGGAGCCCGCCCGCCCGGGGCCGGGCTCCGGACCGGGCCGGCGGGGTGCCCGGAGCGGGCCGCCGGGCGGCCGCGGGGAGGCGGCGCGGCCCGGGCGGCCCGTCGCGGGTCAGCCCTCGGCGGGCACGGTCACGTCGACCGTGGCGCCGACGTACAGCGCGCCGTCCTCCTCGCCGACCTCGTAGCCGATGTCGACGTGGCGCACCACCAGCGGGCCGTGGCCGTGCAGATGGACGGTCTGGCCGACCTGCGGGATCGGCACCGGGGTCCGGGCGCCGAACCGGGCGATGGTGCCGGCGCCCTTGCCGTCGTGGTCGTAGGTGAATTCGATGTCGTACCGGGCCGGGCCGGTCGGCCTGCCGAGGTCCAGCCGGTCCAGTTCGCCGCGAGTGGCCTGCTTCTCGGCCTCGGCGACTTCTGAGATCACGTGGGGCAGCTCATGGGTCATGCCGTTCATCCTGCCCGCCCCGGGCACCGGGCGCGGCGCGCGGGGTCCCCCGGCGGCCCGGGGCGGCGCCCCCCGGCCCCGGGCGGCGCGTTCCCGGCCCGGTCCGCCGCGGGTGCCCGGGCCCGGCCCGCCCCGCGGGGGAGGACCAGGCCCGGAAAGCAATCAAGCTCCCGAACCGCTTGCGCGGTTCGGGAGCTTGATCCTTCAGGGTGAGTAACGGGACTCGAACCCGCGACATCCTGGACCACAACCAGGTGCTCTACCAGCTGAGCTATACCCACCATGACCGGTGCTTCGGTCTTTCTCCGCACCGGCCGAGAAAAAGTGTACAGGGTCTGAAGGGGTGCTCGCTCCCGGCTTTCCGGCCGCCGGGAGCGAGCACCCGTTCACCGCCCTCCGGCGGGCACCACGTACTTCGCCGCGATCTTCTTGGCGGTGTCCGAGTCCGGGCCGGGCTGCGGCTGGAAGACCGCCTCCCGGTAGTAGCGCAGCTCCGCGATGGATTCCCGGATGTCGGCCAGCGCCCGGTGGTTGCCGCTCTTCGGCGGACTGTTGAAGTACGCCCGCGGGTACCAGCGGCGGGCGAGCTCCTTGATCGAGGACACGTCCACGATCCGGTAGTGGAGATGCGCCTCCAGTTCCGGCATGTCGCGCAGCAGGAAGCCGCGGTCGGTGCCGACGGAGTTCCCGCACAGCGGGGCCTTGCCGGGCTCCGGGATGTGGGCGCGGACGTAGTCCAGGACCTGCCGCTGGGCGTCCGCCAGCGTCGTCCCGCCATCCAGCTCGGCGAGCAGCCCGGAGGCGGTGTGCATCTCGCGCACCACCTCCGGCATGGTGACCAGGGCCTCGGCCGGCGGACGTATCACGATGTCCACACCGTCACCCAGGATGTTCAGCTCCGAGTCGGTGACGAGTGCGGCCACCTCGATGAGCGCGTCGTCGGACAGCGAGAGCCCGGTCATCTCGCAGTCGATCCACACCATGCGATCGTTCATGCGTCTCACCCTACGGGGCGTTCTCGCTGCCCCGGCAGGGCCGGACGTCCCGACCCGCGCCCGGCCGCCTGTTCCGGCAGCCGGGAGGCGTACGCGTCCGACTCCGGCTTGCCCGGTTCCTGGCAGCCGCCGTGCCCGCCGTGCCCGCCGTGGCCCGGGTGCCCGCCCGGTCCGCCGTGCCCGCCGCCGTGCTGCGGATGGCCCGGCGGGGACAGCGGCCCGCCCGGACGCCGCAGCGGCGCCTGGGCCTCCGCCGGGCGCTGCTCACCGTGCTCCGCCCGGTCGACGGCGCCGCCCTGCGGACGACGCGCCCGGTACGCGGCCCGGTAGGCGGCGGGGGAGGACCCCAGCTGCCGCCGGAAGTGGCCGCGCAGCGCCACCGGCGACCGGAACCCGCACCGGCCGGCGACCTCGTCGACCGAGTAGTCGGAGGTCTCCAGCAGCCGCTGGGCCTGCAGCACCCGCTGAGTGATCAGCCACTGCAGTGGAGCGCTCCCAGTGAGCGAGCGGAACCGCCGGTCGAACGTACGGCGGCTCATGTAGGCACGGGCGGCCAGCGCCTCGACGTCGAACTGCTCGTGGAGGTGCTCCAGCGCCCAGGCGACGACCTCGGCGAGCGGGTCGGCGCCGATCTCCTCCGGTAAAGACCTGTCCAGGTAGCGCTCCTGCCCGCCGGTGCGGCGCGGCGGCACGACGAGCCGGCGGGCCAGGGCCCCCGCGGCGTCGGCGCCGTGGTCGGTGCGCACGATGTGCAGGCACAGGTCGATCCCGGCGGCGGTCCCCGCCGAGGTCAGCACGTCGCCGTCGTCCACGAACAGTTCCCGCGGGTCCACATGGACCGACGGGTACCGCTTGGCGAGCGTGGGCGCGTACATCCAGTGTGTGGTCGCCGGGCGCCCGTCCAGCAGCCCGGCCGCCGCCAGCACGAAGGCCCCGGTGCACAGCCCGACGATGCGCGCGCCTTCCTCGTGCGCACGCCGCAGCGCGTCCAGCGCGGCGGTCGGTGGTGGCTGTGTGATGGAGCGCCACGCCGGTACGACGACGGTGCCGGCCCGGGAGAGTGCCTCCAGGCCGTACGGGGCGGTCAGTTCCAGTCCGCCGGTCGTTCGCAGTGGCACATCTTCACCCGCGCACACGAGCAATCGGTAGCGCGGCACTCCCGCGTCCTGGCGGTCGATGCCGAAGACGGAGAGCGGGATGGAGCTCTCGAATATAGGGCCGCCGCTGAAGAGCAGCACGGCGACGATTTCTCGTCGTCGGCGCCCGGAGAGCTTACGCGAGGTCTCCGGTACGGTTGTGGAGTCCTGGCTCATGGATCTAAGCCCCCCTCGGTGGTCGCGTCCTCTCGGTCCTGCACGTTTCCCCTCGGTCCTGAACGGTTCCCCCGCCGGTCATCGCCAAGATCGAATCTACTGTGTCGCGTGTGGTCGCCGTGACCAGTTCACCACCCGCTACTAAGTCGACATGACAACTTGGCGCGAAGCATTCGATCACGAAGCGTTGCACTCGTGGGCCCCGCTGGGAAGTGCGCCTATGGCCGGCGCCCACTCCGCGTAGGGGGCCAGCTCGGCCCAGACCCCTTTCCTCGCTGGTGGGAGCGGGGGTGAGCGGGGTGTTTGCCAAGGGAAGAAGTCTGGCGCGAAGTTGGCCGAAAAGAAGTGGAAGCACACGGGGGCTCGGATGGCCTGCCCGGCGCACGCCCGCTTCCTGGTCGAGTCGTGGAACGCGCCCCCGGAGCGCTGTGAGCGGCCGTGGCGGCCCCGGGGCGGGCACGGAAGGTCGCCGTGCGGGTGCGGAGTGCGATCGGCCGTCAGGCGGCCGTCCGCCCCCTCCTGAGGGGCGTCCGGGCGGCCCGGGGGCGGGTCGGGGCGACCGGTGGGCCGGAACCACCGGGCTTCGGCCCGGTTCCTCGGCGGTGGCGGCTACCCGGTCGGGCCGAACCTCGGAGGACGGCTCGACGGCCGCTCGGCGTACGCCAGCGGGACACTCGGGGGCATTGCGCTCCGGGGCCGCCCTCCGGCATGCTCCGGGGAACGCCCCGGGCGTCCCACCCCCATGGGGCGGCGTCTGGGCGGGCGGGGAGTGGAGCCGTACCCTTGGGGGTATGGGCTTGAAAAGATGAATCCCGGACGGATTCCTCCGTTCGAACGCGATTCATCGAACCGCCAGAGCCCGCAGACCGTCGACAACTTCAACCAGAGCCCACCGCCGTTCCCTCCGCAAGAGGACTTTCTTCGCCGAGACACCGATGGCCGGTTACGAATTCCCCGAACCCGCGGACCGCAAGAGGGTCGCCGATCACGACGCGCACCCCGAAGCGGCGGAAGAATCACGCCATTCCTGCGATCCGGCGTTCCAGCACGGCGTCGTGGTCGGATTCGACGGTTCCACATCGAGCGAACGCGCCCTCGCGTACGCGATCGGGATGGCCCGGCGCTCCCGCTCCGGACTGATCATCGTGCATGTCGCCAACCGGCTCCCGACGACCGTGTGGGCCGGCTGCGAACCGCCGGTCTTCGTCGATGTGCCGGACCACCGCACCGAGGTGCTGGGCCTCGAACTCGCCTGCGCGGACCACCTCGCGGAGGTGCCGTGGATCCTCGTGGAGCGGGGCGGCGACATCTGCCACGAACTGGAGGAGGTCGGCCGGGAGTACGAGGCCGACGCCATCGTGGTGGGCTCCACGCACGGTCTGGTGGGGCGCATCTTCGGCTCGGTGGCGGGGCGGCTGGCGCGCCGCGCCCAGCGTCCGGTCGTCGTCATCCCGTAGCGGCCCGGCTCCCGCCCGGCTCGCCGGCCTGTCGTCCGGTGTCCGGGTTTTCCGGCAGGTGGGCGGAGTGTGCCGGGGAATCAGAGTCGACAAATCTACCCGCGCGTAGAGGTGGATCGCGGGCCGGTGACGGGTACACCTCCGTCACCGTTCCTGTGTGCCGCCCGTCGTCCGGGGCTGACGGACCCCGGACGGGCGGCCATCGGCCGGCGGAGGGCGACGCCGGCAACGGAGGCGGGCCCCGCGTGCGTGGTGGCACATGCGGGGCCCGCCTCCGTCGTCGTACCGGGCCGGCGCGGCCGGTGCCGGGGCACGGCCGCGGACGGGCCGGGCACCGGCGGCCGCCCGGCCCGGGTGCCGCGGCCGTCCGGCCGGACCGGGTGCCGCCGGCCCGCGGCGACTACTCGACGGTGACGGACTTCGCCAGGTTGCGCGGCTTGTCGATGTCCCGGCCGAGCGCCAACGCCGTGTGGTAGGCGAGGAGTTGCAGCGGAATACCCATCAGGATCGGGTCCAGCTCGACCTCGTTCTTCGGCACCAGGATGGTGTGGTCGGCCTTCTCCTGCTCCTGGTGCGCGACCGCGACGATCCTGCCGCTGCGGGCCTTGATCTCCTCCAGCGCCGCGCGGTTCTTCTCCAGCAGGTCGTCGTCCGGGACGATCGCCACCGTCGGCAGCGCGGGCTCGATGAGCGCGAGCGGACCGTGCTTCAGCTCGGAGGCCGGGTACGCCTCGGCGTGGATGTAGGAGATCTCCTTGAGCTTCAGGGACGCCTCCAGCGCCACCGGGTAGCCGCGCACCCGCCCGATGAACATCATGCTCTTCGCGTCCGCATACTCATGGGCGAGCTTCTCGATCTCCGGCTCCTGCGCCAGGATCTCCGAGATCTGCTCCGGCAGCCTGCGCAGGCCCGCGATGAGCCGCTTGCCGTCGGCCACCGACAGGTCGCGGATCCGGCCGAGGTGCAGGGCGAGCAGGGCGAAGGCGACCACCGTGTTGGTGAAGCACTTGGTGGAGACCACGCAGACCTCGGGGCCCGCGTGGACGTACACGCCGCCGTCGGTCTCGCGGGCGATCGCCGATCCCACCACGTTGACCACGCCCAGCACCCGGGCGCCCTTGCGCTTGAGCTCCTGCACGGCCGCCAGCACGTCGTAGGTCTCACCGGACTGGGAGACCGCCACGTAGAGCGTGTCGGGGTCCACCACCGGGTTGCGGTAGCGGAACTCCGAGGCGGGCTCGGCGTCGGCGGGGATCCGGGCCAGCTCCTCGATCAGCTGAGCCCCGATCAGCCCGGCGTGGTAGGAGGTGCCGCAGCCGAGGATCTTGACCCGGCGCACCCCGCGGGCCTCCCGCGCGTCCAGGTTGAGGCCGCCCAGGCGGACGGTGGAGAACCGGTCGTCGATCCGGCCGCGCAGCACCCGGTCGACGGCGTCCGGCTGCTCGCTGATCTCCTTGTGCATGTACGTGTCGTGGCCGCCCATGTCGTACGACTCGGCCTCCCACTCCACGGTGGTCGGCGTCGCGGAGGTGCGGGAGCCCTCGGTGGTGTACGTGCGGAAGTCGTCGGCCTTGAGGGTGGCCATCTCGCCGTCGTCCAGGGTCACCACCTGGCGGGTGTGGCTGATCAGCGCGGCGACGTCGGAGGCGACGAACATCTCCTTCTCGCCGATGCCCAGCACCACGGGGGAGCCGTTGCGGGCCACCACGATGCGGTCCGGGAAGTCGGCGTGCAGCACGGCGATGCCGTACGTGCCCTCGATCAGGGCGAGGGCGGTGCGGACCTTCTCCTCCAGCGTCTCGGCCTGCGAGCGGCCGATGAGGTGGGCGAGCACCTCGGAGTCGGTCTCGGAGACCATCTCCACGCCGTCGGCGACCAGCTTGGCGCGCAGCTCGGAGGCGTTGTCGATGATCCCGTTGTGGACGATCGCGACCTTGCCGTCCGCGTCCAGGTGCGGGTGGGCGTTGACGTCGTTGGGCGCGCCGTGGGTGGCCCAGCGGGTGTGCGCGATGCCCACGGTGCCGGCGAACCGCTTGGGGAGCCTGCTCTCCAGCTCGCGGACCCGGCCCTTGGCCTTGGCGGTCTTCAGCCCGCCCGACTTGCCGTGGATGACCACGCCGGCGGAGTCGTAGCCGCGGTACTCCAGGCGCTGCAGCCCCTCCAGCAGCAGCGGAGCGACATCACGCTTCCCGATATATCCGACGATCCCGCACATGCGTATCGACCCTCCCAGATCGTTCGTTCCCTGAACCGTCCGGCCACCGCCCGGCTCCCGTGTCCCGGCCGGACCTCCCGGTCCGTCCGGCCTCCCGGTCCGGCCGCCGGCCGCGGTCAGCCGTAGACCATGCGGCGCAGCTGCCGGAGCGAGAGCTCGGGCGGTGCCACCGCGCGGTGCGGCAGCTCCGCCGCGATCCGCTCGAAGATGTCCGTGTTGGTGAGCCCGCCGGACTGCAGCTCGCGGTGGCGGCGGCGGACGAATTCCTCGGTCGTCTCGTCGAAGTACGCCAGTACGTCCAGCACCACCCGGGCGGCCTCGCCGCGGCTGAGCGGCGTGCTGCGCACCAGGTGGTCGAGGAGATCCTCGTGGGACGAGGGCGTACGGCGTTCGAGCACCCGTTGATACTGAGGGGAAACGCAGAGTTTCGCAAGAATCCTGCCCGATTTCGGGCAGGCGGGTGATGGAAGATGTACCCGGGGGCGACGAAGGGGGCGGGAACACCGGCCAACGGGCGGGGCGGGCGGGCGCCCGTGCCGGAGGCCCAGGGGGCTAGAAGCGGCGCAGTACGGCCTGCTTGGCGGCGGTGAACTCCTCCTCGGTCAGCACCCCGCCCTGCCGCAGCTCCCCCAGCTCCCGGAGCCTGCGCAGCAGCGCGTCATGATCGTCCTGGCCGCCCCCGGTGCCGCCGTCGGCCGCGGACCCCCCGGCGGCGCCCACCGCCGGGGCCGCCACGGCGGGCGCGGCGGGATGCGGCAGCCGGGCGATCACCGCCGCCCCGACCAGGGCCATCACCGGGTCCTTGCGGAAGCCGTACAGCTCCACGGCGTGCGGGTCGTACTTCGCCGGGGCCTTCGTCGACGCCTTGCCGACGACGAACCGGAGGTACCCGTTCTCCAGCCCCATGGCCGGCAGCCACTCCACCGCGTCGACGTCCGCCACCGAGAAGGTGCGGGTCCCCGCCGACTTCTTCGACTCCTCGGTCTTCCAGTTCCACTCCAGCCGGATCCGGTCGCCGTCGAAGGAGGCGGTGCCGTCGCCCGCCGACACGGTCAGCGGAACGGCCGGGCCGGGCAGCAGGAAGCGGTCGCACGGCCCGGCGGGCACCTGATCGAGCAGCAGCGCGTTCCGCACCTCGTCCACGAAGTACTCGGCCACCCCGGTACGGTCCGGCTCCACGCTCAGCTGGTACGGATCGGCGGCGTCCGGCAGCTTGCCCCGGGTGGCCAGCAGCAGCGGGTCGGCCCCCTCGCGCAGCCGCAGCCGCAGCCGCCCCGACTTCCGGCCCGGTTCGTACGCGACGCCCGCCAGGGCCGCCAGGGGCACCGTCAGCTCACCGAGCGTCTGCCGGGTCAGGTGCACGCCCTTGTCCCGGCCGGGCACGATGCGCACCGTCTCCCCGTCGAAGGTCCACGTGCCGTCGCGCTGGATGATCTCCGCCATGGAGTGAATTCTGACAGCCGGATGGCGGGTCTGCGGGCGCGGGCCGGGCAGTGCCTTGACCCTCCGAGGGGCACGCGGTACCCAGGGGCGGTCGGACGCTTCATCCCCTCACCCCCGCACGCAGTTCCTTGAAGGGACCGCTCATGCCACGACGTCGCGCCCCACACCATTCCACCCGCCCCCGGGCCCGGCTGCCCCGCCTGCTCGGCGCCCTGCTGCTGGCCGCCTCCGGGGTCGGTGCCGCGGCCGCCGAGGCGGCGCCCGCCCCGCCCGGGCCGCGGGCCGCCGCCGACCCGCTGAAGCGGGTGGTGCCCGCCCCGGCCTCGGTCACCAGCGGCAAGAACCCGTACACCATCGGCGGCGGCACCCGGATCCGGGTGCCGCGGGACTCGGCCGCCGCCCGGCGGGTCGGGGACCAGCTGGCGGCGCTGCTCCGCCCGTCCACCGGGCACCCGCTGCCGGTCACCACGGCGGACGGCCCGGACGGCATCCGGCTGCGGCTGGCCACCACCGGACCCGAGGCGCGAGGCCTGGGCGCCGAGGGCTACCGGCTGCGGACCGACGCCCGCTCGGTCACCCTCACCGCCCGCGCCTCCGCCGGGCTCTTCCACGGGATGCAGACGCTCCGGCAACTGCTCCCCGCCACCGTGGAGAGCCGCACCCGGCAGTCCGGGCCCTGGCAGGTACCCGGCGGCACCATCACCGATGTGCCGCGCTACGCCTACCGCGGCGCCATGCTCGACGTGTCCCGCCACTTCTTCACCGTCGAGCAGGTCAAGCGCTACATCGACCAGCTCGCCCTGTACAAGATCAACAAGCTTCATCTCCACCTCTCCGACGACCAGGGCTGGCGGATCGCCGTCGACTCCTGGCCCCGGCTGGCGACCTACGGCGGAAGCACCCAGGTCGGCGGCGGCCGCGGCGGCCACTACACCAAGGACGACTACCGCGAGATCGTGCGGTACGCGCAGAGCCGCTATCTGACCGTGGTGCCCGAGATCGACATGCCCGGCCACACCAACGCGGCCCTCGCCTCCTACGCCAAGCTCAACTGCGACGGCGTCGCCCCGCCGCTGTACACCGGCACCCAGGTCGGCTTCAGCTCGCTGTGCGTGGCCAAGGAGGTGACGTACGACTTCGTGGACGACGTCATCAGGGAACTCGCCGAGCTGACTCCGGGGCCGTATCTGCACATCGGCGGCGACGAGGCCCACTCCACCAGCCACGCCGACTACGTCGCCTTCATGGACCGGGTACAGCCGGTCGTGGCCAAGTACGGCAAGACGGTCATCGGCTGGCACCAGCTGACCGGGGCACGGCCCGCCAAGGGCGCGATCGCCCAGTACTGGGGCCTGACCGGCCGGGAGAAGGAGGTCACCGAAGCGGCCAGGGCGGGCACCAGGATCATCCTCTCGCCCGCCAACCGCGCCTACCTGGACATGAAGTACACCAAGGACACCCCGCTGGGCCTGGACTGGGCGGGGCTGGTCGAGGTGCGGCAGTCCTACGGCTGGGACCCGGGCAACTATCTCAAGGACGCGCCGTCCACCGCGATCCTGGGCGTCGAGGCGCCCCTGTGGTCGGAGACCATCTCGACCAGCGACCACATCGAGTACCTGGCCTTCCCCCGGCTGGCGGGCATCGCCGAACTCGGCTGGTCCCCGGCGGCCCGGCACGACTGGGACGCCTTCCGGGAACGGCTGGGTGCCCAGGGCCCGCGCTGGTCCGTGCTGGGCATCGACTACTACCGCTCCCCGCAGATCCCCTGGGCCGGGCGCTGACCCGCAGCCGGTCCGGGCGGGGGAGTGGCCGGGGCCGGCCGACGGCCTCCGGCTCCGCGGCCGACCGGGGGCGCCGGCCGGCGCCTGAGCCGGCTGCGCCCGCCGCCCGCTCGACGGCCGGCCCCGCCCGCACCGGGCCGGGGCCGGCCGCAGTCCGCCGCGCGGCTGCCTGTGCCGGGCGGAGCCTTGCCCGCCCGGCATGGGGACGCGGTGCGGGGGCCAGCCCCCGGCGAGGGCTCCCTCGTTGGGGGCCCCTGGGCGTCCTCATGCATGCGTGTGACGTCGCGTCCCCGCGCGAGGGCGGACGGGGTGACGGGCTCCGAGGCCCACGGGGTCGTCCCCACGCCGGCAGGCGGCCGGAACCCCTGTCAGGGCGTCAACGGTGCCGGCATCCCGGGGTGCCGATACCCGACCCAGCGGAGCCGCGGCGCGCGGTGCGCCGCCTCCTGCCCCCGCGGCCACCCCCGGCCCCGCGGCCGCCCCTGAGCCCATCCGGCGCAGGGGCGGCCGCGGGTCGGGTGCTCAGAAGCCCAGCTCGCGGGCGATCAGCATCCGCTGGACCTCGCTGGTGCCCTCGCCGATCTCCAGGATCTTGGAGTCGCGCCACATGCGGGCCACCGGGTACTCGTTCATGAAGCCGTATCCGCCGTGGATCTGGGTGGCCTCACGGGCGTTGTCCACCGCGATGGTGGACGAGTAGAGCTTGGCGAGCGCAGCCTCCTTCTTGAACGGCTCGCCGCTGACCAGCCGGGAAGCGGCGTCCCGCCAGGACAGGCGGGCGGTGTGGGCGCGCATCTCCATGTCCGCGAGCTTGAACTGGATCGCCTGGTTGGTACCGATGGCGCGGCCGAAGGCGTGGCGCTCCTTGGCGTACTTCACGGACTCGTCCACACAGCCCTGGGCGAGGCCGGTCGCCAGGGCCGAGATCGCCACCCGCCCCTCGTCCAGTATCCGCAGGAACTGGGCGTAACCGCGGCCCTCCTCGCCCAGCAGGTTGGCCAGCGGCACCCGGACGTCGGAGAAGGACAGTTCACGGGTGTCGGAGGCGTTCCAGCCGACCTTGGAGTAGGGGGCGGCGACGGTGAAGCCGGGGGTGCCGGAGGGCACGATGATGGACGAGATCAGCGGGGCGCCGTCCGCCTTGCGGCCGGTGACCGCGGTGACCGTGACCAGCCCGGTGATGTCGGTGCCGGAGTTGGTGATGAAGCACTTGCTGCCGTTGATCACCCACTCGTCACCGTCCCGCACGGCGGTGGTCCGGGTGCCGCCGGCGTCCGAGCCGCACTCGGGCTCGGTCAGCCCGAAGGCACCGAGGATCTCGCCGGAACACATCCGGGGCAGCCACTCCCGCTTCTGCTCCTCGGTGCCGAACCGGAAGACCGGCATCGCGCCGAGCGAGACCCCGGCCTCCAGGGTGATCGCCACCGAGGAGTCCACCCGGGCGAGTTCCTCCAGGGCGATACCGAGGGCGAGGTAGTCGCCGCCCATGCCGCCGTACTCCTCCGGGAACGGCAGCCCGAACAGACCCATCCGGCCCATCTCGCGGACGATCTCGTAGGGGAACTCGTGCCGCTCGTAGAAGTCGCCGATCTTGGGCGCGACGACGTCGTGCGCGAACGCCTCGACGGTGCGGCGGAGTTCTTCGTGTTCGGCGGAGAGCCGGTGGTCCAGCGACATGGCTCAGGACTCCTTCTGGGAGAGTGCACGGACGGTCCGCGAAGGGCTGGGTCGGCCCAGATGTCCGGCCATCCACACGGTGGTGGCGGTGAGACGGCCGAGATCGACCCCGGTCTCGATACCGAGGCCGTCGAGCATCCACACCAGGTCCTCGGTCGCGAGGTTGCCGGTGGCGCTCTTGGCGTAGGGGCAGCCGCCGAGCCCGCCCGCGGAGGCGTCGACGGTGGTCACGCCGTGCTCCAGCGCGGCGAGGGTGTTGGCCAGTGCCTGGCCGTAGGTGTCGTGGAAGTGCACGGCGACGCGGTCCACCGGCACGCCGCGCTCCCCGAGGCGGGTGAGCAGCTGACGCACATGGCCCGGGGTGGCGACGCCGATGGTGTCCCCCAGGCTCAGCTCGTCGCAGCCCAGCTCCATCAGCCGCCCGGCGACCGAGGCCACCTGGTCGACCGGGACCGGGCCCTCCCACGGGTCGCCGAAGCACATGGAGAGATAGCCGCGGACGTGCATCCCGGCGTTCCGGGCGCGGGCGACCACCGGCCGGAACATCTCCAGCGACTCGTCCACCGTGCGGTTGAGGTTGCGCTTGGCGAAGGTCTCGGTGGCGCTGCCGAACACGGCGATCCGGCGGAGGCCGAGGGCGATCGCCCGGTCCAGCCCGCGCTCGTTGGGGACCAGCACCGGCAGCTCGGCGTCCACCCCGTCCAGCAGCGGGACCAGCTGCTCGGCGTCGGCGAGCTGGGGCACCCACTCCGGGCGGACGAAGCTGGTCGCCTCCACGGTGCGCAGCCCGGCGTCGGCCAGCCGCCGGATGAACTCGGCCTTCACCTCCACCGGGACCACGGTCTTCTCGTTCTGCAGGCCGTCGCGCGCGCCCACCTCGTGGATCCGCACCCGGCTCGGCAGGCCGGCCTTCGGCACGGCCATCGGCAGTCCGTCGGGCAGGGACATCACTCACCCTCCTCACTGTCGTGCGGGGTGACCACGGCCAGCACCTGGTCCATGGCGACGGTGCTGCCGGCGGTCACGTCCAGCTCGGTGACGGTGCCGTCGTACGGCGCGGAGATCAGGTGCTCCATCTTCATCGCCTCGACCACCAGCAGTCCTTGACCGGCCGTCACCCGGTCGCCGACGGCGGCCTTGACCACGGTGACGGTGCCGGGCATGGGCGCGGTGAGCGCGCCGGCGTGACCCGCCGCGCCGCCGCCGCGCAGCGCGGCCTCCACCGGGTCGTGGTGGAGCAGGTGCCAGGTGTCCCCATCCCGGCCCAGCCAGATGCCCTCGGGGCCCCGGGCCACCACGAACGGGTGGGTGATCCCGCCCCATTCGACGGTGATCCGGTCCGCGCCCGCGGTCAGCAGGCGGGCGGGCACGGGCTCCGGCGCCCCGGCGGCGTCCTCGGCGGTGTCCTCCGGGCGCTCCAGGCGGATCTCGGCGTCGTGGGCCAGGCCCCGCACCCGGACGGTCACCGGAGGCTGCCCCGGCAGTCGCAGATGGTGGACGGTCCAGGCGCGCTCCCCGCCCAGCCGCCATCCGGTCGGGACCGAGAACGGGTCCACCCAGCCGGACGGCGTCCCCGCGGGGTCGGCCGGCCCCGAGCCTTCCGCCCCCGCATCGGTGACACCCGGTTCCAGCGCCGCCTGACGCAGCAGCGCGGCCGCCGCGAACACCTCCGCGGGCACCTCGGCCGGCACCAGCGCCGGGGCGTCCCGGTCGACGAGCCCGGTGTCCAGGTCCCCGGAGACCACCGCGGGGTGGGCCAGCAGCCTGCGGAGGAAGCCGACGTTGGTGTCCAGTCCCAGCACCGTGGTGCGGGCCAGGGCGCCGCTGAGCCGGCGCAGTGCGGTGGCCCGGTCCGGGCCGTAGGCGATGACCTTGGCGAGCATCGGGTCGTAGACCGTGCCGACCTCGGTGCCCTCGGTCAGTCCGGAGTCGACCCGAACCCCTTCGCCGTCCGGCTCGCGCAGGATCCGCACGGTGCCGGCGGACGGCAGGAAGTCCACCCGGCCGTCTCCCGGGCGGGCGGTCTCCGCGCAGACCCGGGCCTCCACGGCGTGGCCGGCGAAGCCGATGTCGGGCTGGTCGAACGGCAGCCGCTCACCGGCCGCGGTGCGCACCTGCCACTCCACCAGGTCCAGGGCGCCGTGGCCGGCGACCGAGACGGCGAGTTCGGTGACCGGGTGCTCGACCTGGAGCCGGGTGTTCATCTCCATGAAGTAGTACGCGGAGGGGTCGTCGCCGGGGACGATGAACTCCACCGTGCCCGCTCCGGTGTAGCCGCAGGACCGCGCGGCCTGGACCGCGGCCTCGCCCATCGCGGCCCGGGTGGCGGCGTCCAGCAGCGGACTGGGCGCCTCCTCGATGATCTTCTGGTGGCGGCGCTGCAGCGAGCACTCGCGTTCGCCGAGGTGGACGACGCGCCCGTGGGCGTCGGCGAGCACCTGGATCTCGATGTGGCGCGGGCGGTCGATCCACCGCTCGACCAGCAGGGTGTCGTCGCCGAAGGAGCCCCGCGCCTCGCGCCGGGCCGCGGCGATCTCCTCGGCCAGTACCGCTTCGTCCCGGACCAGCCGCATGCCCTTGCCGCCACCGCCGGCCGAGGGCTTGAGCAGCACCGGCATGCCGATCTCGCGGGCCGCGTCGGCCAGCTGCGAGTCGGTCAGTCCGCTGCCGGAGGACCCCGGCACCACCGGCACCCCGGCCGCCCGCACCGTCTCCTTGGCGCGGATCTTGTCGCCCATCAGCTCGATCGCCTCGGCCGGCGGCCCGATGAACACCAGCCCGGCGTCCGCGCAGGCCCGCGCGAAGGCGGCGTTCTCGGCGAGGAATCCGTAACCGGGGTGGACGGCCCGGGCGCCGGTGCGCCGTGCGGCGTCCAGCAGCCGGTCGACGGAGAGGTAGCTCTGGGCGGCGGGGGCCGGACCGATGCGGACCGCGGTGTCGGCCTCCCGGACGTGCCGGGCGTCGGCGTCGGCGTCGCTGAACACCGCGATCGAACGGATGCCGAGCTGCCGCAGGGTGCGGATGACCCGGACCGCGATCTCGCCCCGGTTGGCGACCAGCACGCCGCCCGCACCGGCCGGGGCCGGGCCGGCGCCGGACGCCGCCGTCCGGCCCGCCGCCTCGGCGTCCGCCGGGAACGCCGTATCTGCCGTGAACATCGTCTGCATCCCCTCGTCACATCCGGAAGACGCCGTAGCCGGGCGCCGCGGGGTCCTTCTCGGGCAGCGGCGCGTTGGCGCAGGCGGTGAGCGCCAGCCCGAGCACCGTCCGGGTCTCCAGCGGATCGATCACGCCGTCGTCCCACAGCCGGGCGGTCGCGTAGTAGGCGCTGCCCTGGGTCTCGTACTGCTCCCGGATCGGGGCCCGGAACCCGGCCTCCGCCTCCTGGCTCCACTCCTCGCCGCGCGCTTCCAGCTGGTCGCGCTTGACCGTGGCGAGCACCGAGGCGGCCTGCTCGCCGCCCATCACCGAGATCTTGGCGTTCGGCCACATCCACATGAAGCGCGGCGAATAGGCGCGGCCGCACATGGAGTAGTTGCCCGCCCCGTACGAGCCGCCGATGACGACCGTCAGCTTGGGGACCCGGGTGCAGGCCACCGCAGTGACCATCTTGGCGCCGTGCTTGGCGATGCCGCCCGCCTCGTAGCTCCGGCCGACCATGAACCCGGAGATGTTCTGCAGGAAGACCAGCGGGATGCCGCGCTGGTCGCACAGTTCGATGAAGTGGGCGCCCTTCTGGGCGGATTCGGCGAACAGGATGCCGTTGTTGGCCACGATGCCCACCGGGTGGCCCTGGATCCGGGCGAACCCGGTCACCAGGGTGGTCCCGAACTCGGCCTTGAACTCCGCGAACCGCGAGCCGTCCACCACCCGGGCGATCACCTCGCGCACGTCGTACGGGGTGCGCGAGTCCACCGGGACCGCGCCGTACAGCCCGGCGGGGTCGACCGCGGGCTCCTCGGCGGCGGTCACCTGCCACGGCAGCCGGCCGCGGCGGGCGAGCGACGCGGGCAGGGTCGAGACGATGGACCGGACGATCCGCAGCGCGTGCGCGTCGTCCTCCGCGAGGTGGTCGGTTACCCCGGACACCTTGGAGTGCACCTCGCCACCGCCCAGCTCCTCGGCGGTGACCACCTCACCGGTGGCGGCCTTCACCAGCGGTGGGCCGCCCAGGAAGATGGTGCCCTGCTCGCGGACGATCACCGCTTCGTCGCTCATCGCCGGGACGTACGCCCCGCCCGCGGTACACGACCCGAGCACCGCCGCGACCTGCGGGATGCCGGCGCCGGACATCCGCGCCTGGTTGTAGAAGATGCGGCCGAAGTGCTCGCGGTCCGGGAAGACCTCGTCCTGCATCGGCAGGAACGCGCCGCCGGAGTCCACCAGGTAGACGCAGGGCAGCCGGTTCTCCAGCGCCACCTCCTGGGCGCGCAGGTGCTTCTTCACCGTCATCGGGTAGTAGGTGCCGCCCTTGACGGTGGCGTCGTTGGCGACCACCACCACCTCGCGGCCGGCCACCCGCCCGATCCCGGCGATCACGCCGGCCGCGGGGGCCTGGTCCCCGTACATCCCGTCCGCCGCCAGTGGCGCCAGTTCCAGGAAGGGCGATCCCGGATCCAGCAGCGTGTCCACCCGGTCGCGCGGCAGCAGCTTGCCGCGCGCGGTGTGCCGCGCCCGCGCCTTCTCGCCGCCGCCCAGCCGCGCCGCCGCGAGCTTCTCGCGCAGCCGCGCCGCCAGCTCGCGGTGCGCGCTCTCGTTGGCGCGCCAGGCGTCGGACGCCGGATCGGCGCCGCTTGTCAGCACCGGTGCCTGCTCCATTGGCTACGAGCCCCCTTGCCCGAATCCGCTCCGACCGATCCCCTGCCGGGGCCGCCGGTCCTGCGGGGGAGGGCCGTTCCGACCCGTCCGCCCGGCCCTCCGGTCGGTTAATGAGCGTTAACCTGTTGCCAATAGGTTAACGACCACTAACGCCGCTGTCTAGAATCAATTTCATGAGCACCCACGCGCCCGCCCCCACCCGCCGTGACCAGATCCTGCGCGAGGCCGCCCGGCTCTTCGCGGAGCGCGGCTTCCACGGTGTCGGTGTCGACGAGATAGGCGCCGCGGTGGGCATCAGCGGCCCCGGTCTCTACCGTCACTTCGCGGGCAAGGACGCGATGCTCGCCGAGCTGCTGGTGGGGATCAGCGGCCGGCTGCTCACCGGCGGCAAGCGGCGGGTCGCCGACGCCGCGGCGGAGGGGCTGCCGCCCGCCGCCGTCCTGGACTCGCTGGTCGAGGGCCATATCGACTTCGCCCTCGACGACCGCCCGCTGATCACCCTGCACGACCGGGAGCTGGACCGGCTCCGGGACAGCGACCGCAAGCTGGTGCGCCAGCTCCAGCGGCAGTACGTCGAGCTGTGGGTGGAGGTGGTGCGGAAGGTGTACCCGGGGCTGGCGGAGAGCCCGGCGCGGGCCGCCGTGCACGCCGTGTTCGGCCTGCTCAACTCCACCCCGCACCTGGGCCGGCCGGGTGCGCTGCCGGGCCGGGACGCCACCGCCGCGCTGCTGCACCGGCTGGCGCTGGGCGCCTTCGGTGCGGCCGCTGCTACTGACTGAGCGCACCGCCCGGTCGCCGCGTCGGCCGCGCCCCCGGCCATCGTGTCGGCCGCGCCCCCGGCCATCGTGTCGGCCGCACCCCCCGGCCGCCGCGTCGGCCGCGCCGGACGGTTGCGGGGCCGGTCCCGCTCGGACGGCTCCGGGCCGGTCCCGCCGCCGAGTGGTGCGCCGGGGGCGTGCGGCGGGGGAGCCGGGTGGGGACGGGCTCCTCGGCGAGCCCCGTGGGAGGAGCCGGCCGGGGCGCGTCCGCCGGGCGGGCAGCCGGACCGGGGGCGGTCCGGCCGGGACAACCGCGCCGGGGCAACCGCGCCGGGACGGCCGGGCCGGGACGGTCTCGGCGGGCCATCGGGCGGGGCACGGGTACGGCGGCCGGTGGTGCGGCCCGGGGCGTCCGGTCCCTCTGGACAGCCGACTGACCGGCGGGTAGCTTTTCGGCCAGGGAACTGAGCAAGCGCTTAGACAGAAGCGTCCCGGTCGCGCCCAGTGGAGGGTTCCAGCATGCGTCGCACGGTGTTCAACGAGGACCACGAGGCGTTCCGCGAGACGATCCGGGACTTCATCGCCGCCGAGGTCGTGCCCCACTACGAGGAGTGGCGGGAGGCCGGCCAGGCCCCGCGCTCCTTCTACAAGAAGCTGGGTGAGCTGGGTGTCTTCGGCATCGAGGTGCCGGAGGAGTACGGCGGGGCGGGCGAGACCAGCTTCAAGTTCAACGCCGTCATCACCGAGGAGATCGCGCGCGCCGGGGTCAGCTTCGGCGGCAGCGGCGTGCACACCGCACTCTGCCTCCCGTACCTGCTCAAGTACGCCAACGAGGAGCAGAAGCGGCGCTGGCTGCCGCCCTTCGTCACCGGCGACATGATGACCGCCATCGCCATGACCGAGCCCGGCACCGGCTCCGACCTGGCCGGCATGAAGACCACCGCCAAGCTCTCCGAGGACGGCACCCACTACGTCCTCAACGGCGCCAAGACCTTCATCACCGGCGGAGTCCTCGCCGACCGGGTGCTGGTCTGCGCGCGTACCGCCCCGCCCACCCCCGAGGACCGCCGGGCCGGCATCTCCATCCTCGTCGTCGACACCCGCAGCGAGGGCTACGCGGTCGGCCGCAAGCTGGAGAAGCTGGGTCTGAAGACCTCCGACACCGCGGAACTCTCCTTCACCGACGTCAAGGTGCCGGTCGAGGACCTGCTGGGCGAGGAGGGCAAGGCGTTCGGCTACCTCGGGCAGAACCTGCCGCAGGAGCGGCTGGGCATCGCGGTGGGCGCCTACGCGCAGGCCGCCGCGGCGGTCGAGTTCGCCAAGGCGTACGTGCGGGACCGCTCGGTCTTCGGCACGTCGGTGGCGTCCTTCCAGAACACCAAGTTCGTGCTCGCCGACTGCAAGTCCGAGGTGGACGCCATGCAGGCGGTGGTCGACCGGGCGCTGGACGCGCACGACGCGGGCGAGCTGACCGCGGCCGACGCGGCCTCCGCCAAGCTGTTCACCACCGAGCGGGCGGCGGTCGTCATCGACAAGTGCCTCCAGCTGCACGGCGGTTACGGCTACATGATGGAGTACCCCATCGCCCGGCTGTACGCGGACACCCGGGTCACCCGCATCTACGGCGGCACCAGCGAGGTCATGCGCTCCATCATCGCCAAGTCGATGGGCCTGTGAGCCGCCCGGCCGCGGCGGCGCGCCGCCCGGCGGCCCGCACCACCCGGAACCCGGGCCGGTCATGAACCCCGCACTGCGGAGCCTGCTGGACCTGCTGGACCTGGAGCAGATCGACCGGGACATCTTCCGCGGGGCCAGCCGGCCCTCCCTGGTGGAGCGGGTGTTCGGCGGCCAGGTGGCGGCGCAGGCGCTGGCCGCCGCCGGCCGTACCGTCCCCGGGGACCGGCCGCCGCACTCCCTGCACGCGTACTTCCTGCGCCCCGGCGACCCCGGCGCGCCCATCGTCTACACCGTCGACCGGATCCGCGACGGCTTCTCCTTCACCAACCGGCGGGTGGTGGCGGTGCAGCACGGGAACCCGATCTTCCACCTCTCCGCCTCCTTCCAGGAGCACGAGGAGGGCATGGAGCACCAGGAGCCCATGCCGCACGCCCCGGACCCGCTGACCCTGCCCACCGCCGGGGAGCTGCTGCCCCGCTACGCCCACCGCTTCGCGGACCCGGAGCGGACCGTCCGGCGGATGCTCCGGGCGCGCGCCGCGGTCGACCTGCGCTATGTGGACGAGCCGCCGTACGGGCGCATCGGGCAGCCCCGCGAAGCCGCCTCCCAGGTGTGGTTCCGGACCGACGGCAAGCTCGACGGCGACCTGGACGGCACCCTGCTCCACGTCTGCCTGGCGGCCTATGTGTCCGACATGACGCTGCTGGACCCGGTCCTGCTCGCGCACGGACGGGGCGGCTGGGCGGTGGGCGACGTGGTCGGCGCCAGCCTGGACCACGCCATGTGGTTCCACCGCCCGTTCCGCGTGGACGAGTGGCTGCTGTACGACCAGGCGAGCCCGTCGTCGTCCGGCGGGCGGGGGCTGGCCAAGGGGCGGATCTTCACCCAGGACGGGCGGCTCGCGGTCTCGGTCATCCAGGAGGGCATGGTCCGCGTCCCACGCACCCGGCGGCGGCCGGGAGGCTGAGCGCGGCGGCACACACCGGAAGCGGCCGGCCCCCGCCCGGGTACGGATGGTTCGGCCAGGACCGGAGCGGGGCCGGGTACGGATGATCTGGCCAGGACCGGAGCGGGGCGGTGGGGCCCGGCCGCCCGGCCCGGGGACCGCGGCCGGCGTACGGGGAACCCGCGGGCGGGTGTGACCGCGCCGGGCGGGGCGGCCCCGGCGCGGCGGACCGGGCCGCGGGCCGCGGCCGGGCTCAGCCCCAGGACGCCAGACCGGCCGCGTCCAGCAGGTACGCGGTCAGCGGGTCGTAGAACCGCGGGTTGGTGACGTGGTCGTCCAGCGGCACCACCACCGCGAGGGTGCCCTCCGCCTCGGCGAGGAAGAGCGCCGGGTCGTTGCAGTCGGCGTAACCGACCGCGGTGAGCCCGCGCTGGGCCGCGCAGCCGGCCCAGCCGTGGTCGGCCACCACCAGGTCCGGCAGCGGACGGCCCTCGCGCTCCAGGCCGTCCAGGATCGCGGCCATCGGGGCGGGGGAGTGGGTGTGCCACAGGGTCGCCCCGCGCTCCAGCACCGCCACGTCGGCGAACTGGAAGACATAGCCCTCGTCGGCGGTCAGCCCGCCGGGGATCTCCACGATCTCGCAGCCCGCGGCCCGCAGCGCCACGGCCGTGGCCCGGTGCACGTCCAGCAGGCCGCCCGGGTGGCCGGTGGCGAAGAGCACCCGCTCCCGCCCCTTCGCGGCCTTCCGCAGCACCGCCGCCATCCGGTCCAGCGCCCCGACGGTCAGCTCCGGGTCGATGGTGTCCTGGCCCATCCGGTGCTGCGGGTCGTCGACCACGCCGCACCGCTCCGCCATCACGGCCAGGACGTCCTGCTCGTCCGCCCAGCGCTCGCCGAATTCCAGTCCGAACCAGTAGTGCCGGTCACCGTTCGCGAGCTTGCGGTAGTGGGAGAGGTTGTTGTCGCGGGGGGTGGCCACGTCGCCCGCGATGCGGGTGCGGACCAGGTGATCGATCAGTTCGGCCCGGGACGGGACGGGGCTGGCTATCGGCATGCCGCCCATTGTCCCCCCTGAACCCGGAAAATGGACGTGGTGTCCAAATGGCCGCGCTTGGGGCTCGGGAACGTACATGTGCGGAATCCGTCGTTCTGCCTACCCTCGGAGGTCGTACCCCTGATCCCGCACCGCCGAGAGGCAGCAGCCGCATGAGCACGGACGCCCGTCAGCCCGGTCAGCCCGCCGGCCCCGTAGGCCCGGTCGACTCCTCCCGCATCCCGCGCTACGCCGGGCCGGCCACCTTCGCCCGGCTGCCGCGCATCGACGAGGTCGGCGGCACCGCCGACGTCGCGGTGGTCGGCGTGCCCTTCGACACCGGGGTCTCCTACCGTCCGGGCGCCCGCTTCGGCGGCAACGCGATCCGCGAGGCCTCGCGGCTGCTGCGCCCGTACAACCCGGCGCAGGACGCCTCCCCGTTCGCGCTCGCCCAGGTGGCCGACGCCGGGGACATCGCCGCCAACCCGTTCAACATCAACGAGGCGGTGGAGACCATCGAGGCCGCCACCGACGACCTGCTGGGCACCGGTGCCCGGCTGATGACGCTCGGCGGCGACCACACCATCGCGCTGCCCATCCTCCGTTCGGTGGCCCGCAAGCACGGGCCGGTGGCGCTGCTCCACTTCGACGCGCACCTGGACACCTGGGACACCTACTTCGGCGCCGAGTACACCCATGGCACGCCGTTCCGCCGAGCGGTCGAGGAGGGCATCCTCGACACCTCCGCGCTCAGCCACGTCGGCACCCGGGGCCCGCTGTACGGCAAGCAGGACCTGGACGACGACGCGAAGATGGGCTTCGGCATCGTGACCTCCGCCGATGTGATGCGACGCGGCGTGGACGAGGTGGCCGACCAGCTCCGCCAGCGGATCGGCGACCGCCCGCTGTACATCTCCATCGACATCGACGTGCTGGACCCCGCGCACGCCCCGGGCACCGGCACCCCGGAGGCCGGCGGCCTCACCTCGCGGGAGCTGCTGGAGATCCTGCGCGGGCTGGCCGGCTGCCACCTGGTCTCCGCCGACCTGGTCGAGGTCGCCCCCGCCTACGACCACGCCGAGATGACCTCCGTCGCCGCGTCCCACACGGCGTACGAACTGACCACGATCATGGCGCGCCAGATCGCGGCCGAGCGCGCGGCCTGACGGCCGAACCCTCCGCGCTCGGGCCCGACGCCCGGCCTCCCCGTGCGGGGAGGCCGGGCGTCGGCACGTCCGGGGCCGGCCGCGCCCCGAGGCGGGCGGCGGGCGCCGCGTCCGGGGCCGGCCGTCCCCCGAGCCGAGCCGAGTCGGCCTTCCTCCGAGCCGGGCCGGCCGTGCCCCCAGCCGGGTCGGCCGTCCCCCGAGACGGGTCGGCCGTCCCCCGAGCCGGCCCGGGCACCCACCGGCCGGCGTGCCCGTCGGCGCCCTCCGGTCGCCGTCCCCGTCGGCATCCCGCGCCGTCGTTGTCGTGCCGACCCGTCCGCCCGGTGCCGCCCGGGGACGGTTCCTTGGGCCGAATGCATTCATCTTCTGAACATGTTGTGCGATCTATTGATGTCACGTGTTCAGGTCTTTATTGTCGCTGCGACCTTTCCGCGACCCGCGACGGAGAACGATGAGGCACTCCCCCCGGCCGTCCCGTCCTGCCCGGCTCCTCGCGCCGCTCCTCGTGAGCACGCTCGCCGCGGCGGTTCCCGCGACCCCGGCCGCCGCCGGCACCCCCGGCACCGGCCATCCGCACGCCCGCGCCACCCCCTCCTGCGCCCCGGACGGCACCCGGGCCGGAGCCGCCCGGCGGACCCCGGGCGGGTCCGCGTCCGACGCCTCCTGGGCGCCCACCGCCACCCGGATCGACCCCGAGGACAGCCACCACGCGTTCGTCGGCAACGGCTACCTCGGCCAGCGCGTCCCGCCGAACGGCACCGGGTACCCGGCGACCGGGGCCAAGACCGGCTGGCCGCTGTTCACTCCGCGCTACGACGGCTCGTTCGTCTCCGGGCTGTATGCCAACAACCCGCAGACCACCGAGAATCGGCAGGTCATCGCCGCCATCCCGACCTGGACGTCGCTGGAGGTGCGGACCGGCGGCAAGCGGGGCGAGACCTTCGGGCCCACCACCGGCGCCGACCGCGTCTCGAACTACCGGCAGACCCAGTTCCTGCGCTGCGGACTGGTCCGCACCTCCCTCACCTGGACCGCCTCCGACGGCCGCGCCACCGACCTGGTCTTCGAGGTGCTCGCCGACCGCAACACCGCCCGGGCGGGTGCCGTGCGGCTGCTGATGACGCCGCGCTGGAGCGGGCAGGCCACCGTCACCGACCTGCTGGACGGGCGGGGTGCCCGCCGGATCTCCGGGACCGGCGGCGGACCGCGCCCCGGTGGCCGGACGGTGGACGTCGCCTTCCGCACGGACGGCACCGGGACCGACGGGGCGGTGGCCTCCACGCTTCGACCCGGTCGCGGTGTCCATACAAAGGGTGAACGTCAAAAGGGCGTGGACGTAGCGAAGTTGACGGCCCGGCAGGCCGTTTCGTTTCCGGTGGAGCGCGGCCGGTCCTACGAACTGACCAAGTACGTCGGGGTGGACACCGAACTCACCTCCCGCGCCCCGCGCGCCGCCGCCACCGCCGTCTCCCAGGCGGCCGCCCGGCGCGGCTGGCACCGGCTGCTGGGCGCGCACACCGCCGCCTGGGAGAAGCTGTGGCGCGCCGACGTCGAGGTCCCCGGCCGGCCGGAGCTCCAGGCATGGCTGCGCGCCGCCCGGTACGGACTGCTCTCCAACACCCGTACCGGGGCCGTGAACAGCATCGCCCCGACCGGGCTCACCAGCGACAACTACGGCGGACTGATCTTCTGGGACGCCGAGACCTGGATGTTCCCCGGTCTGCTGGCCACCCACCCGGAACTCGCCAGGACGGTCGTCGAGTACCGCTACCGGACCCGCGCCGGAGCCCGCGCCAACGCCCGCCGGCTGGGCTTCCCCGGCCTCTTCTACCCGTGGACCAGCGGCGCCCGGGGCGACCTGCCGTCCGAGTGCCACAGCGTGGACCCACCGCACTGCCGCACCCAGATCCACCTGCAGAGCGACATCGCGCTGGCGGTGTGGCAGTACTACCTGGCCACCGGCGACCTGGGGTGGCTGCGCGAGCGCGGCTGGCCGGTCCTCAAGGGCATCGCCGAGTTCTGGTCCGGCCGGGTCGCCCGGAACGCCGACGGCAGTTACTCGGTGAAGGACGTCGCCGGGCCCGACGAATACAGCAACGGGGTGGACGACGGGGTCTTCACCAACGCCGGAGCGGCCACCACCCTGCGCACCGCCACCCGCGCCGCCCGGCTGCTCGGTGAACGGCCGGCCGCCGAGTGGAACCGGATCGCGGAGCGGCTGCGCATCCCCTACGACGCCGAACGGCAGGTCTTCCTGCAGTACGCGGGCTACCAGGGTTCGGTGATCAAGCAGGCCGACACGGTGCTGCTGATGTACCCGCTGGAGTGGCCCATGTCGCGGCAGGCGGCCGCCAACACCCTCGCCTACTACGCCGCCCGGACGGATCCCGACGGGCCGGCCATGACCGACTCGGTGCACGCCATCGACGCGGCGGCGATCGGCGAGCCCGGCTGCGTCACCCACACCTACCTGGAGCGTTCCATCCGGCCGTTCGTCCGCGGCCCCTTCCACCAGTTCTCCGAGGCGCGCGGCGAGAAGGCCGGGGCGAGCGACCCGCTGGCGGGTTCCCCGGCGCAGGACTTCCTCACCGGCAAGGGCGGCTTCCTGCAGGTCTTCACCCAGGGGCTGACCGGGCAGCGGCTGCGCGCCGACCGGGTGCACCTGGACCCGATGCTGCCCCCGCAGCTCTCCCAGGGCGTCACCCTCAAGGGGCTGCGCTGGCAGGGCCGTAGCTACGACGTCGCCATCGGGCCCGACGAGACCACGGTGCGGCTGACGTCCGGGCAGCCCTTCCGGATCGACACCCCGCAGGGTGAGCGGGTGGTCAGCGCCGGCTCCCCGGCGGTCCTCAAGACCCGCCGCCCGGACCTGGAGCCCACCGACAACCTGGCCCGCTGCCGTACCGCCACGGCCTCCTCGGAGGAGCCCGGGATGTACGCGGGCGCCGCGCTGGACGGCAGCACCGCCACCGCCTGGGTGCCGGACGGGGTGCGCGGCACGCTCACCGCCGACCTGGGCCGGGTCCGGCGGATCGGCGGGATCACGCCGACCTGGACCGCGGTGCGGCCCACCGGCCACACCGTCCGCACCTCGGCGGACGGCGTCCACTGGAGCGACTGGCGGCCCGGGGGAAGCGCCCGCGAGGCGCGCTACGTCGAGGTGGCCGTGGTCTCGGCGGACGACCGGAAGCGAGCCGGGATCGCCGAGTTGTCGGTGCGGCGAGCGGCCGGCGGCTGAGCCACCGGCCGGTCCGCGCCACCGGGCCCCTGCCTCCTGGACCGCCGGGTCCGGGGGCGGGGGCCGCGGCTGTCCGGGGCGGGTGGCCGGGCAGGGGGCGGCGGGAACGCCCAGGCGGGGGCCGGGCGGGTGACGGGCGACCGGGCAGGGGGCGGACGGGCGGGGCGGACGGGCGGAGGGTGATCGGAGAGGGGCCGGATAGGGGCCGACCGGACGGGGGCCGACCGGACAGGGGGTTGGACGGACGGGGTTGGACGGAACGTCCAGGCGCTGTACAGTCCATCCAGAAGCGTGTCGGCGTCCGGGTCGGCTCCGGTCGGTCTCCGTGAGCCGGCACCGGTCCGGTGCCGGAGGGAGGCATGGAGTGAACGCGGACGTGAACGCGGACGTGAACGCTGACGTGGATGCGGAGGCGGACCGGGCCGAGGCCGACGCCGTCCTCGCGGCGCTACGGCCGGTCGTCGACGGGCTGGCGGCCACCTTCGGCCGGTCCTGCGAGGTGGTCGTCCACGACTTCCGGCGGCCGGACGGCTCGGTGGTGCTGATCGCGGGCGACCTCACCGGCCGCACCGTCGGAGGGTCGATGAGCGAGATCGGCATGGACCTGCTGCGGCAGGGCGACGCCGCGCCCGACCGGCTCAACTACGTGACCCGGACCCCCTCCGGGCGGATGCTCAAGTCCTCGACGGTGGTGCTGCGCACCACCCGGGGCACCGCGTTCGGCGCCTTCTGCGTCAACCTCGACATCACCGCCCTCCACCAGGCCCACGAGGTGCTCGGTGATCTGGTGGGGGTGGCGCCCGCGGCCCCGGGGGCGGCGGTGCCCACCACCACCTTCAGCAACGACGTGGACGACGTGGTCGACGCCGCCGTGGACGGCCTCCAGCTCGCCCGGGGCAGGCAGTGGGCCGATCTGGACCGGGCCGAACGGATCGCCCTGTTCCGGCGGCTGGACGCGACCGGCGTCTTCGCGGTGCGGCGAGCGGTGCCCCGGGTGGCGGCCCGGCTCGGCATCTCCCGCGCCTCCGCATACGCCTACCTGGCCGATGTCCGCAGGAGCGAGGACACGCACGGCCCCCGGGAGTGATCGACGAGTGACACGGCCCGCAGGAGTGATCGACGAGTGAGAGGACGCCGGATCCCATGACCAGCACCGAGCAGGTCACCATCGACGACATCCGCGCCGCCGCGGCCCGGCTCGAGGGCGTGGCGCACCGCACCCCGGTACTGACCTCGCGCACCCTGGACGAACGGGTCGGCGCGGAGATCTTCCTCAAGTGCGAGAACTTCCAGCGGGTGGGCGCGTTCAAGTTCCGCGGCGCCTACAACACCATCGCCCAGCTCCCGCCCGAGCGGCTGCGCCGCGGCGTGGCCGCCTACTCCTCCGGCAACCACGCCCAGGCCGTCGCCCTCGCCGCCAGGATGCTGGGCGCGCCCGCCGTGATCCTCATGCCGGAGGACGCCCCCCGGACGAAGCGGGAGGCCACCCTCGGCTACGGGGCGGAGGTCGTCACCTACGACCGCTACACCGGCGACCGGATCGCGCTGGGGGAGCAGCTGGCGGCCGAACGCGGGCTGACCCTCGTCCCGCCCTACGAGCACCCGCACGTCATCGCGGGCCAGGGGACCGTCGGACTGGAACTCGCCGAGCAGGTCGCCGGGCTGGGGGCCCTGGTCGCCCCGGTCGGCGGCGGCGGACTGATGGCCGGGTGCGCCACCGCCGTGCGGGCCGTGGACCCGGCGGTCCGTACCGTCGGCGTGGAGCCGGAGGCGGGCGACGACTACAAGCGCTCGCTGGAGGCCGGGCGGCGGGTGCGGATCCCGGTGCCGCGCACCATCGCCGACGGCCAGGCGCTGGAGATGCCCGGCGAGCTGTCCTTCGCCGTCAACCGGCGGCTGCTGGACGAAGTGGTGCTGGTCAGCGACGACGAGATCCGCGACGCCATGGAGTTCGCCTTTACCCGGCTGAAGATCGTGGTGGAGCCGAGCGGCGCGACCGGGCTGGCCGCACTGCTCGCGGGCCGGCTGGGGGCGCTGCCGCCGCGGGTGGGCGTGGTGGTCTCCGGCGGCAACATCGACCCGGCCCGCTTCGCCGAACTGGTGGGGGCGCGCTGAGCGGGGTGGCCGGCCGGCGCGGTGCGCCCGCGGGCGGCCCGGCCGTCGACCGGGCTCCGGCGCCGGCGGCCGTCGGCGGGGTGCCCGGGTGCCCGGGCCGGTTCAGCGGACGGTGAGCACCCGGGGGCCGTCCTCGGTGACGGCCACCGTGTGTTCGCTGTGCGCGGCCCGGGCGCCGTCCGTGGTGCGCAGCGTCCAGCCGTCGTGGTCGGTCAGGTAGTCGTCGGAGCCGCCGGCCAGGAACATCGGCTCGATGGCCAGCACCAGCCCGTGCCGCAGCGGGAAGCCGCGCCCGGGCCGGCCCTCGTTGGGCACCGGCGGATCCTCGTGCATCCGGCGGCCGATGCCGTGGCCGCCGAAATCGGCCGGGATGCCGTACCCGGCGGCCCGGCCGACCGAGGCGATGGCGTGCCCGATGTCTCCCATCCGGGCGCCCACCACGGCGGCCTCCACGGCCGCCGCGAGGGCGCGTTCGGTGGCCTCGATCAGCCGCTGGTCCTCGGGGCGCGGGGTGCCGACGGTGAAGCTGACCGCGGCGTCGCCGACCCAGCCGTCGACCACCGCACCGCAGTCGATGCTCACCAGGTCGCCGTCGCGCAGCCGGTAGCCGTCCGGGATGCCGTGCACGATCGCGTCGTTGACGGACGCGCAGATGACGGCCGGGAAGGGGACCGGCGCGAAGTCCGGCCGGTAGCCCAGGAAGGGCGAGTCGGCTCCCGCCTCGCGGAGCACCGTCCGCGCCGCCTCGTCCAGTTCCCGGAGCCGGACCCCGACCGCGGCAGCGCCGCGCACCGTGTCCAGCGCCTCCGCCACCACGCGCCCGGCTTCGCGCATGGCGTCCAGGGCCGCGTCCGTCTTGATCTCCACCATGGCCGGCTCTCTCCGCTTCTTCCCGTTTCTTCCCGTACAACGGCTGTCTTCGGGGGCCGCCGGGTCCGCGCGCGCCGCCGAACATCCGGGGCGCGACATGGAGCGCACCGGCTCCCAATTCTTATACCGGTATTAGTATCACGGTCATGGTGCGCACCCCCCTGACCCCACTGGAACGCGAACGCGGCCGCCACCTCGGCGTCCTGCTGCGCGAGGCGCGCGGCGAACGGAGCATGGCCACCGTCGCCGCGGCGGCCGGCATCTCCGCCGAGACCCTCCGGAAGATCGAGACCGGGCGGGCCCCGACCCCGGCCTTCTTCACCGTCGCCGCGCTGGCCACCGCACTGGGACTGGCCCTGGACGACCTCGCCGCGCGCTGCGCGGAGATCACGGTCGTCCCGCCGGAGGAAGCCGGACACGCCGCCGCCTGACGCGGGCGTCGCCCGTACGGCCCACTTCACCCTTCCGGGTTTCTTTTGTTGCAGCAGGATGAAATCCGCACGTGTGTGCGTTGCAGCATCCGGTGGCGAGCCACGCCACGGGGCGGAGACGAAGCGTGAAGACGGGGAGGTCGCGGGTGGCAAGCGCGTCGATGGGGGACGGAGAGCAACAGGGCTGGGTGCGCAGGCTCACCCGGTACTGCTGGCGGTACCGGCGCAACGTGCTGCTCTCGCTGGGTGCCTCGCTCGCCGGCATGGCGGTCATGGCGCTGGTGCCGCTCGTCCCCAAGGTGATCATCGACGACGTGATCGTGGACCAGGAGCGGCCCATCGCCCCGTGGGCCACCCTGCTGGTCGTCGCCGCCGTGGTGGTCTACGTCCTCACCTACCTCCGCCGCTTCTACGGCGGCCGGCTCGCCCTGGACGTCCAGCACGACCTGCGGACCGAGATGTTCCGGTCGATATCGCGCATGGACGGCAGACGGCAGGACGAGCTCAGCACCGGCCAGGTCGTCGGCCGCGGCACCAGCGACCTCCAGCTCATCCAGGGGCTGCTGTTCATGGTGCCGATGATGATCGGCAACGTTCTGCTGTTCCTCATCTCGCTGGTCGTGATGGCGGTCCTGTCGCCCCTGCTCACCGTCGTGGTGCTGGCCGTCGCCCCCGCCCTGTGGATCCTCGCCTCGCGCAGCCGCATTCGGCTGTTCCCGGCCACCTGGTACGCCCAGGGACAGGCCGCGGCCGTGGCCGGGGTCGTCGACGGGGCCGTCACCGGGGTCCGGGTCGTCAAGGGGTTCGGCCAGGAGGAGCAGGAGACCGGGAAGCTCCGCGAGGCCGGCCGGAGTCTGTTCGCCGCGCGCCTGCGGACCGTCCGGCTCAACGCCCGCTACACCCCGGCGCTCCAGGCCGTCCCGGCACTGGGCCAGGTGGCCATGCTGGCGCTCGGCGGCTGGATGGCCAGCCGCGGGCAGGTCACGCTCGGTACCTTCGTGGCCTTCTCCACCTATCTGGCGCAGCTCGTCGGACCGGTGCGGATGCTCACCATGATGCTGACCATGGGCCAGCAGGCCCGGGCCGGTGTGGAGCGGGTCTTCGAGCTCATCGACACCGAGCCCGCGATCAGCGAGCGGCCGGACGCCCGTGAGCTGCCCGCCGACGCCCCCGCCACGGTGGAGTTCGACCGGGTCGGCTTCGGCTACGACACGGAGCGCCCGGTGCTCAAGGAGGTCTCGCTGCGCATCGAGCCGGGCGAGACCCTGGCGGTGGTCGGCGCCTCGGGCAGCGGCAAGTCCACGCTGTCACTGCTGCTGCCGCGCTTCTACGACCCGTCCGGCGGCGCGGTGCGGATCGGTGGCCACGACGTCCGGGACCTGACCTACCGGTCGCTGCGCTCGGCCATCGGGCTGGTCCCGGAGAGCAGCTTCCTCTTCTCCGACACCGTGCGCGCGAACATCGCCTACGGGGTGCCGGACGCCACCGAGGAGCAGATACGCGCGGCGGCCCGGGCCGCCCAGGCCGACGCCTTCATCACCGCGCTGCCCCAGGGCTACGACACCGAGGTGGGGGAACAGGGCCTGACCCTCTCCGGCGGTCAGCGCCAGCGCATCGCCCTGGCCCGTGCCATCCTCACCGATCCGCGACTGCTGGTGCTGGACGACGCCACCTCCGCGGTGGACGCCCGGGTCGAGCACGAGATCCACGAGGCGCTGCGCGGGGTGATGGCGGGCCGGACCACGCTGCTGATCGCCCACCGCCTGTCCACCCTGTCGCTCGCCGACCGCGTCGCGGTGCTGGACGCCGGCCGGGTGGTCGACGTGGGCACCCATGACGAGCTGCGGGCCCGCTGCGAGCTGTACCGGGCGCTGCTCACCGACCCGGACGAACTGGGCGGGGTGGCCCGGGACCCGGCCGGGCTCGCGGTCGCCGGGCGGGCCGCGGGCCGCGAGGTGGACCTGGCGCTGGAAGCCGGGCTGGAGGTCGAGGCGGAGATCGACAGCGAGCCGGTCAACGCGCGTCGTCGCGTGGTGGACGGGGTCACCCCCGAGCTGTGGGTCCGCTCCCAGGACGGCGGCACCGCCCAGGAGGGCCCGGCGGCGACCGGATCGGACGCCGCGGCCGCCGGCCGCCCGGGCGCGATGGCCGGTGCGCTGGCCGGTATGCCCGCCACCCCGGACCTGCTCGCCAAGGTGGCCGCGCTCCCCGCGGCCACCGACACCCCGGCCATCGACGAGGCAGCGGCCGAGCGGCCCGAGAAGGAGTACGGGCTGCGGCAGCTGCTGCGCGGGTTCGGAGCGCCGCTGACCGCCGCGCTGCTGCTGGTCGCCCTCGACGCGCTGGCCGGGCTGCTGCTGCCGGTGCTCATCCGGCACGGCATCGACGAGGGTGTTCAGCGCGCCGCGCTGGGCGCGGTGTGGGCCGCCTCCGGTCTCGCCCTGCTGGTCGTGCTGGGCCAGTGGGTGGCGCAGATCGGCGAGACCCGGCTGACCGGCCGCACCGGTGAGCGGGTGCTGTACTCGCTGCGCGTCAAGATCTTCGCCCAGCTGCAGCGGCTCGGCCTCGACTACTACGAGCGCGAACTGACCGGCAAGGTCATGACCCGGATGACCACCGACGTGGACGCGCTCTCCACCTTCCTGCAGACCGGACTGGTCACCGCGGTGGTCAGCCTGCTGAGCTTCTTCGGCATCCTGGTGGCGCTGCTGGTCATCGACGTCCAGCTGGCGCTGGTGGTGTTCGCGACGCTGCCTCCGCTGATCATCGGCACCGTCTTCTTCCGGCGGCAGAGCGTCAAGGCGTACGAGCTGGCGCGGGAGCGGGTCAGCGGTGTCAACGCCGACCTCCAGGAGAACGTCGCCGGGCTGCGCATCGTGCAGGCGTTCCGCCGCGAGGACACCGGCCGCGCGCGGTTCGCCGAGCGGAGCGACGGCTACCGGCAGGCCCGGGTCCACGGCCAGTGGCTGATATCGGTGTACTTCCCGTTCGTCCAGCTGCTGGCGTCGGTGGCCGCCGCCGCGGTACTGATCGTCGGCGCCCAGCGGGTCGCGGACGACACGCTGACCGCGGGCGCGCTGGTCGCCTACCTGCTCTACATCGACCTGTTCTTCGCGCCGGTGCAGCAGCTGTCCCAGGTGTTCGACGGCTACCAGCAGGCGAGCGTGTCGCTCCGCCGGATCCAGGAGCTGCTGCGGGAGCCGACCAGCACCCCCGCCGCCGAGGCCCCGCGCGAGGTGCGGGGGCTGAGCGGCGAGGTGGTCTTCGAGGACGTGCGCTTCCGGTACGGCGGGGCGGACGGCGCGGACGAGGAGGCGCTGGCCGGCATCGACCTCCGGATACCCGCGGGGCAGACCGTGGCGTTCGTCGGCGAGACCGGCGCGGGCAAGTCGACCCTGGTCAAGCTGGTGGCCCGGTTCTACGACCCGACCTCCGGCGCGGTCCGGGTGGACGGCACGGACGTGCGCGAACTCGATCTGACGGCGTACCGCCGCCGGCTCGGAGTGGTGCCGCAGGAGTCGTACCTCTTCCCCGGCACCGTCCGCGACGCCATCGCCTACGGGCGCCCGGAGGCCACCGACGCGGAGGTGGAGGCGGCGGCCCGCGCGGTCGGGGCGCATGCCATGGTCGCCACGCTGGACGGCGGCTATCTGCACGAGGTGGCCGAGCGGGGACGCAACCTCTCCGCGGGACAGCGGCAGTTGATAGCCCTGGCCCGGGCCGAGCTGGTGGACCCCGACGTCCTGCTGCTCGACGAGGCGACCGCCGCCCTGGACCTGGCCACCGAGGCGCTGGTGAACCAGGCGACCGACCGGCTCGCCGGGAGGCGCACCACCCTGGTCGTCGCCCACCGGCTGACCACGGCGGCGCGCGCGGACCGGGTGGTGGTGATGGACCATGGCCGGGTCGTCGAGGACGGCACCCACGAGGAACTGCTGGCCCGGGAGGGGCGGTACGCCGAGCTGTGGCGGACGTTCGTCGGAGAGGCGGAGCCCGCACAGGTCTGAGCCCCGCGGCCAACGGGCGCCCCGGCAGCCGTTTCACGACGCCGGGTCGACGCCGGCCACGACGCCGAGGACAGGGACGCGGACGAGGACAGGGAGGGGACGGGCGCGGCGCCGGTCCCTCCCGGTCCCCGCGGGGGCTCCGGCAGCCGATTCACGACGCCGGGGATGACGCCGGCCACGACGCGAGGACTCGGATGACGCCGGCCACGACGCGAGGACTCGGACGAGGACGATGCCGAGGACGGGGACGGGTGCCGGCCGGGGGAGGGACGCCGAAACGGGCGTTCGCGGCCGACGGGCGGGAACGGGGGCCGGGACGGGCGGGAACGGGGACGAGCCGGAGACGGGCAGGAGCCGGCCTGCCGCGCGGCGGGGGCAGCGCGCGCCCGGGGCGGCTCCGCGCCGGGCTGCTCACACCGTCCGGTTACCGCTCGGTCCGCCCCGTACGGCCGCATCGGTACTGAAAATCAGCATCGATTTCCTGCCCGCACCTCTCCGCCTCGTTTCACTCTGAGTGATCGTCACGGCTCCATGCCACTGGCCCGTGCGATCGCCTCGACCTCCTGCCGGTCCCGCTCCCGCCGCTCCGCGTCGGCGGCGATCCGGCTCTTGTGGCGGGCCAGGAAATCCGGGTCGTCCGCCTGGTCCGGCTCCACCAGGACCTGCATCCCGCGGGCGTGCGGAGTGTCCCCCAGATCGACCACGATCCGCTCCTCCTGTGCGGTGAGCAGCCCCAGCAGCACCAGGAGTTCGGCCTGCAGGGCGGGTGTGAACAGCTCTTTCTCCTCCGGGCCCATGCCCAGTTCGTAGGTCCCGCCGCGTACCGCGGGGGACGAGCTCACCTCGTGCAGCAGCCGCATCAGCAACTCCAGCGCGCGGGGGTCGACCCGCTCCTGAAGCTCACCCAGATAGCGCCTCAACCGCTCGGTACGCGCACTCCGCTCCGGTGGTTCGTCCCGGCCCTCGTCTCGGTCCATGTAGGCAGCATGCGTCATCACGCGCCGCTACGAAAGAGGGCGGGCCGCAACTCTCCGTATCCGTAAGGGAGCTGATCGGGGCTGGCGGGGCGGGCGTGGCGCGGGTAGGTTCGCGGCGACCTTTGCGACCCAGGGGAGGGCGAATGCACAAGGCGCTCAGATGTGTGGTGATGTCGGCCGTGCTCATAGGCACCGTCGGCGCCACCGGGGCCACCACCCATGCCGCCGGGCATGAGGGTGCCACGTCCGCCGGTGCGGCGACCGCCGCCAGCACGGACATCAAGGACCGGCTCCTCGCGATACCGGGGATGAGCTTCGTGGAGGAGAAGCCCTATCAGGGCTACCGCTTCTTCGTGCTCGAGTACGAGCAGCCGGTGGACCACCGCAAGCCGTCCAAGGGGACGTTCAAGCAGCGCATCACGCTGCTGCACAAGTCGACCGACCGGCCGACGGTGTTCTTCACCTCCGGCTACAACGTCAACACCAGTCCGCGGCGCAGTGAGCCCACGCAGATCGTGGACGGCAACCAGCTGTCGATGGAGTACCGGTTCTTCACTCCGTCCCGGCCGAACCCGGCCGACTGGACCAAGCTGGACATCTGGCAGGCGGCCAGTGACCAGCACCGCCTGTACCGGGCGCTGAAGCCGATCTACGGCAAGAACTGGCTGGCCACCGGCGGCAGCAAGGGCGGCATGACCGCCACCTACTACCGCCGCTTCTTCCCCCAGGACATGGACGGCACCGTCGCCTACGTGGCGCCCAACGACGTGGTGAACCAGGAGGATTCGGCGTACGACCGGTTCTTCCGGACCGTCGGGACCAAGGAGTGCCGCGACAAGCTCAACGCGGTGCAGCGCGAGGCGCTGGTCCGCCGCGACGAGATGGTCGCCCGCTACCAGAAGTGGGCGGACGACGAGGGGCAGACCTTCAAGGTCATCGGCAGTGTCGACAAGGCGTACGAGAACGCCGTGCTGGACATGGTGTGGGCGTTCTGGCAGTACAGCCTGGAGAAGGACTGCGCCGACATCCCCGCGCCGACCGCCTCCACCGACGAGCTGTACGCCTTCGTCGACGCGATCTCCGGCTTCTCCTCCTCGACCGACCAGGGCCTGGAGACGTACACGCCGTACTACTACCAGGCGGGCACCGAGCTGGGCGCGCCCACCGTCGCCTACCCGCACCTGAAGGGTCTGCTGCGCTACCCCGGCTACTTCGGCCCCCGCGTGTACGTGCCGCGGGACATCCCGATGAAGTTCAAGCCGGCCGCGATGCGTGACGTCGACCGCTGGGTGCGCAACCGGGGCGAGCAGCTGATGTTCGTCAACGGGCAGAACGACCCGTGGAGTGCCGAACCGTTCCGCCTGGGCAAGGGTGCCGAGGACTCCTACGTCTACTCCGCGCCGGGTGCCAACCACGGTGCGAACGTCGCCTCGCTGAAGGCGGGCGAGAAGGAGAAGGCCACCGCCACCATCCTCAAGTGGGCCGGGGTCGCGCCCGCCGCGGTGATCAGTGGTGACCAGCCCGCCAAGCCGCTGGCCAAGCACGACGCCAAGCTGGACAAGCGGGAGATCCAGCGGATGCCGGGCCTGCGTCCCTGACCTCGCCGCGACAGCCGCCACCCCACGGTCCCCGGACGGGCTCGGAACGAGCCCGTCCGGGGACCGCCGGTTTCCGCCCGGCCCGGCCGCGCGACCGTGCGGGCGGGCCGGTCAGTAGCGCAGGCCGTACCCGACGGGGAAGAGCACCCGGGACGGGTCGTCGGCGCGCGGCACCGGAACCGGCAGGGTGCCGCGCGGGTGGGTCCGTCCGGCGATGACCCGGGCGGCGGCCCGCAGCTCCACGTCGGTCCAGGAGTAGGCCGCCAGCGAGGCGGCCACCCCGGTGCCGGCCAACCGGGCGATGTCGTACGGGTTGCGCAGCGCCAGGTGGACGACCGGCACACCGGTGGCGGCCAGCGCGGCGACCAGGGTGCGCTGGCTGGAGGT
Source organism: Streptomyces sp. NPDC018031 (assembly GCF_044327625.1). Lineage (NCBI taxonomy): Bacteria > Bacillati > Actinomycetota > Actinomycetes > Kitasatosporales > Streptomycetaceae > Streptomyces > Streptomyces sp. NPDC018031. Next base: position 73,952 of record NZ_JBIRFT010000007.1, read on the forward strand.
GCCGCTCACGTTGTAGGTGGCCACGATCACCGCGTCCCGGCCCCGCGCGGCCGCGACCGCCGCGTCGATCACCTCCGGCGCCGGGTCGGGCCGGGAGCCGGTGCCGGTCGACCGCGCCTCGGCGGAGTGGCCCAGTTCGGTCAGGGCGCGGGCGAGCACGGTGGTGGGCGGGCCCCCGGTACCGGAGGGCGCGGCCGGATCCACCCCGACCACCAGCAGATCGCGGTGACGGCGCCGGGACAGCGGCAGCAGCCGGTCCTCGTTGACCAGCAGCGTGGTGGTGTGTCCGGCGATCCGGTCGGCGGCGGCCCGGTGCGCCCGGGTGCCCACGGTGCGGTCCACCGCCTGCCGGGTGGTGTAGGGATCGGTGAACAGACCGCGGCGCGCCTTGAGTTCCAGGATCCGCAGGATCGATTCGTCCAGCCGGGACTCGGGGATCTCGCCGCTCTCCACGGCCCGGCGCACCCCATGCCAGGCGGCCGGCAGGTCCGGCGGGTTCAGCAGCTGGTCCGCGCCCGCCTTGAGCGCGAGCACCGGCACCCGGTCGTCACCGTACTTCTCGCGCACCCCGGCCATGCCCAGCGAGTCGGTGACCACCACGCCGCCGAACCCGAGTTCGCCGCGGAGCACCCCGGTGAGGATGGGCCGGGACAGGGTGGCCGGGTCGTCGACCGGGTCCAGGGCCGGGAAGAGCAGGTGGGCGGTCATGATGGCGTCGATCCCGGCGGCGATGGCGGCCCGGAACGGCGGGGCGTCCAGCCGCTCCCACTCGGCCCGGGAGTGGGTGATCAGCGGCAGGCCGACGTGGCTGTCCACGGAGGTGTCGCCGTGCCCCGGGAAGTGCTTGGCGGTGGCCGCGACCCCGCCGCTGCGGTAGCCCCGGACCTGCGCGGCGACCAGCTCGGAGACGGCCCGCGGGTCGGCGCCGAAGGACCGCACCCCGATCACCGGGTTGGCCGGGTTGACGTTGACGTCGGCGACCGGCGCGTAGTTCTGCCGGATGCCCAGCGCGGCCAGCTCCAGCCCCGCGGTCCGGGCCGCGGCCCGGGCGTCCGCGCCGTTGCCCCCGGCGCCGAGGGCCATCGCGCCGGGGAAGAGGGTCGCGGGCGCGCCGACCCGGGCGACGATGCCGTGCTCCTGGTCGGTGGAGATCAGCAGCGGTACCGGGGCCGGCTGGGCGAGCCCGGCGCGCTGGATGCCGTTGGAGAGTTCCGCGATCTGGTGCGGGTCGCGGGTGTTGTGCGCCCAGGCGAAGTAGATGATGCCGCCGACGTGGTAGGCGGCGATGAGCTCGGCGGCGTTCGCCACGCCCATCTCCTTGCGGTTCGACTCCGCGTCCGCCGGGTCCGGGGCGGTGGCGGAGTGCCCGTACACCCGCATCACGAAGAGCTGCCCGATCTTCTCCGGGAGCGTCATCCGGGCGATGAGGGAGCGGAGTTCGGCGCGGTCGGGGCGGCGGGCGGCCTCGGCGGCGTGGGCACCGCCCTGTCCGGCGCCCAGGGCCGCGGCGCCGGCCGCGGCGGCGGTGGCGGTGAACAGGGCCCGTCGTGAGGGCGGGGCGGGGAACGGTCTCGGGGAGGCGGCGCGGGGACGGGGGCGGGAGGTGTGGTCTGGCACTTGCGCTCCTTAGCGTGGAAGGGGGGTGGCAAGCGCTGTCACTGACACCGATACGGATACGGGCAGATCCGGCGGCGGGTCAATGGGGGGAACGCGGACGATCCGGCGGCTTCAGCCGGGGAACCGGGGGCGGTCCGGCAGCCGGTCGTGCGGCACGGTGAAGACGGCGATGGTGTGGTACGGGGCGAAGCACTCGGGCGGCGGGGCCGGGTGCGGGCCCGGCAGCACGGCCAGGGTGCCGCGGCCGGCGTGGTGCAGCGTCGCGGACGGCCACTGCGCGCACCCGGTCGTGGACGACCAGCCGACCAGGGCGTGGGCGGAGAAGTCGGTGCCGGCGGCATCGGCGGTGATCTTCGCCGACCGTTTGCCGAACCGCCCGGCGAACGCCGCCAGTTCCGCGCGGCTCCGGATCACCGTGCGGACCTGCGGCACCGATCCGGCCGAACTGGCGAAGTGCGCCACTCCGGTGTCGATCCGGGAGTCCGCGCCCGGGCCGGGGGTGGCGGGCGCTTCGGAGGACGGGCCGGGGGACGTCCCGGTGCCCGGCGGGCGCCCGTCGTCGGGCGGCGCGCCGGCGGTGGTGCCCTGCTGCCCGCAGCCGGCGAGCAGGACGGTGAGCACGGCGGCGAGGAGGGCGGTCGGCAGCGCGGTCGGCGCCGCGCGCCGGACGTCGATCAGCGGCATGCCGCTCCGACGTGGCACGGGCCGGTCCGGTTCCGCGTGGGCGCGGCGCCGGAGACGGCCGGGCGACCGGGGCCGGGTGCGGGCGGTGACGGTGGCGGTGGCGGGGGCGCGGACGTCGGGGCGCATAGGCCCATGGTGCGCGCCACGGCGGCTACTCGGAGCTGCGCCGCGCCCCGCTGCGCCGTCCGGGGAGTCGCATGGTGAGCAGTTTGGCCCGTGGAGCGAGCCGCTGGACCATCGCGAAGACCGATTCGGTGCGGGAGCGGTCGGTGTCCAGCACGGTGAAGAGGTTCACCCCGAGGTAGAAGGTGATCGCGGCGTTGGCCAGGTCCCGGGGCGGGGTCAGCCGGGCCAGCGGGGTGCCGCCGATCACCCGGTCCAGGGTGGTCTCCACGAACTCCAGCCACGGCTCGGCGCGCCGCGACACCTCCTCGCGCAGCTCCGGTTTGGCGACGGCGGCGGCCACCAGCTCGGTGAAGAGCGTGATGTGCCCGCCTTCCAGGTCGTCCCGGTAGATGCGGGTGGCCGCCTCGGCGAGTTCCTCCAGGGTGCGGACGTCCTTGATGGTGGCGCTGTGCAGCGCCATCCGTTCGGCCGAGGACCGGTCCAGGGCGGCGAGCAGCAGCGGGTCGACGCCGCCGAAGTGGTAGAAGACCAGCGCCGAGTTGACCCCGGCCGCCTTGGCGATGGTGCGGGCGCTGGTGCCGCTGTAGCCGTGCTGCCGGAGCACCGCCGTGGCCGCCTCGATCAGCCGGTCCTTGGTGTCCGGGGTGCCTTTGGCGTCCGTCGTCACGTGTGACCCCTCCTCTCGCCGCTGCTGCATCGTACGCTTTAATCAAGTGATTAAGCCGTTCGGTCAAATCGTTCGGTCAAACCGGTCGATCAAGCCGGTCGGTCACGACGGAAAGGGGTGGGCGATGGCGGAGGATTCGCGACGACCCGAACCAACGGGAGGTCCCGCGGACCCGGCGGCCGGTCAACGGCCGGAGGAGGCACCCGCCGCGCCGGGCGGAGCGGCGGGACGGCTGTCGTCGGCACGGCTGCGGCTGGTCGCCGTCCTGGCGGCGCTGTTCGCGGCGATACTCGGCTACAAGGTGCTGCACGCCGGAGGGCTGGAGCAGACCGCGCTGTTCTACGTCGGCCTGCCCGCCGTGATCGCGCTGTGCGTGGCGGCCACCTGCCGGCCCAGGAGCGTCACCGGCACCGCGCTGGCCTCGGTCACCATCGGCCTGGCGCTCGCCGGTCCGCTGCTGGACGAGGGCATCATCTGCCTGCTGGTGGCCGCGCCCCTGTTCTACGCGCTCGCCGCGCTGATCGGCATGAACGTCGACGCCGCCCGCCGCCGGGGCCGCGGCGGCCGCGCCCACGCCTTCGTCACCGCGCCGCTGCTGGCCGTGCTCACCCTGGAAGGCGCCGGGGCGTACGACCTGCCGCGCGACACCCGTGTCTCGGTCACCCGTACCGTCGCGGTGAGCCCGGAGGAGTACCGGCGGGCCCTCGCCGGGCCGGTGCGGTTCGGCACCCCCGAGGCCCTCTTCCTGAAGATCCCCTTCCCGCGCCCCCGGAAGGTCACCGGCACCGGCCTCGCCACCGGCGACCGCCGGGACATCACCTTCACCCCGCGCAGGTCGCTGGGGATCGGCGCGCACCCCACGCCGCGCTCCATGCACCTGGTGGTGGCGGCCGGCGAACCCGGCCGGGTGGTCTTCGACGTCGCCCGCGACACCACCCTGGTCCGGTGGCTGGAGCTGCGTTCCGCCGAGGTCCGCTGGCGGGCCACCGGCGACGGCCGCACCGAGGTCACCTGGACCCTCCGCTACCGCCGCACCTTCGACCCCGGCTGGTACTTCGGCCCCGTCCAGCGCTACGGCATGACCCAGGCCGCCGGGTACCTCTCCGACACCTTCGCGGAGGCCGCCGCGCAGCAGCCGCGGCCCACCGCCCAGGGCGCGGCCCGGTGACCGCCGACCCGGCGCTGATCCGTGCGGTGGGGCTGTTCGTCCCGCTGCTGGCCACCGTCGCCGTGGCGGCGGCCCGTCCGCCCGGCTCCCGCGTCCTGGGCGCCGCGATCGCCGCCACCGCCTGGCAGGCCGTGTGGCTGCCGGTGCTCAACCTGCTCGCGGTACGCGCCGGCTGGTGGACCTTCCACGCCGAGGGCGGCACGGTCGCCGGACTCCCGGTCGACCTGCTGCTCGGCTGGGCCCTGCTGTGGGGCGCGCTACCGGTCCTGGCCGGCGGCGACCGGCTGCCGCTCCCCCTCCTGGTCGCCGCGCTGACCTGGCTGGACCTGGCCGCGATGCCGCTGGCCGACCCGGTCGTCCGGCTCGGCGACCACTGGACGGCCGGCGAGGCCGTGGCGGTCGCGGTGGCGCTCGTCCCCGGCCTGCTGCTCGCCCGCTGGACCGTACGCGGCACCCGGCTGGCGGCGCGGGCGGCCATGCAACTGCTGCTGAGCGGTGCGCTGATGCTCGCCGCGCCGCTCGCGCTGGTCGCGCCCGCCCTGCCGGGCGGCACCCCCGGGGCGGTGGCGGCCGCGCAGCTGCTGGCCGTGCCGCTGCTGCTGGGGGTGATGGCGCTGCGGGAGTTCGTCCAGCGCGGCGGTGGCACGCCGCTGCCCTACGACCCGCCGGTACGGCTGGTCACCAGCGGCCCGTACGCGTACGTGCGCAATCCGATGCAGCTGTCCGTCACCCTCAGCCATCTGCTGCTCGGCCTGCTCGCCCGGGACTGGCGGCTGCTCGGCGCCGCCGCGGTCGCCTTCGCCTACGGCGCCGGGCTCGCCGACTGGCACGAGAACGCCCGGCTGCGCCGCACCCACGGCGCGGCGTGGAGTGCCTACCGGCGTGCCGTACCGGCCTGGCTGCCCCGGGCGCGCCCCTGGCCGGGCACCGCCGCGGCCCGGCTCTACGTCGCGGCCGGCTGCGGACCGTGCAGCCAGTTCGGCCGGTGGGTGGCCCGCCGGGACCCGGTCGCCCTGGAACTGACCGCCGCCGAGACCCACCCGGAGCCGCTGCGCCGGATGCGGTACGAGACCGACGACGGGGCGGTACGCGCCGACGGCGTCGCCGCCTTCTGCCGGATGCTCGGTCACCTGCACCTCGGCTGGGCGGTGCTGGGCTGGATCCTCGCGCTGCCCGGCATCCGGCAGTTCGTCCAGCTCTGCGTGGACGCCTTCGGCGCGGGACCCCGCGACATCCCGCACCACCCGTCCCCCGCCGCGGCACCGCCCGGGGACCGGGTGCCGCCGCGGGCGGCGGAGGTCAGCCGTCCCGCCGGGGCCAGTGGTCCCGGAGCGCCCGTACCGCCTCGGTGATCGCCGGACGGCGGGCGGCGCCGGGCCGCCACAGTGCGTACAACCTCCGTACCGGTGTCGGCTCCAGGGGGACGGCGACCACCCCGGACGGCACCGCTCCGCGGCCCAGCCGGGGCACCAGGGCGATGCCCAGCCCGGCCGCGACCAGCGCGATCTGCGACTGGTACTCGGCCACCTGGTAGGCCAGGTCCGGCTCGTGCCCGTCCGCGCGCAACGTCCTGACCAGCCAGTCGTGGCAGACCGAGCCGGGCGGCTGGCAGATCCAGCGCTGCCCGGCCAGGTCGGCTCGGGCCAGCGCCGCCCGCCCGGCCAGCGGATGTCCGGCCGGCACCAGCACATCGGACGGATCGTCACCGATCACCGCGCGGTCCACCCCCTCCGGGGCGGGCAGCGGCGAGATGTCCCAGTCGTGGGTGACCGCCAGATCGATCACCCCGCGGGCCACCAGGTCCGGCGACAGGTGCGGGTCGACCTCCACCAGACGCGCGTCCAGCGAGGCGTGGTCCCGGCCCAGTCCGGCCAGCACCGACGGCAGCAGGCCGCGGGCCGCCGAGGCGAAGGCTCCGATCACCAGCCGGCCGGCGGGCAGCCCGCGCCGCTCCTCCAGCTCGGTCTCCGCCCGCTCCACGATGGCCAGCAGCTCCTGCGCCGTCGCCGCCAGCCGGTGCGCCGCGTCGGTCAGCGCCACCCCCCGCCCGCGCCGCTCCAGCAGCGTGGTCCGGGTCTCCCGTTCCAACTTGGCGATCTGCTGCGAGACCGCGGAAGGGGTGTAGCCGAGCGCCACCGCGGCCGCGCTGACCGAACCGTGGACGGCGACCGCGTGCAGCGCCCGCAGCCGGGACAGTTCCAGCACCGGTGACCCACCTCTCCGCCGTTCGCACGGCCCTCGCCGGCCCCGCCCGGGTCGGCGGACCGGGCGGTGACGCCGGGCCGGACCTTGTAGCGTCGCTGCATCCCATCATGAAGGAACCTGTGCTGGTGCTTCACGGTCGGCTGCCGGGATGCTCGTCCCATGCGACCCGTCCATCTGGCACTCGCCGTGCTCACCGCCGCGGTCTGGGGCGTCAACTTCGTGGTCATCGAGATCGGGCTCGACCACTTCCCGCCGCTCCTGTTCTGCGCGCTGCGGTTCGCCGCCGCCGCCTTCCCCGCCGTCCTCCTCGTCGGCCGCCCCCAGGTGGGGTGGCGGTGGATCCTGGCGGTGGGACTGGTGCTCGGGGTCGCCAAGTTCGGCACCCTCTTCGTCGGCATGGAGCAGGGGATGCCCGCCGGACTCTCCTCGCTGGTGCTCCAGAGCCAGGCGGTCTTCACCGCCCTGATCGCCGCTGTGGCGCTCGGCGAACGCCCGGGCCGGGTCCGGGTGCTGGGCATGGCCGTCGCCCTCGGCGGGATCGCGGTCGCGGCCGTCGACGAGGGCGCCTCCGGGCCGGTGCTCGGCTTCGGACTGTGCCTGCTCGCCGCACTCTGCTGGGGGGTGTCCAACGTGGTCACCCGGCGCGCCGCGCCGCCCGACGCGCTGCGCTTCATGGTGTGGGTGAGCGCGGTGCCGGTGCTGCCCCTGCTGGGCCTGTCGCTGATCTTCGAAGGCCCGGCCGCCGACCGGGCCGCGCTCGCCTCGCTGGACTGGGGCGGCGTGGGTGCCATCCTCTACGTCGCCTGGGCCACCACGCTGCTCGGCTTCGGCATCTGGGGCTTCCTGCTGCGCACCTACGACGCCTCGGCGGTCGCCCCGTTCTCCCTGCTCGTCCCGGTGTTCGGGATGTCCTCGGCGGCGCTGCTGCTGGACGAGCGGGTCAGCCCGCTGCGCTGGCTGGCCGCGGTGCTGCTCGTCGGCGGGGTCGCGCTCACCTCGCTGCCCGGCCTGCGGCGCCGGCCGGGCGGCCTCAGGCCGCGTCGGAGAGCAGCCGCATCAGATGCTCCCGTGCCGGGCCCAGCAGCGGCGGCAGCGGAGCCGCCTGCGGGTACCAGCGCCGCTCGTACTCCCAGCACAGCCAGCCTTCCCAGCCCGCGCGGCTGAGCAGTTCCACCACCTCGCCGATCGGCAGCACCCCCGCGCCCAGCGGCAACGGGGTGCTGTCCTCCGCCGCCGCGATGTCCTTGACCTGCACATAGCCCAGGTGGGAGGCGAGCGCGGCGAAGGTGTCGGCCGGTTCCTCGCCACCCAGCCACGGGTGCATCAGATCCCAGATCGCGCCGGCCTCGACCGGCCCGGCGGCGTCGAGCACCCGGGCCACCGCGGCCCCGGTGCGGTGCGAGTCATGGGTCTCCAGCAGCAGCCGCACCCCGCGCTCGGCGGCGTACGGTCCGGCCACCGCCAGCCGCCGGGCCGCCGCCGCGTCCGCCTCCCCGGGAGGCTGCTCGGCGCCGCCGGGGAAGACCCGCACGAACGGCGCGCCGAGGTCCGCCGCCAGCCCGGTGAGGTCCCGCAGCCCGTCGACCACCGGCTCGTCCGGGCCGGGCCCGGCGACGTGGACGTAACCCGCGACCCCGAGCACCTCCACCCCCGAGGCCCGGAACACCTCGGCGGTCCGCGCCCGTTCGGCGGCGGTCAGGCCCGGGTGCACCGGCTCCTCGGCGTGGGCGCGCAGCTCCACCCCGTGGTAGCCGTGGGCGGTGGCCAGCCCGACCACCTCCGGCACCGGCAGTCCGGGGACCCCGAGCGTGGAAAAGGCCAGCTTCATCGCGTCTCCTCGGGTGGGCGCAAGCGGGGTGTCGCCCGGCGCGCCGGACGGCTGACCGCGGTCGTCGGTCGTCCGGTCGTCGTTCGGCCGGTCCGGCGGTCGTCGGTCGGCCGGGACCGGATCCGGACGACGGACGCCCGGCGGCCCGGCCCGGTGCCGGGTTCCGGAGTCCGCCCCACCGCACCCGGTCGCGGGTGTCGGAGCGCCGGGCGGGGCCCGGTCACCGGACGTTAAGCGGCCGGGTCCGGCCCGGTCAACGGACTCGCCGGGGCGTCAGCCGCCACAGCGACGTCACCTCCGCCGCCCGGGCCGTGTGCAGCGGGTCCGCCGGGTCGAAGGCGCGCGGGTGCCGGGGCCGGGTGTCGTGGCGCCCGGCCACCGCCAGCCCGGCCCGGTCGAACGCGCCGAGCAGCTCGTCCCGGGACCGCAGCCCCAGGCGCTCCGCGAGGTCGGAGATGATCAGCCAGCCCTCGCCCCCCGGTGCCAGACGCTCCGCGAGACCGTCGAGGAACCCGAGGAGCATCCGGCTGCCCGGGTCGTAGACCGCGTACTCCACCGGCGAGCTGGGACGCCCGGGCAGCCACGGCGGGTTGCACACCACCAGGTGCGCCCGGCCGGCCTCCGCCGCCGGATACAGGTCCGCCGCCACCACCTCCACCCGATCCCCGGGGACCAGCCGGTCCAGGTTCTCCCGGGCGCAGGCCAGCGCCCTCGGGTCCTGGTCGGTGGCCACCACCCGGCGCACGCCGCGCCGGGCCAGCACGGCGGCCAGCACCCCGGTCCCGGTGCCGATGTCGAAGGCGGTGTCGGTACCGGCCGGCAGCGGCGCCTCGGCCACCAGGTCCACGTACTCGCCGCGGACCGGGGAGAAGACCCCGTAGCGCGGGTGCACCCGGTCACCGCCGAGTGCCGGGACGGCCACCCCGTTGCGCTGCCATTCGTACGCCCCGATCAGCCCGGTCAGCTCCCGCAGCGACACCACCGAGGGCGCGTCGCCGGGCCCGTACGCCGCGGTGCAGGCCGCCCGTACCTCGGGCGCCCGGCGCAGCGGGATCACGTATCCGGCGTCCAGCGGCACCAGCAGCATGCCGAGCTTCCGGGCGCGTTCGGCCTGCGCCTTGCGGTGCAGGTGGAACGCCTGCCGCGGGTCGCCGGCGGCACCGGCCGCCGGGGCCGCGGGCGGTGTCCGGCGGCGCCGGCGCGGGCCCCGGTCCACCCGCCGGGCCAGTGCCTGGAGCAGGTTGCGGGCCCCGTGGAAGTCGCCGCGCCACAGCAGCCCGGTGCCCTCGCAGACCAGCCGGTAGGCGGTGTCCGCGGGGAGCCGGTCGTCGGCCACCACCAGCCGGGCGGGCGGCGGCGCCCCGCTCTCGGAACGCCAGCGGGCGGTGTGTTCGCCGTCGTCCTCGGTCCAGCTGACGGTCCGCGGGCCGGCGGCGGGGTGCGGCTCGGCCGCGTGGTGCGTGTGGGGGGTGTTCAGTGGGTGCCTCTGTTCATCGGGGGAACGGTCGATCCTTCCCGGTGCGCCCCGTTCACGCCAGCGTGTTTCGGGCGTCCGGGGGCGTGCGTCGGCCGGTCAGCCGGTTCCCGGGGAGTCGGACGGCGGTGCCGTCGACGCGCGTGCCATCAGCTCCGCCCGGACCGTCGCCACGCCGCCGGGCGGCAGCGGTTCGCGGCCCAGTGCCAGCCGCCCCGCCCGGGCGCCCGCCTCGTGCAGCGGCAGCCGGACGGTGGTCAGGGCCGGTACCGCGTCGGCGCTGAACGGCAGGTCGTCGAAGCCGGCCACCGAGACGTCCTGGGGTATGCGCCGGCCCCGGTCGCGGAGGGCGGCGCACACCCCCAGCGCGATGGTGTCGTTGGCGGCCACCACGGCGGTCAGCCCGGGGTCCCGGCGGAGCAGCTCCATGGTGGCGTCGTAGCCCGCAGACCGGTCGTACGGGCCGAACAGGGTGAGCCGGTCGGCGGCGGGGCCGGAGCCGCCGTCCAGCCCCCGCGCGGTCAGCGCGGCGCGGTGGCCTTCCATCCGGTGGCGGGTGGTGGTGCGGTCGGCGGGACCGGCTATGTAGCCGATCCGCCGGTGCCCCAGCGCGAGCAGGTGCTCCGTCAGCCGGCGCGCCCCGCCGCGGTTGTCGAAGGTGAGCGTCACCGCGTCGGGGACCGGGGGGCGCCCGCAGAGCACCACCCGGGTGCCGGCCGCGGCGAGCCGGGAGATCCGGGCCCCGACCGCCGCGGCGTGGCCGGCGTCCTCCACCGCCCCGCCGGTGATGACCACGGCGGCGGCGCGCTGGCGCTGGAGCAGGGTCAGATAGGTGAGTTCGCGGGCCGGTGTGCCACCGGTGCTGCAGATGACCGCCAGCTTCTCGCCGCGGCGCCCCGGCGGTCCGTCGCCGCCCATCTCCGCCTGGACCGCGCCCGCCAGGATGCCGAAGAACGGGTCCGCGATGTCGTTGACGAGCACGCCCACGAGATCGGAGGTGGCGGCCGCGAGAGCGCTTGCCGGGCCGTTCGCCACGTACTCCAGCTCGTCCACCGCGCGCAGCACCCGGGCCCGGGTGGACTCCGCGACCGGGTAGTTGCCGCTCAGCACCCGTGACACGGTGGCCGCCGAGACCCGAGCGCGAGCCGCCACGTCCGCCAGGGTCACTGCCATGCATTCCTCCGTAGATGGACGACGCGTGCGCCGAACCCGCCGGGCGGGGCGGGGTGCCGGCGGGCCGGGCCGACGGCGTACATGGTCTCACCGGACCGGGCGGCGGCACGGTGCTTCCCGGGTTCTCCGGTCGATCCGGCGTCGCCGGGCGGGCGGCCGGCGCCCGTCACCCCGCGGCCCCGGGGCGGCCGGGTCCCCGGGGTAAGCGCTTGCCCACCGGACGGCGCCCGCATGCGGGGGTGCCGGGCCCGTCGGGCCGGTGCGGCGGGCGGGCGCCGGGGGAGCCGGGTCGCGGTACGGCGAACGCCCGGCACGCGGTGGGCGTGCCGGGCGTTCGCCGGGGCGGGTGCGGGGCGGCGGCCGTCCGTGCCGCCCCGGACGCGGGGCCGGTCAGAAGTACGACATGATCCGGCGCGGGGCGTCGATCAGGCGGCTGACCGCCTCCACCGGGAGCGGCGGCTGGTCCGCGTGCTCGCGGTCCAGGTGGTACGCGTAGTAGATCTGCTCCAGGGACGGGGGCCCCACGGCCAGGTTGCGGCGGACCGCACCCGGGCCGTTCTCCTCGCCGGTGCGCACCGCGTACGCGGCCGCCATGGTGCCGGTACGGCCCACGCCCGCGCCGCAGTGGACGAACACCTGACCGTCGGCGCTGCGCACCGCCTCCATGAAGCGGTCCACCTCGGCAGGCTCGGGCGTCTGCCCGTCGCGGATCGGGATGCGCACGACGTCCAGTCCGGCGCGCTCGGGGCCGGCCAGCTGGTGGGCCGACAGGTCCTCGGCCCGGAGGTCGATCACGGTGGTGAACTTCTTGTCCGCGAGCGCCTGGTAACCGGCCGGTGACGGGGCCGAGCCGCGCCACAGGTGCTGCTTGCTGTCCACCGGCTGGAAGTGGTTGATGCCCGTGATCTTGGTGGTGCCGGCCGGTGCCGGGGTCTGGCTGCGCACCAGGTGGGACGCGGCCAGGATGCCCAGCGCGCCGACGGCCCACAGGGCCAGGTAGCCGATGGCCAGGAAGCCGAGGACGCGCAGGGCGAGCCGCAGGCGGCTGCGGCGGGCGGGGGTGTCGGGGGAGTCGCCGGGGGCGAAGGGGGAGCGGCGGTTACGCCTCAGGAGGGGCGGGAGAACTGCCATGAAGTGGGACCCGGGGGGCTCGGGGACAAGACGCCGTGCCGTGGTGATGCACGGAAATGCGATATTAGCCCGAATTCTTACCCTGGGAAGTGACGCAGATCTCCTTGGCGCCCTCGACCGGGGTCGGCGCCCTCGCTCGGCGCCTCGCCAAGGTGGCGGCGAATCTTGATCGCATTTCTCCACAATGGCTTGATTCGCCAGTATCTGTCCGGATTTTCCGGGGGTGAGGCTTGGCGCGGCGGCGTCTGCCCGCCGATCGCCCCCGGAGACGCCGGAGTGACGAGCGTCTCAGTGGGTCAGTCGTTCTCCGGGTCGGTCTGGCCGATGCTGACCACCTGGAAGTGGGTGCGGTCCACGGAGGTGTCCTCCAGGCAGCCGCGCAGCCGCATCCGGTCGTGTCCGGTGAGCGCGGGATGCACCACCCCCGCGTACAGCCCGTCGTCCAGTTCTCCGAGCATGGCGTTGTCCAGCAGCCTGGACGTGGAGTCGCGGCAGCGCTCCCACAGCTGGTGGGCCGCGAGATCCGCCCGGACCGGGGGCTCCCCGTCCCGGAGCACCACCTTCACCAGCACCGTGGTCGCCGCCGCCTTGGTCTCCCGCTCGGGGCGGGTCTGGGTCAGGTCGGCGAGCCCCACGATCCCGGCGGCCAGCAGGGCCAGCACGGCCAGCGTGATGCCGCCGACCGTCCAGGGACCGCGCCCGCGCCCCAGCGCCGGCCGGTCCTCCAGCTCCGGCCCACCGTCGCCGGCGTCCAGCGGCGGTGACATCAGCGGCGCCAGCCGGCCGGCCAGCCGCCGGTCGGCGTGCGGACGGACGGTGGACTCGGCGATCCGCTGGACCACCCAGGCCAGCCCGGAGAGCAGCACCCCGGTGACCATCAGTACCGGCACGAACACATGGGTGCGGTCGACCCTCGGGTCGGCCGGCTCGGCCGGCTCGTCCAGCCAGCGGAAGCGCGGCCGTCCGGGGCCCGTGGAGAGCCCCTCGGCCGGCTGCCGCAGCCGCGCCAGCACCTCCGCCCGCCGCCGCTCGTCGGCCTGCCGCCGTTCGTCGTCCAGCCGCCGGTCCAGGTGCCGCTCCAGGCGCGAGACCCGGCCGAGCACCGCCAGACCCAGCAGCAGCACCTCCACCACGAGGAGCAGCACGCCGCACAGGATCGCCCGCTGCCACTGCCACCGGTAGAGGTAGATCACCACGTACGAGGCCGCGCCGAACGCGGCGGCCCCGCCGAACAGGTACGCCAGGTACTTCATCGGTCCACCTCCCGCTCCCCGCGCGCGGGGCGGCCGCCACCGGGGTGGTCACCGTTCGGGTGGTCGCCGTTCGGGTGGTGGCCACGGTGACGGTCTCCACCGGGGTGATCGCCGCCCGGGCGGTCGCCAGCGGGGTGGTCGCCGTTCGGGTGGGCACCGTGTGACGGCGCGCCGTCCCGGCGGGCCGCTGCCGGACGGGCCCCGTCGGGCCGCCCGCGGACGGCGGGTGCGGCGTCCGCCCGGGTACCGGTACCGCCGGCGCCGGGCCCCGCCGGACCGCCGGGGCGGCCGTCCGGCGGCCGGTCGCCGTCCGCTCCGACGGCGGCCGCTCCGCCGTCCCCGGCCGTCCGCCCACCGGTGCCGTGCGGCGTGATCTCGCCGGTGGTGCCGTCCAGGATCAGCCGGGAGCCCGGCGGGAACCGCCGTACGGCGTCCGCGACCCCGACCACCGCCGGCAGCCGGAACTCCCGGGCCAGCACCGCCAGGTGGGACAGCGGGCTGCCGTTCTGCGCGACCAGCCCGGCCACCGCGGGCAGCAGCGGGGCGAGGGCCGGATCCAGGTTCCGGACCACCAGCACCGCGTCCGCCGGCCGGGGCCCACTGCCGTCCCAGGCGACCCCGGCGGCCCGCCCGGCGGAGACCCCCCGGGGGGCGGACGCGTCCGGCCGGAGCGGGGAGCGCTCGGGCACCACCTGGCCGTCCGCCAGCCGGAAGGCGTCCGGCAGCGGCGCCGAGGGCGCGCGGGCCGGCCGCTCGCCGAGGTCGGCGGGGAGCGGCTGGTGACGCAGCGCGGCCACCAGTTCGGGCCAGCGCAGCAGCGCCATCCGCTCCCGCTCGGTCAGCGCGCCGCGGGCGGCCAGCCGCCGGGCCGTCTCCCGGACCAGCCGCGCCTGCAACTCCTGCACCCAGCGGATGCGCAGCCGCAGCCCCTCCCGGACCGGCAGGGCGGCCACTCCGGAGCCCACCTCCGCCGGGCCGCCGGAGAACCGGTCCGGCGTCCCGGCCGGCAACCGGGGCGGAGCGGTCACGCTGGGCGGCACCAGCGCCAGCACGGCCGGCGCGGTGGCGATGATCCGGGCGTCGGGCAGCCCCGCCTCCCGCCCCTCCAGCAGCGCGCCCAGCGCCTCCCCGGCCGCCGTGCCGCCCCGTTCGCCGTCCAGCAGCGCGCCCGCCAGTGCTTCCTGGGCGTGCAGGGCGACCAGCACGGCCCGGCCCCAGCGCAGCAGCGCGAGCAGCTCCGAGCGGTCCAGGTCGCCCGCCGCCGGTGTCTCGGCGAGCCGCCGGTCCACGTCGGCCAGCAGGTCCACGGCGAGCCCCGGCAGTACCGAGCGGAGCCTGCCCACCCGCCAGGCGGCGGACAGCTTGCGGGCGCCGGGCAGCGGGTTGAGCACGGACAGGAAGCGGTGCCGCTGCGGTACCGCGCCGAGCAGCCGCAGGTCGGCGGCCGGGCGCCCGCCGACCGTGGTGACCACCGGGGTGCGGTGCAGCCGGCGGCGCGGCACCGTCGCCGCGATGTCCAGGGCGGCGGCCAGCCCGCGGGCCATCGGCACCACCCACAGGTCCTCCTCCAGCGGCCGCAGGGTGTCCGGCAGCGTCTCCGCGACCGGACCCGGGCCCAGCAGCCGGGCGCCGCGCGGCGGGCGGGCCGCCATCGCGGTGATCGGGCGGCTCTGCAGCAGCCACAGCGCGCCGTCGCGGCCGAAGGCGAACTCGATGTCCTGCGGGCCGTCGAACAGCTGCCGGGCGTGCCGGGCCAGCCGGGCCAGCCGGCGCAGCTCGGCCCGGCCGAGCAGCCGGTCCCCGGCGCGTTCCGTGGGCTCGGTGCGCAGGCACCGGCCGGACCGGGTGACGTGGTAGTTCGTGCCCGACTGCGCCCCGCTGACCAGGGTGTCCGGGCCGCCGCGGACCACGCTCACCAGCATCCGGTCGTCCCGGCCCTCGACGGGGTCGGCGCCGAACAGCACTCCGCCGCGGTGTGCCGGGAGCATCACCTGGACCAGCACCGCCATGGCGGCGGGGGCCCCGGGAGCCCGCCGGGCGGACTCCAGCACGGTGGCCACCGCCTCCCGGAACGCCCGGCGTCCCCGGACGTCGAGGACGGAGGCGAACCGCCCCGCCATGGAGGACTCCCCGGTGTCCTCCTGGGACGAGGAGGAGCGGACCACCAGCGGGCGGGTGCCGTCGGCGGACAGCTCGCGCCAGGCGCGTTCGACCGCCGGGGAGGCCGGATCGGTTCCGTGGGGGATGACGAAGCCGGGCAGCACGGGCAGCCCGGCGCGGGCGGCGCGCGCCAGATGAGCGGCCTTCGCGCCCGTGGCGGCCTGTCGCTGGGCGTCGGGGTGGTCCAGCGGGACGGTCTCGGGCGCTCGTTCCTCGATCGCGGTCATGCACAGCTCCCCGTTTCCAGCCGCCAACAGGGGGGACGCGCGGGACTTGCCCTACGCCTGACAGCGGGACACAGGACGGGAGGCGGATCCGGGCCGGCCGGAGGTGCGGCGGCCGAAGTCGCCACCCGTTGAAAATGTTCGCACTCCGTTCGCCGTGAGACCAGGTCACCTCTGGTTTCCGGCCATCACACCGAGTCGACCGGGCGGGCCGCCGGCCTGACACCGGGTGATCCCGGAATCACCGGCTGGAACCGTGCAACCCTTTCGCCCCCTGGCGGGTCGTAGGGGGCGTCAGGCTTTCCGGGAGGGGATCCGGGGGGATTTCGATGGAAAGCCGCAGGGGGAGGGGAAAGGGGGCGACACGAGGGGCCCGGTCCGGTACCGGGCCCCTCGAAGCGTGTGGGGCCTCCGCGGGGGTATGTCACAAATAGGCAAAAGATGCCTGTTATCGGTCACCCAGGGGTGGAAGCGGTGGGTTCACCGTGCCCACCGGGCCCACCCGGCCCACCCAGTTCACCGGGGCCCACCCGGCTCTCCCGGTTCATCGGGCCCACCCGGCTCACCCGCCGCACCGGAATCACCCGCTTCCCCCGGCGGCCCGCGGCCACCGCCCCGCCCGCCGCGCGCCCGCCCGGCCCGCCCGCCCCGCGCCCGCTCGCCCGGCCCGCCTGCCGCGCGCCCGCTCGCCCGGCCCGTCCCGCCCGCCCCGCGCTCGCGCTGCCCCCGCCGCCCGGCCGCGCCCCGTTCCGCGTCCGCGC
The DNA here is from genome assembly GCF_044327625.1 of Streptomyces sp. NPDC018031. Classification (NCBI taxonomy): domain Bacteria; kingdom Bacillati; phylum Actinomycetota; class Actinomycetes; order Kitasatosporales; family Streptomycetaceae; genus Streptomyces; species Streptomyces sp. NPDC018031. The sequence goes on from NZ_JBIRFT010000007.1 coordinate 90,423, forward strand.
CCCGCCGTGCCCCGCCGCCTCAGTGGTCCGCCAGCTCCCTGGCGGTCGGGTAGGACTCCTGGGCCCCGGTGCGGGTCACCGCCGCCGCGCCCACCCGCACCGCGAACCGCACCGCCGGCTCCAGCCCGTCACCCGCCGCCAGCCGCAGGCAGAGCGCCCCGGTGAACGCATCGCCGGCGCCCGTGGTGTCCACCGCGGCCACCCGCGGGCTCGGTACCCGAACCGCGCCCCGTCCGTCGGCGGCCAGCGCGCCCGCCGCGCCCAGGGTCACCACCACCGCCCGCGGTCCGCGCGCCAGCAGGGCCCGTGCCCAGTCCTCCGGCCGGTCCCGCCCGGCCGCCGGGTCGCCGGCCAGCAGCACCCGCGCCTCGTGCTCGTTGACCACCAGCACGTCGCAGGCGGCCGCCACCCCGGCCGGCAGCGCGGCCGGCGGCGAGGGGTTGAGCACCAGCCGGGTGCCGGGCCGCACCGTGCGCGCCACCTCCTCGACCGTCTCCAGCGGGATCTCCAGCTGCACCGACACCACCCGGGCCGGGGCGAGCAGCCCGCGGGCGGCCCGCACGTCGGCGGGCGTCAGCCGGGCGTTGGCGCCGGGCGCGACCACGATGCTGTTGTCGCCCGACGGGTCCACCGTGATCAGGGCGGTGCCGGTCGGCGCCCCGCCCACCAGCACACCGGAGGTGCCGACCCCCGCCGCGCACAGGGCGTCCAGCAGCAGCCGGCCGTGCGGGTCGTCACCGACCCGGGCCAGCAGCGCGGTGCGGCCGCCCAGGCGGGCGGCGGCGACCGCCTGGTTGGCGCCCTTGCCCCCCGGGTGGATGGCCAGGTCGGAGCCGAGCACGGTCTCCCCGGGCCCCGGCCGGCGCTCCACACCGACCACCAGGTCGGCGTTGGCCGACCCCACCACCACGATCGCCGCGCCGCCGCCGTGGCCGTCGCCGTCGCCGTCGTCCCGCCCCGTACCGGCCGGTGCCCCCGGTGCCGATTCCGTCATCGGACACGTCCTCTCCCGTCGGTCCGCACCCGGCCGCCCTCCCGGCCGACCGGCCGGACGCCCGCGCCCCGGCCCCGGTCCGACCGCCCGGAAAGGGTGTCGGACCCCGGCGGTACCGTCGGACCATGCTCAAACTCGCGGTCGTGGAGGGGGTCCTGGAGCGGATCACCTACGCCAATGAGGAGAACGGCTACACCGTCGCCCGGGTCGACACCGGCCGCGGCGCCGGTGACCTGCTCACCGTCGTCGGGTCGCTGCTCGGCGCGCAGCCGGGCGAGTCACTGCGCATGGAGGGCCGCTGGGGCTCCCACCCGCAGTACGGCAAGCAGTTCACCGTGGAGAACTACACCACCGTCCTCCCCGCCACGGTCCAGGGCATCCGCCGCTATCTGGGTTCGGGTCTGATCAAGGGCATCGGGCCGCGCATCGCCGACCGGATCACCGAGCACTTCGGCGTCGACACCCTCGAGGTGATCGAGCGGGAGCCGGAGCGGCTGGTCGAGGTACCGGGCCTGGGCCCCAAGCGGACCCGGATGATCGGCGCGGCCTGGGAGGAGCAGAAGGCCATCAAGGAGGTCATGGTCTTCCTCCAGGGCGTCGGGGTCTCCACCTCCATCGCGGTGCGGATCTACAAGAAGTACGGCGACGCCTCCATCTCGGTGGTGAGGAACCAGCCCTACCGGCTCGCCGCCGACGTGTGGGGCATCGGCTTCCTCACCGCGGACAAGATCGCCCAGTCGGTGGGCATCCCGCACGACAGCCCGGAGCGGGTGAAGGCCGGCCTGCAGTACGCGCTCTCCCAGTCCACCGACAACGGCCACTGCTACCTGCCGGAGGAGCGGCTGATCGCGGACGCCGTGAAGCTCCTCCAGGTCGACACCGGGCTGGTCATCGACTGCCTGGGCGAGCTGGCGGAGGACCCCGAGGGCGTGGTCCGCGAGACGGTGCCCGCGCCCGAGGGCGGCGACCCGGTGACCGCGGTCTACCTGCTGCCGTTCCACCGCGCCGAGGTGTCGCTCGCCGGGCAGCTGCTGCGGCTGCTGCGCGGGACGGAGGACCGGATGCCGGCCTTCCAGGACGTCGACTGGGACAAGGCGCTGAGCTGGCTGGCCACCCGCACCGGCGCGGACCTGGCGCCCGAGCAGCGGGACGCGGTACGGCTGGCGCTGACGCAGAAGGTCGCCGTGCTCACCGGCGGGCCGGGCTGCGGCAAGTCCTTCACGGTGCGTTCCGTGGTGGAGCTCGCCCGCGCCAAGAAGGCCAGGGTGGTGCTGGCGGCGCCGACCGGCCGGGCCGCCAAGCGGCTGGCCGAGCTGACCGGCGCCGAGGCGTCCACCGTGCACCGGCTGCTGGAGCTGAAGCCGGGCGGGGACGCGGCGTACGACCGGGACCGCCCGCTCGACGCCGACCTGGTGGTGGTGGACGAGGCGTCCATGCTCGACCTGCTGCTGGCGAACAAGCTGGTCAAGGCGGTACCGCCGGGCGCGCACCTGCTGCTGGTGGGCGATGTGGACCAGCTGCCGTCGGTGGGGGCGGGCGAGGTGCTGCGGGATCTGCTGGCCGACGGCGGGCCGGTGCCGGCGGTGCGGCTGACCCGGATCTTCCGGCAGGCCCAGCAGTCCGGCGTGGTCACCAACGCGCACCGCATCAACTCCGGGGTGCCGCCGCTCACCCAGGGCCTGTCCGACTTCTTCCTCTTCGTCGAGGAGGACACCGAGGAGGCCGGGCGGCTGACGGTGGACGTGGCGGCCCGCCGGATCCCCGCGAAGTTCGGCCTCGACCCCCGCCGGGACGTCCAGGTGCTCGCGCCGATGCACCGCGGCCCGGCCGGGGCCGGTGCGCTCAACGGGCTGCTCCAGCAGGCCATCACCCCGGCCCGGCCGGATCTGCCGGAGCGGCGGTTCGGTGGGCGGGTCTTCCGCGTCGGCGACAAAGTCACCCAGATCAGGAACAATTACGAAAAGGGCACCAACGGGGTGTTCAACGGCACGGTGGGTGTGGTCACCGCCCTCGACAACGACGAGCAGCGGCTGGTCGTGCGTACCGACGAGGACGAGGAGGTGCCGTACGACTTCGACGAGCTGGACGAGCTGGCGCACGCCTACGCGGTGACCATCCACCGCTCGCAGGGCAGCGAGTATCCGGCGGTGGTGGTTCCGGTGACCACCGGGGCTTGGATGATGCTCCAGCGCAATCTGCTCTACACCGCCGTCACCCGGGCGAAGCGGCTCGTGGTGCTCGTCGGTTCGCGGCGGGCGCTCGGGCAGGCGGTGCGGACGGTTTCCGCGGGGCGTCGCTGCACGGCGCTCGACCACCGGATCGGCGGCGGCGGTGCGCGGACCGCATCGGGTGACGGCCAGCGTGTCGCAAGGGTTTGCGAACAGTGACGAAGGGGGCAGTATGGGCATGATGGCGGCACTGAGTGCCGTTGATCTACCCTTCGGCCGACCCCGAGTGCACGTTCCTCGTCCAAATGGGGGAAGGTAGGGGGAGTCAGGGCACCTCGAGGAAGAGAACCAGACGTCGGTGAGGGATGACGTGAGCGACAACTCTGTAGTACTGCGGTACGGGGACGGCGAATACACCTACCCGGTGGTCGACAGCACTGTCGGCGACAAGGGCTTCGATATCGGCAAGCTCCGCGCCCAGACCGGTCTGGTGACCCTGGACTCGGGATACGGCAACACCGCCGCGTACAAATCCGCGATCACCTACCTGGATGGTGAAGCGGGCATTCTGCGTTACCGGGGCTACCCGATCGAGCAGCTGGCCGAGCGCAGCACCTTCCTGGAGACGGCGTTCCTGCTGATCAACGGTGAGCTGCCGACCGTCGACGAGCTCGCGCATTTCCGCGAGGAGATCACGACGCACACGCTGCTGCACGAGGACGTCAAGCGCTTCTACGACGGCTTCCCGCGTGACGCGCACCCGATGGCGATGCTGTCCTCCGTGGTCAGCGCGCTGTCGACGTTCTACCAGGACAGCCACAACCCGTTCGACGAGAAGCAGCGCCACCTGTCGACCGTCCGGCTGCTGGCCAAGCTGCCGACCATCGCGGCGTACGCGTACAAGAAGTCGGTCGGCCACCCGATCGTCTACCCGCGCAACGACCTCGGTTATGTGGAGAACTTCCTCCGGATGACCTTCTCGGTGCCCGCCGCGGAGTACAGCCTCGACCCGGTCGTGGTCAGCGCCCTGGACAAGCTGCTGATCCTGCACGCCGACCACGAGCAGAACTGTTCGACCTCGACGGTCCGGCTGGTCGGTTCCTCGCAGGCGAACATGTTCGCCTCCATCTCCGCGGGCATCAGCGCCCTGTGGGGCCCGCTGCACGGTGGCGCCAACCAGAGCGTGCTGGAGATGCTGGAGGGCATCCAGGCCACCGGCGGTGACGTCGACTCCTTCATCCGCAAGGTGAAGAACAAGGAAGACGGCGTGAAGCTCATGGGCTTCGGGCACCGCGTCTACAAGAACTTCGACCCCCGGGCGAAGATCATCAAGTCGGCGGCGCACGATGTCCTCTCCGCCCTCGGCAAGAGCGACGAGCTGCTGGACATCGCGCTCAAGCTGGAGGAGCACGCGCTGGCCGACGACTACTTCGTCGAGCGCAAGCTCTACCCGAACGTGGACTTCTACACCGGTCTGATCTACCGGGCCATGGGCTTCCCGACCGAGATGTTCACCGTGCTCTTCGCGCTCGGCCGGCTGCCCGGCTGGATCGCCCAGTGGCACGAGATGATCAAGGAGCCGGGTTCCCGCATCGGCCGCCCGCGCCAGATCTACACCGGCGTCGTCGAGCGCGACTTCGTCCCGGTCGAGCAGCGCTGACGGCAGGCGCCCGCGACCGGCGGGCGCCGTCGCCCGCGGACATGAAAGCGCCCCGCTTCCGATCCCCCCACGGGTCGGAAAGCGGGGCGCTTCCGTTTCCCGGTGCGGATTCCCCCCACGGGATCCGGCCGGGCGTTCACAGGTGGTACTCCGCGACCTGCCGGGACGCGTACGTACGGGAGGGCCGCTCAAAGCTCCCCGGGTACGTGCCCCGGCCACGCGTGGCCGGCAACGTCCCCCAAGACGAGCCAGCCGCAGGGTTAGACTCCCCACCCCTGCCAATGGTTACGTTCTTCTGAGTGTGATCTGCGTCTCTTGCCATATGGGCACGTAAAAGGGCAAGAGCCTCGATCTGGAGATCGAGGCTCAGGCGTATGGGTGTTGTGCGGCTTATGGGGGTCGAGTGAAGCTTTGCGGATCATGTGAAGACCCGCGGCCGCACAACCCGTGCTGCCGGGCGGTGTCCGGCCGCCCTGCCCGGAGCGGGTCAGGCGCGACCGGTGAGCTCGTAGCCGGCCTCGTCGACGGCCGCGCGCACGGCCTCGTCGTCCAGCGGGGCGGCGGAGACCACGGTGACCCGGCCGGTGGCGGCGGTGGCCGTCACCGAGCTGACGCCGGCGATGGCGGAGATCTCCTGGGAGATCGCCCCCTCGCAGTGACCGCAGGTCATGCCGGTCACCTGGTAGACGGTGGTCACGGCGCCCGCTTCGGCGCCGGTCGACGCGCCGGTGCCGCAGGAGCCGTCGGGGGTGCAGCAGGAACCGGACTTCGCCTCGGTGGTCATGTGGCTTCTCCTGGATGAGTGGGTACGCGCTGGTCCGCCGGTTCCGCGGGGTTCCCGCGGGCTCCGACACTCCGAACTATATACCCCTCGGGGGTATCTCGCACCCCTGCTCCGGTCTCCGTCGCGGGCGGGTGCTCAGTCCCGGGACCGATTGCCCGGGCGGCGTGCCACCCAGGCCCTGATCGTGTCCGCGTACCAGTAGGGCTTGCCGCCCTGTACCAGGTCGGGCGGTGGCAGGTGGCCGTGCTTGCGATAGGACCGCACGGTGTCGGTCTGGACGCCGATGTGCGCGGCGATCTCCCGGTAGGACCACAGCCGTCCCCGTTCGGTCATCTCGTCCGCCTTCCTGCAAGGCGTCGCGGCCTGCGCCCGGGGGAGCCGGAAGCGAGGGCCGGACGCGTCCACTGTTGATCACAGCCTGTGCCCGGTCGGTGGCAGGCCGGGGCCGGGAGCGGTGGGTTGTCGAGCGACTGTGACGGAAATTCCGTAGGAACGTGATGTTGGTGACGAAGAGGTGAAGTGCGGCCCGCCCCGTAAGCGGCGGGACGGGACGGACGGGGCCGGTGCGTACGTATGGGGCGGGAGTGCCGCGGCCGGCGGGGGCACCGGGCGCCGCCGGGGCCGGGCGCCCGGGCGGGCGACTGCGGCGGGGCGGGCGGGTGCGCCGCGGCGTGCCGGTGTGGCGGGGCGTGCCGGTGTGGCGGGCCGGGGCGAGCGTCCGGCCGGGTCCCCGCCGGCGCCCCCGGGCGCGTCCGAGCGGTCGGCGCGGGGGCGCCACGGCCGGGGCGCCCTGGTCGGGCCGGCGAAGCCCGGAAGGGGGTCAGGGGCGGAGGAAGAAGGGCCAGGGGCGGCGGGCAGGGCCGTTGCGGCGGAAGTTCCAGGGGCAGGGGCGGGGGCGGCGGACGGACGGGGCGGGGGTGGTGGGCGGACCGGGGCGCCGGGGGACGGTCGGGGGGCGGCCGGGAGGGCTAGGGGCGGTAGAGGGCGGGACGCTCGACCAGTTCCACGGCCACCCGTTCACCGGTGGCCTGGGCCCGCACCCCCGCCTCGCAGACCGCGGCGGCCGCGTACCCGTCCCAGGCGCTCGGCCCCTCCACGGTGCCGCGCAGGGTGGCGTCCACCCATGCCTGCACCTGCCGGTCGTACGCCTCCCGGAAGCGGACCGTGAAGTCCTGGGCGATCTCGCCGCCCCAGCGTCCGGCCTGGTTGACCAGCATGCCGTGTGCGTCACCGACCCGGGCGGTGCCTCGCTCGCAGACCGCCTCCGCCTGCACCTGGTAGCCGAAACCGCAGGTGGCGAAGATCTCCACGTCCACCAGGACGCCGCCGTCGGTCTCGAAGACCACCAGTTGCGGGTCGCCGATGCCCGCCGGGGCGTGCCCGCTGGGTCGCGGGCGGAGCACGGTCACCGAGGTGATCTCCTGCTCCAGCAGCCAGCGCGTCTGGTCCATCTCGTGCACCACCGAGTCGTTGATCAGCATCTGCTCGGTGAAGAAGGACGGCACCGAGGCGTTGCGGTGCCGGCAGTGCAGCAGCAGCGGGCGGCCCAGCCCGCCCCCTGCCAGCAGCGCCTTCAGCCGGCCGAACTCGGGGTCGTAGCGGCGCATGAACCCCACCTGCACGCGCCGGTGCCCCAGCCGCTGCTCGGCCTCCAGTACCCGCAGGGCGGAGGCCGCGTCCGGGGTGAGCGGCTTCTCGCAGAGCACCGGCAGATCGCGCCGGAACGCCTCCAGCAGGGCCGCCTCGTGGGCCGGCCCGGGGCTGGCCACCAGCACCGCGTCCACCTCGGCGGAGGCCATGGCGGCGGCCGGGTCGGTGTACGCCGCGCAGCCCCCGACGGACCGCGCCACCGCCTCGACCCGCTCGGCGTCGACGTCCACCACGGCCGCGACCCGCGCCCCGCTGGTCACTTCGTGGATGCGGCGCACATGGTCGGCGCCCATCCGGCCGGTTCCGACGACCGCGACGCCGAGCGTGCCCTGCTGCGCCATGGGGTGTGCCTCCTCGTGGTTCGCGGTGTCCCGCTGTGGTTCCCGGCGGCCCGGACCGCCGGTCTCAGACGCCGCAGCCGCGCAGGAAGCGGCGGGTGCGCCGGGCGATCGGGAACGGCTGGTCGGGCGGGCAGGGGTACATGTCCTGCTCGACGATGGCGAACAGGTCGATGTCCAGCCCCCGGGCGGCGGTCAGCACCGGCTCCAGCGCCGGGATGCCGCCCGGCGGCTCGCACATGACCCCCTGCCGGACGGCGGGCCCGAACGGCACCCGGTCCCGGACCACCGCGGCCAGGATCTCCGGATCCACCTGCTTGAGGTGGAGGTAGCCGATGCGCTCGCCGTAGGTTTCGATGAGCCGGACGCTGTCGCCGCCGCAGTAGGCGTAGTGCCCGGTGTCCAGGCAGAGGCCGACCAGGTCCGGGTCGGTGGCGTCCAGGAACCGGGCGACGTTCTCCTCGGTGTCGATGTGGGTGTCGGCGTGCGGGTGGACGACGATCCCCAGCCCGAACTCCTCACGCACCGCACGCCCCAGCCGCTCCGTGCCGGCGGCCAGGTCCCGCCACTGACCGGCGGTCAGCCGCGGACTCTCGATCAGCTCGGCGGTCTTGTCGTCGCGCCAGAAGGACGGGATCACCACCAGGTGCCGCGCGCCCATCGCCTGGGTGAGGGCGGCGACCCGGCGGACCTGCCGCCAGGTGTCCTCCCAGACCGCGGGGCCCCGGTGCAGCGCGGTGAAGACGGTCCCCGCCGACACCGCGAGTCCGCGCCGCGCGGTCTCCTCGGCGAGCCGGACCGGGTCGGTCGGCAGATAGCCGTACGGGCCCAGCTCGATCCACTCGTAGCCCGCCTCGGCGACCTCGTCGAGGAACCGCCGCCAGGGCACCTGCCGGGGATCGTCGGGGAACCACACCCCCCAGGAGTCGGGGGCGGAGCCGACCCGGATGCGGCCGGCGGCGGTGGATTCGGGGGAGGCGGCGGCAGTCATGGACGCGGGGCTCCTCTCGCCGGTCTTACCGGCAGCTTCACCGCCCGGACCGGTGGCCGTCAAGGCCAGGTCAGGACATACGGACGTATGGTCAGCTGACGGCGCGTCGGGGTGGCGGCCGACGATCGACCGGATTTTGTCATGACGGCATGACGGCATGACGGCATGACGGCATGACGGCATGACGTGACGCGTGACGCGTGACGTGATGGCGTGACGTCCGGACGTGCGGGCGCGAGCGGGCGCCGCGCGGCCGGGCCCGGAGCCGTCCGGTCCTGACGTCAGTATGTAAGGACAATCCTTGACAGTGGGTCGCGCGCGCGTCTAGACCTGAGGTGCCGGGCCGGGCCCCGGGCCGGACCGGCCCGTGTCCCCGGGCCGGGTCCGGGTCCGTGGTCCTCCACGAAGGGGCGCATATGAGCGAGCCGTACGACCTGATCACGATGGGCCGCATCGGAGTGGACATCTACCCCCTCCAGACCGGCGTCCCGCTGTCCCGGGTCGAGACGTTCGGGAAGTTCCTCGGCGGCTCGGCGACCAACGTCGCGGTGGCCGCCGCCCGGCTGGGCCGCCGTACCGCCGTCATCACCCGCACCGGGGCGGACCCGTTCGGCGACTACCTCCACCAGGCTCTGGGCGAGTTCGGCGTGGACGACCGCTGGGTCACCCCGGTGCCCGCGTACCCCACCCCGGTGACCTTCTGTGAGATCTTCCCGCCGGACGACTTCCCGCTCTACTTCTACCGGCAGCCCAAGGCACCGGACCTGGAGATCCACCCGGACGAGCTCGACCTGGACGCCGTCCGGGCCGCCCGGATCTTCTGGATGACCGGCACCGGGCTGTGCGAGGAGCCCAGCCGGACCAGCACGCTGGCCGCCCTGGCGGCCCGCGGCGCCGCGCCGGCCCCGCCCCGGCCGGAAGCCGCCCCCGCGTCCGGTACCGGGGACCGGTCCCCGGCGCACCCGGCGGGGCCGCCCGCCACCGTCCGGCACACCGTGTTCGACCTCGACTGGCGCCCGATGTTCTGGCGCGACCCGGACCAGGCCCGGCCGCACTACGCCCGGGCGCTGCGACACGCCACGGTGGCCGTGGGCAACCTTGACGAGTGCGAGATCGCCACCGGGCTCCGCGAACCGGCCGCCTGTGCGCGGGCCCTGCTGGACGCGGGGGTGGAGCTCGCGGTGGTCAAACAGGGCCCCAAGGGGGTGTTCGCCGCCCACCGGGACGGCGGCACCGCCGAAGTGCCGCCGGTCGAGGTGGACGTGGTCAACGGGCTGGGCGCGGGCGACGCCTTCGGTGGCGCGCTCTGCCACGGGCTGCTCGCCGGCTGGGAACTGGAGCGCACCCTGCGGTACGCGAACGCGGCGGGCGCCATCGTCGCCGGGCGGCTGGCCTGCTCCTCCGCCATGCCCACCGCGGCGGAGGTGGCGGAGCTGCTCGGACCGGGCTGACCGCGCTGCCGCCCGCCGGCCCGGAAGCCCGGGCACCGGCCCCGGACACGGCCCCGACGCCCGAAAGCCCGGGCACCGGCCCCCGGACTCGGCCCCGACGCCCGAGAGCCCGGACACCGGCCCCCGGACGCCGGAGAGCCGGAACACCGGGGAGAGCCGGAACACCGAGGAGTCCGGACACGGCCCCGGAAGCCCGGGTACCCGGAAGCCCGGACACCGGGAACCCGCCCGACGCCACACGCCAGGAGCGACCTTGAGCATCGACATCGCCGACCTCGCCGGGGTGCGCGCCCGGCACCCCGGGGCCATCGCGGAGGCGGCCGCGCGCCGGGTCCGCCGCCCGCTCATGGGCCCCGGCGGACAGCTGCTGATCATCGCGGCCGACCATCCGGCCCGCGGCGTGCTGTCCGCCGGGGACCGGCGGCTGGCCATGGCGAGCCGCGCCGACCTGCTGGACCGGCTGTGCCGCGCCCTGGCCCGCCCGGGCGTGGACGGCGTCCTCGGCACCGCCGACATCCTGGACGACCTGCTCCTCCTCGGCGCCCTCGACGGCAAGGTGGTGATGGGATCGATGAACCGCGGCGGGCTCGCCGGCGCCGCCTTCGAACTCGACGACCGGTTCACCGGGCACCGCCCCCAGGACCTCGCCCGGCTCCGCTTCGACGCCGGCAAGCTGCTGCTGCGCATCGACTACCAGGACCCCGGCTCGCTCACCACCATGGTCTCCGCCGCCCGGGCGATCGACGAGATGGCAGCCCGTGAACTGCCGGTCTTCGTGGAACCCTTCATCACCCGCCGGGTGGACGGCAGGGTCGTCAACGACCTCGGCGCGGAGGCGGTCACCCGCTCGGTGGCCGTCGCCTCCGGGCTCGCCGGCACCTCCGCGTACACCTGGCTCAAGCTCCCGGTCACCGAGGACCCCGAGGACATGGCCGCGGTGCTGGAGACCTCCACCCTGCCCACGGTGCTGCTCGGCGGCGACACCGGCAGCTCCGCGCGCGAACAGCGGGGCGTCTACGACCGGTGGCGTGCGGCGCTCGGGCTGCCCACCGTCCACGGCCTGGTGGCCGGGCGCTCCCTGCTCTACCCGGCGGAGGGCACCGTGGAATCCGCCGTGGACACCGCCGTCGGCCTGCTCCGGGCGGCTGAGCGGCCCGCACCCGGGAAGACTCACACCGTGACCGCCACGACCCCAGACACCGCCGAGCCCGGCGAACCCGCGCAGCGCGCCCGGCGGACCGGCACCACCGGTACCGTCGGCACCACCGGCATCAACAGCGCCACGGAGCACACCAGCACCGCCGAGCCCACCGGCGCCAACAGCCCCACAGAGCCCAATGGCACCAACAGCCCCACGAATCCCACTGGCATCACCGAGCCCAGCGGCGCCGTCGGCACCAGGGAGCGCGCCGGGACCACCGCCGCGTCCGCCACCGCCGAGGCGCCCGGGCCCGCCGGAACCACCGGAACGACGGGAACGGCCGGAACCACCGGAACCACCGGAACCACTGGAACCACCGCAACCACCGGAAGCGGTCACCGGCGCGCGTTCCACCTGGCGGCCGGACAGGCGGCGAACGGGCCGTACGACGTGGACGTCGACCCCGCGCGGGCCGGCTGGGAGCACTCCTCGCTGCGTGTCCTGACGCTCCCGCCGCACGGTTCGCACACCTTCCCCACCGGGGACAGCGAATGGATCGTGCTCCCGCTGAGCGGCGGCTGCACCGTACGGGTGGCCGACCTGACCTTCGCACTCCACGGCCGCCCGGACGTCTTCAGCCAGGTGACGGACTTCGCGTACCTGCCGCGCGACAGCCGGGCGCTGATCTCCAGCGAGGCCGGCGGCCGGTTCGCGCTCGCCGGGGCCCGCTGCGAACGGGCCCTCCCGGCCCGCTACGGGCCGGCCGCCGGTGTGCCCGTCGAACTCCGCGGCACCGGAAGCTGCTCCCGCCAGGTGAACAACTTCGCGTCCGCCCCCGCCGGGGACGGCGCGGCGCCCGGCGGGTTCGCCTGCGACAGGCTCATCGCGGTGGAGGTCCTCACCCCCGGCGGCAACTGGTCCTCCTACCCGCCGCACAAGCACGACGAGTCCCGACCCGGCGAGGAGTCCGAACTGGAGGAGATCTACTACTTCGAGATCGCCGCCGCGCACGGCACCCCCGGACTGGGCTACCAGCGCGTCTCCCCGTCCGGGCGCGGCCGGGGCACCGACGTCCTCGCCGAGGTCCGGACCGGCGACACGGTGCTCATCCCCGACGGCTGGCACGGCCCGTCCATCGCCGCCCCCGGGCATGCCATGTACTACCTCAACGTCATGGCCGGGCCGGGACCGGAACGCCGGTGGCTGATCCGCGACCACCCCGACCACGCCTGGATCCGCGACACCTGGCCCGACCAGCCGACCGACCCCCGCCTGCCGCTGTACACCGCCCCCGCCGCCCCGCCCGCACCCACCGGAGACGCGCGATGACCGCCACCGACGCCCGCGCGGCCGCCGCGCCCCACGGCGCGACGACCGCGCCCGAACCGACCGCCGGGCCGACCCGGCGGCTGACCGTCGCCCAGGCCCTGGTGGAGTTCCTCGGCCACCAGTACACCGAGCGCGACGGCACCCGGCGCCGGCTGATCACCGCCTGCTGGGGGATCTTCGGCCACGGCAACGTGGCGGGCCTCGGGCAGGCCCTGCTGGAATCCGGGCCCGGGACCCTCCCGTTCCTCCAGGGCCGCAACGAACAGGCCATGGTGCACGCCGCCGTCGGCTACGCCCGGCAGTGCGACCGGCTCTCCGCCCAGGCCGTCACCACCTCCATCGGCCCCGGCGCCACCAACCTCACCACCGGCGCGGCGCTCGCCACCGTCAACCGCCTGCCGGTCCTGCTGCTGCCCGGCGACACCTTCGCCACCCGGCCCGCCGACCCGGTGCTCCAGCAGCTGGAGGTGCCGTACGCCGGCGACGTCTCGGTCAACGACTGCCTGCGCCCGGTCTCCCGCTACTTCGACCGGATCACCCGCCCGGAGGCCCTGATCCCCGCCGCCCTCCAGGCCATGCGGGTGCTCACCGACCCGGTCGACACCGGGGCGGTGACCCTCGCCCTGCCGCAGGACGTGCAGGCCGAGGCGTTCGACTGGCCGGCGGAGTTCTTCGCCGACCGGGTCTGGCGGGTCCGCCGGCCCGCCCCGGACCCGGCCGCGCTCGCCGACGCGGCGCGCGCCGTCCGCGCCGCGCGCCGCCCGCTCATCGTGGCCGGCGGCGGCGTGCACCACAGCGAGGCGGAGAACGCACTGAAGGCGCTGGTGGACGCCACCGGCATCCCGGTCGCGTCCACCCAGGCCGGCAAGGGCTCGCTGCGCCACGACCACCCGGCGGACGTCGGCGGCATCGGCCACACCGGCACCGCGGTCGCCGACGACCTGGCCCGCACCGCCGACCTGGTCCTCGGCGTCGGCACCCGCTTCACCGACTTCACCACCGCCTCGGCGACCCTGTTCGCCGACCCGGAGGTGCGGTTCGTCCACCTCAACGTCGCCGCGTTCGACGCCCACAAGCTCGCCGCGCTGCCCCTGGTCGCGGACGCCCGCGCCGGGCTGGAGGCGCTCACCGGGGCGCTGGCCGGACACCGGGTGGACGCCGCGTACGAAGCCGGGTACACCCGGGGCAAGGAGCGCTGGGAAGGCCTGGTGGACGCGGCCCACGCGGTGCCCGACCCGGCCGCGCGACCCAGCCAGACCCAGGTCCTCGGCGCCCTGGACGCGGTCGTCGGCGACCAGGACGTGATCATCAACGCGGCCGGGTCGCTCCCCGGCGACCTGCACAAGCTCTGGCGCACCCGCTCCCGGCGCCAGTACCACCTGGAGTACGGCTACTCCTGCATGGGCTACGAGATCCCCGCCGCCATCGGGGTGAAGCTCGCCGCCCCCGACCGCCCGGTGTGGGCGCTGGTCGGCGACGGTACGTATCTGATGATGCCCACCGAGATCGTCACCGCCGTCCAGGAGGGCATCGGCATCACCGTCGTCATCCTGCAGAACCACGGCTACGCCTCCATCGGCGGGCTCTCCGCACAGACCGGCGGCGAACGCTTCGGCACCGCCTACCGGTACCGGGCCGCCGACGGCGGCTACACCGGGGAGCCGCTGCCGGTGGACCTGGCGGCCAACGCCGCGTCCCTCGGAATGGAGGTCATCCGGGTCACCACGGCCGGCGCGCTGCCCGCCGCGCTCGCCGCGGCGCGTGACGCCCGGCACCCCACATGTGTCCATGTGGAGGTCGAAACAGCCGACACAGTGCCGGGCGCGCCCGCCGCTCAGGCGTGGTGGGATGTGCCCGTCGCCCAGACCGCGACCCGCCCGGCGGCCGTCGCGGCGCGCGAGGAGTACGAACGGCGGGCCGCCGCCCGCCGCCGCCACCTCTAGCGCCGCGCCCGGCCGCGTCCACCGCCCGTCCCGCACCCCCGTCGAGAGAGGCCCGCACATGAAGACCATCGACCACTGGATCGACGGCAAGGCCGTCGAGGGCGCGTCCGGCGCGTACGGGCCGGTCTACAACCCCGCCACCGGCGCCCAGGACACCCGGGTCGCCCTCGCCGCCACGGACGAGGTGGACCGGGCGGTGGCCGCCGCCAAGGAGGCGTACCGCAGCTGGGGCACCGTCTCGCTGGCCAAGCGCACCGCGATCCTCTACAAGTACCGCGAACTGCTGGACGCGCACCGGGACGAGATCGCCGCGCTGATCACCGCCGAGCACGGCAAGGTCCACTCCGACGCGCTGGGCGAGGTGGCCCGCGGTCTGGAGATCGTGGAGCTGGCCTGCGGCATCACGCACAAGCTCAAGGGCGAGCTGTCCACCGAGGTCTCCAGCGGCGTCGACGTCGCCTCGATCCGCCAGCCGCTGGGCGTGGTGGCCGGCATCACCCCGTTCAACTTCCCCGCCATGGTGCCGCTGTGGATGTTCCCGGTCGCCATCGCCTGCGGCAACACCTTCGTGCTCAAGCCCAGCGAGAAGGACCCCTCGGCCGCCTTCCGGCTCGCCGAACTCGCCGCCGAGGCCGGGCTGCCGGACGGCGTCCTGAACGTCGTCAACGGTGACAAGGTCGCGGTGGACCGCCTCCTGGAGCACCCGGACGTGGCCGCCGTCAGCTTCGTGGGCTCCACCCCGATCGCCAAGTACATCCAGACCCGGGCGGTCGAGCACGGCAAGCGCGTCCAGGCGCTGGGCGGCGCCAAGAACCACATGCTGGTGCTGCCCGACGCCGACCTGGACGTGGCCGCCGACAACGCCATCAACGCGGCCTACGGGTCGGCCGGCGAGCGCTGCATGGCCGTCTCCGTCGTCGTCGCCGTCGGCGAGATCGGCGACGACCTGGTGAAGAAGATCGCCGACCGGGCCACCGCCCTCCGCATCGGTCCGGGCACCGACCCGTCCTCCGAGATGGGCCCGCTGATCACCCGCGAGCACCGCGACAAGGTCGCCTCCTACGTCCACGGGGCCGCCGCCCAGGGCGCGGAGGTCGTCGTCGACGGCACCGGCTACACCGTCGCGGACCACCCGGACGGCTTCTTCATCGGCGTCTCGCTGCTCGACAGGGTCCCGGTGACCGCCGACGCCTACCGCGACGAGATCTTCGGCCCGGTGCTCTGCGTCGTCCGCGCCGAGACCTACGAAGAGGCCATCGAGCTGATCAACAGCTCCAAGTGGGGCAACGGCACGGCCATCTTCACCCGCGACGGCGGCGCCGCCCGCCGCTTCCAGCTGGAGGTGGAGGCGGGCATGGTCGGCGTCAACGTGCCCATCCCGGTGCCGGTCGGCTACCACTCCTTCGGCGGCTGGAAGGACTCGCTCTTCGGCGACCACCACATCTACGGCAACGACGGCGTGCACTTCTACACCCGCGGCAAGGTCGTCACCACCCGCTGGCCCGACCCCAGCGACGGCGGCATCAACCTGGGCTTCCCGCGCAACCACTGACCCACCCCCGACGGCCCCCTCTCCCCCCGGGGGCCGGGAACCCCCGCCGACATCGGCCCGGCGGGGGTTCCGCCATGCCGGGCGCCGCATGCCCCGGCACGGGAAGCCGCTCACCCCTCCGGACACGGGTGGCCGGGCCGCACCCGGTGCGGGCACGCGCGAGGTGGACCTCCTGTGCTGTCCCTCGGCGTCCCGGCTCGTCCGGGACGCCCGAGGGGACTGCGAAGGGCCCTTGGGGGGCCCACCTGCTCCGGCCGCCCGGTCCGCCAGGACATGCGGTGGCCGGGGCAGGGTCCTGGGGGACGGGGCGCGCCGGTGCGCCGCCCGCCTCAGGCGACGGGCCGGCCGGGCGCTGCGGCCTCGGGCGGATCGATGTCCTCGTGCGGGGTGACCCGCCAGAACATGGTCACGGTCAGCCGGTAGCCGGTGTGGTGGCGTCCCTCGCTGTCGACCCGGCCGGTGTGGGCCAGCGCCCAGTCCCCGGCCTCGTCCCGCCGCTCGCCCGCCACTCGCTCCGGCACGGGGCCGGACGCGGCGCCGCAGGTGGTGCACTCGACCTGGAGGAGGTACGGCTCGGCGTCCGGGTCCGGGGCGATCGACATGTCGACGTACCGCATCCGGACCCGGCTCAACGGACGGCCTCCGGTGCCGAGGTGGTGTCCGGTGCGGTGCTGGTCGCGATCCGCAGCGCGAGGAAGAGCGTGTCCGTGTCGGTCAGCTCCCGCCCGGCCGGCACCCGCCACCGCAGCCCCGGCCCCTCGGTCCAGTGCACCGGCGGCACCCCGACGTAAACCCGCTCGGCGTCGGACGCGGGCAGCACCGCGACCGCCCGCAACTCCGGGCACGGCCCCGCCCCGGCCGGCACCAGCCAGTACATGCTGCGCCAGTCCTGGATGACGGCCCCGCTGTCCTCCCCGAGCAGGGCCAGGGCCCGTTCGCCGATGTGCGCAGGGACGCGTACCGCCTTCCACCATCTGCCGGCGGGTAGCGCTGCGACCTCAGTGCCGTGGTGCGGTGTCCATGAATTCGATGCGTTGCTCATGCGTCCCCTTCCCCATCACGGGTAGTGAGGAGACACAACCGCCTGTGATCGCTGCTCGCCAGTGTCGACCCGCTGGACGCATGGATCTATGCGTTCCCCGCATAGGGGTGGTGGGCGATGGAAGAGGGCCAGGTACGAATGAGGCAGGGGGTGGAGGCTGTGAACTGGTCAGCGCAGGCCGTCCGGGACGCCGCACGGCGAGGCGAATACGGCCGGGTGGTGCGGCTCGCCCGAACTGCCGCCGGCGTATCCCAGCGTCAACTCTGAGAGGCGTGCGGGGTCAGTCAGTCCGCGATCTCGCGACTTGAAGGCCGCGGGACCTCCTCCTACGACATGACGCTTCTGGCAAGAGTCGCCACACACCTTCACGTCCCTCCGCGCTTGGTGGGCCTAGCGGATCATGCGGTGGTCTCTGCCACCGAAACCGACGGGACCTCAGTGGAGCGACGTAATTTCCTCGCCGGGGCAGCGGCTGTGGCGACCACACCGGTGCTGGCAGCACTTCCCACAGCACAAGCGCATCCGGCGGACGGCAGCCAGATATCGGCGCTCCGATCTGCTACCACGGCCTTCCGCCGTATAGACGGTACGACCCCGTCCCGACACCTGACCGAGCCCGTACTGGCACATCTCCGCC
The DNA here is from genome assembly GCF_044327625.1 of Streptomyces sp. NPDC018031. Taxonomy (NCBI): domain Bacteria; kingdom Bacillati; phylum Actinomycetota; class Actinomycetes; order Kitasatosporales; family Streptomycetaceae; genus Streptomyces; species Streptomyces sp. NPDC018031. Next base: position 108,103 of record NZ_JBIRFT010000007.1, read on the forward strand.
TCGCCCGGACCATCGCGGGCGAGACCCAGAGCTCCGAGCATCGAGCACGACTGGCAGCTGTGGGGAGCGAAGTCGCTTCGCTGGCCGGGTGGTTGTCCTGGGACATGGGCGATCACGGCTCCGCCAGAACGTGGTACGGCACCGCGATCAAGGCCGCACGCAGCTCAGGCAACCGCCTGCTCGCCGCTTACCAGATGGGCAGTCTGGCCCAGTTCGAGGCTCATGCGGGCAACACCGCTCAAGGTCTCAGCCTGGTCCGGTCTGCCCGCCGCCAGCTCGACGATCGACAACCGGCGATCTGCACGGCCTGGCTGTGGGCGGTCGAAGCGCTGGCGTATTCGGCTGCCGGTGACCGCGCCGCTGCCGAAGAGGCGCTTGCCGCCGCTGCGCGCGACGCTCAGATGGTCCCCCACGAGGACCCGCCCCCGTGGCCCTGGGTGTTCACCTTCGACGCCAGCAAGGTGGCGGCGATGCGAATGTCCTGCGGAGCGAAACTCGGTGCGGCGAGCTGGGTGTTCGGCGCCCAGGACGATGCTGCTGCGGCTCTGGCATCCGGTCACGAAAAGCAACGTGCCCTGCTCACGCTCGACCTCGCGACGGCTCACTTGTCGGCAGGTCGACTCGATGGTGCGTTCGTGTTGGCCGCCCGCGCGCTGGCGACGGGCGTGCGGTTCAAGTCGGGCAGGATCATCGAGAGCGCGAGGGCCTTGCGGCGTACCTGTACCTCGACCACGCCACCCAGGGTCGTCAGGGACTTCGACGATCAGTTGCACGGCATTTACCTGTGAACCACGTGGAGGGACGCCCATGAAACTCGGTATCACCGGACATCGCGGCCTGCCAGAAGCCACTGAACGGCTCGTTCGCACAGCAATCCAGGAGGAGATTCGACGTCACCGGCCAGACGACCTGGTGGCAGTCTCCTGTATCGCCGATGGTCCTGACGCCTGGTTCGCCGAGGCCGTCCTGCAGGCGGGTGGGCGTCTCGCAGTCGTCATCCCGGCGGAGCGGTACCGGGACGGCCTGCCGGAGGACCACCACCCCATGTACGACACGCTGCTGGGCCGGGCAACCGACGTCCACGCCACGGGAATGACCGATTCCGGCTCGCAGGCGCACATGGCCGGCAGCGAGATTCTGGTAGATCTCGCGGACGAACTGATCGCCGTATGGGACGGACAGCCCGCCCGGGGATACGGCGGAACAGCCGACGTCGTGGCCTATGCCGACCGGATCGGAGTCCCGGTCCGCCGCATCTGGCCGGCGGGGAGCAGCCGTGACTGATCTCAAGGCCTTGCCTGCCTGCTGCCGAGCCGATGGGGAGAACCCGTGACGACCATCGCCGTGACCGGTCACATGGACCTCACCGAGGCCAGCGTCCCCCTGGTCCGCAGCGCCCTGGAAACCCTGCTGGCATCCCACACGGATGGTGAACTGGTCGGCCTCTCGTGCATCGCGAAGGGTTCCGACTCCCTCTTCGCCGAGGCCGTGCTCGACGCCGGCGGCAGGCTGGTGGTGGTGATCCCGTCACAGGACTACCGCCGGGCCAAGGTCAAGCCGGACCACGGCACCACCTTCGACACCCTCGTCGAGGCCGCCGCCGAGGTGCTGGTCATGCCGCATGAGACCGCGAACCGCGAGGCGTACGAGGTGGCCAACTCCGTGCTGCTGGAGCGCGCCGAGCGACTGGTCGCGGTCTGGGACGGGCAGCCTCCCAGCGGCAAGGGCGGCGGTACCGCCGACGTGGTCCTCCAGGCACGGCACGCGGGCATCCCGGTCGACGTGGTGTGGCCGCAGGGCGCGGCGCGCGTGGGGCGGTGACCGTGATGGCCGGGAGCAGCCGTACCTGAGTTGCGTGCGCTGCCATTGAGGTCTGGCTGAGGCGTGAGAGGAGACGAGCGGTGGCTGACGATCTGCACGCGGTAGCGCGGTTCCTGTTCGAAGCGGGAACGTTGAAGCAGGCGCGACGCACCGGATGGTGGATGGCTGGCGTGCGGGACCCGGAGAGCGTCGCCGAGCACGCCTGGCGCACCTCGCTGATTGCCTCGGTCATTGCCACGCTGGAGGGTGCGGACCCGGCGCGATCCGCGCTCCTGGCGGTCTGGCACGACTCGCAGGAGACCCGTACGGGCGATGTGAACCACCTGGCCAAGAAGTACGCCACCGGCGCTGATCCGCAGGAGGTGACCGCTGACCAGACCGAGGGTATGCCGGACATCCTTGCCGTATCGGTGCGCACATTGGTGGCTGAGTACGAGGCGAAGGAGTCGCCCGAGGCGTTGTGCGCCCGGGACGCGGACAAGCTCGAATGTCTCCTCCAGGGAATCGAGTACAAGGCTCAGGGCTACGAAAGCGCCCAACGGTGGATCGACAACAGTCGCGGCAGGCTGCTGACCGAAACCGGGAAGCGACTCGCCGATGAGCTCCTCGGGCAGGGAACGCTCGACTGGCTTCGCGCCGCGCTCGGCGAAAGCTCATAGGTCACGCACCACCGGCGTGTTCGTCCACGCCCGGCACGCGGGCATCCCGGTCGACGTGGTGTGGCCGCAGGGCGCTGCGCGTAAGGCGTAGCGCGAGCCCGCCCCGAAGCCGGGCGGGCCCGGCGAGGGGCTCCCCGGTCGTGGATCAAGCCCGTACCCTGCCCCGTATGAGCTGGTCACGGGCGTTGAAGGAGGCCGTGCGCTCGGGGCTGACCATCGAGCGGACGCGGCTGGAGCCGCTGGTCGCCGTGCGCGGGGCGTGCGGGGTCGCGATCGTCATCGGGCTCACCCTGTGGCTGGGCTCGCCCGCGCTCGCGGTGTCCTCCGCGTTCGGCGCGATGTCCTCCGGCCTGGCCACCTTCCAACAGAGCTGGCGGCCGCGCCCCTTGCTGGCGCTGGCGGCCGCCGGGGGGCTGGCCGTCAGTACCTTCCTGGGCTACTTGGCGGGGGCGAACACCGCCGTCTTCGCCGCCGGACTGGCGGTGTGGACGCTGCTGACCGGCATGGCGTGGGCGGTCGGGCCGGTGTCCGGCCTGGTGGCCACCCAGATGGTCGCGGTCATGCTGGTCACCGTCACCCTGCCGACATCGGTGGCGGGGGCGGTGCAGCACACCGCGCTCATCGCCTTCGGCGGCGTCGTCCAGGCCACGCTCATCGTGCTGTTCCCGGTCCGCCCCTGGGGGGTCCAGCGCGACGCCCTGGCCGACGCGCTCGCCGGGGTCGCGGACTACGCCCGCCGGCTGCGCGACGACCCGACCGCGCCCTTCGACCCGCAGTTGCTGATGGAGGCGCGCGGTGCCGCCGCGCTGACGCCGCGGCAGGCCCGCAACCGGCCGTGGCAGCTGCGCGGCCTGCGTGGGCCGGTGGAACGGATCCGGGCGGTGCTGGCCTCGCTGGCCGATCCGGTCGTCGGCGCCCCGCACGTCGGGCCGCAGCGCGACCGGGTACGGGAGCTGCTCGCGGCCACCGGGTCGGTGCTGGACGCCGTCGCGCACGCGGTGCGCCGGGGCGAGCCGGTCCGGCTGCCGCCCGCGGCCATGGCCGCCTTGGAGGTGCCGGCCGGCGGTCCGGTGCTGGACGGTGCCCCGCGCCGGGCCGCGCTGCGGCTGATGGCGCTCGTCGCCGACGTGGTGGAGGCCACCGAGGGCCCGGTGGAGGCGGTCACCAGTGAGGGGCGCAAGGACACCACCCGCCATCTGCCCCGCCCCGGGGTGCCCGGCCTGGTCCCGGTGGTGCTGCGCGCGGTGCGCCGGGAGGCCCGCTGGTCGTCGCCGGTGCTGCGGCACTCGGTACGCCTGTCCGCCGTCGCCGTCAGCGGCTATCTGCTGGTCACCGCGCTGCCCTGGGAACACGGCTACTGGGCCCCGATGACCTCGGTGATGGTGATGCGGCCCGACTTCGGCCAGACCTACGCCCGCGGTGTCGCCCGCTTCGCCGGCACCCTGGCCGGGGTCGCGCTCGGCGGGGCGGTGGTGGCCCTGGCCGATCCGGGCGCGGTCGTCAGCGCGGTGCTGGCGGTGCTCTGCGTCGGCCTGCTGTACCTGCTGCTGCGCACCGGGTACGCCGTCGCCTCGGCCTGCATCAGCGGCTACGTGATCTTCCTGCTCGCCATCGCGGGGGAGGGCGCCGGGCAGACGGTGGCGGAGCGCCTGGCCCTGACCCTGCTCGGCGGGGCGCTGGCGCTGGCCGCGTACGCGGTCTTCCCGGCCTGGGAGACCCCGCTGCTGCGCAACCGGCTGGCGGACTGGGTGACCGCCAACGGCCGCTACGCCGTCGCCGTCTTCGAGGCCCACGCCCGGCCCGCGGACCGGCGCCCCCGCGAGGTCCGGGACGCCCTGCTGGACGCCCGGGCGGCCCGCGCGGCCTGGGAGCAGAGCCTGGCCCGGGCCCAGCAGGAGCCGGTCGGGCACCCCGACCTCACGCGGGACACCGCGGAGGCGGCGGGCACGGCGGTGGGGGCCATGGGACGGGTCACCATGCTGCTGGAGGCGCATCTGCCGGACCCGGACGCGCCCGGGACGCCGGAGGCCGGTGCCTTCGCCGCTGCGCTGAACGAGACCCTGCCCGCGGCGGCGGACGCGGTACGCGCGTCGCGGCCGCTCGCCCGGCACCCGGTGCGGACCGCGCTGGAGCGCTGGCAGGAGGGCGCCGGGGAGCGGCCGGGGGTGGCGGTGCGCTGCGCCGACCTGCTGGCCGAGGCGCTGGACGAACTGGCGGCGGCCCTGCCGCACCGGGCGCGCTGACGCCGGCCGACCTCGCGGCGGGGCCGGGCCGGAACCGGGATGCCGGAAAGGACGCTTCACCGATCCTGCCGGCTTGTTCCGTGCCCGGCGGGGCCGGCGGCTCGCTGGTCGGGACAGCAGCCGTCTTGGGAGCGTGCGGGAAGTGGTCGGCCCATTCGGTGATGTCGGGACAGGACGAGTCCCAGCCGAGTCGGGTGGCTGCGGCCTCGATGACGAAGAGCGTGGTGCGGAGTCCGAATCGACGAGCGTGGTGCGGAGTCCGACGCCCGGGCCCAGCAGGGCCCGGTGCGCTCCGGTCCGTGCGTAGGGCGTGCCGACGCTGCCGGAGTCGATCACGAGCCGGCCGTGGGCGAGGCGGACGAACGGCGTGTGGGTGCGGCCGCAGACCACGGTGTCGCCGAGGGGCCTGAGGGAACCGCTTCGGCGCGATGGGCGAAGGACAGGTGAAAGCCCAAGTATTCGAGCAACGTCCCTTGGACGAGAGGAGCCCCGATGACCGTCGGACCAGGCGTCGGCATCGGCACCGCGCGTGCCGATGTGGAGAGCGACGCCTCAGTGATCGCGCGGTCCCGGGATGAGCCCGAGGCGTTCGCCGCGCTCTTCGACCGGCACGCCGACGCCGTGCACCGCTACACGGCCCGCCGCCTCGGCGGCGAGGTCGCCGATGACCTCGTGGCGGAGACCTTCACCACCGCATTCCAGCAGCGGCATCGCTACGACCCGGCCCGCGGCGCGGGCGCCGACGCCCGGCCCTGGCTGTTCGGCATAGCGACCAACCTGGTCGGCCGGCATCGGCGGGCCGAGGCCCGCCGGTTCAAGGCCATGGCCCGGGTCCCGGCCCCCGCCGACCACGACGAGCCGCTGGCCGACCGGGCCGCGGACCGGGTGGTGGCGCACGCCGTACGCCGAGAGCTGGCGGCGGCGTTGGCCGCGCTGCCCGCTCGGCACCGGGACGTGCTCCTGCTGGTGGCCTGGGGGGATCTCAACTACGGGGAGGCGGCCCAGGCCCTCGGTATCCCCGTGGGAACGGTCAGATCACGGCTGCACCGGGCTCGCAGCAAGCTGCGCGAAGCATTGGGCGGATCCAATCCGACGGCACTGCGAGAGGTATCCGACCATGAATGACGAACTCGAAATCTTGAGGGAGTGGGACGCGGACGCGGCCCCGCTCACCGGTCCGGCCCGGGACCGGGCCCGGCACCGGCTGCTCAACGCGATGGCCCACGCGGGCCGGCGCACCGGCACCCGCCCCGGTCGCCGCCATGCACTGCGCCTCGCGGCGACCGTAGTGGTCGCCACGGCGGTTGCGGGGACGGCGGTGCTGATCGGCACGGACGGCTCCGGCGAGGGCGGCGCACCGGGCACGAGCACCCTGCGGGTGGAGAACGCCGCCGCGACGGTGCTGAACGGGGCGGCGGCGTGGGAGCGCGAGCAGGAGAAGGAGCCGGTGGCGCCGCGCGACGACCAGTTCATCTACTCGAAGCGGATCATCAAGGAGACGGAGCAGAAGACCGGCGAGGTCAAGACCTACACCGACGAGATGTGGGACTCGGTGGATGTCTCCAAGCGCTCCTTGTCCATGGAACTGGGCCGCGAGATGTGGGAGGAGCCCGCGGGGAAGGGCGGCGGAGTGTGGCCGCCCCGGAAGTGGAGCGAGCTGCGGAAGCTGCCCCAGGACCCGGAGAAGCTCATCTGGGCCATCCTCTCCTTCGGCTCCCGCGCCGACGACCGGTCGATCAGCGATCTCGACAAGCTCGAACGGTTCGAGGCCTACTGGCTGCTCGGCGAGCTCCTGAAGAACCCGGTGCTTCCCCGGGGACTGCGCCCCGCGGCGTACGAGGCGCTGGCCCTTGTGCCCGGCGTCAAGACGATCCCGGGAGTGAAGGACTCCGCCGGGCGGACCGGGGTGGGGATCGCCCATACCGAGCGCGGATCGTCCGAAGGCAGGTACCTGATCTTCGACCCGGCGTCGTATGAATTCCTGGGCTTCCGCGACGAGCGGACCTCGGCTTCCGGGAAGAAGAAGTACACCCAGCTGTCGCACGTGGTGGACTGGGGGATCGTCGACCGGGTGAAGCAGCGCCCGTAGGCCGCCGTCCCGCGGCCGGGACCCGCAGGGCCGCCGGCACCGGCATATCTCGCCGGCGGCCCTGGGGGTTGCCTCCGGGAGGTCGGTGGGGATGCCGCAGCCGAGGACCTCGCCGCCCGCGTCGCGAACGCCGCGTCGATACGGCGGTCCGGGGTTGAAACGGCATGTCGCTGACGCTGTCAGGGACGAAGAGCCCCAGCTCGGCACGGCAAGGGAATGCGAGGGGGGGCCAGCGCGGCCGGCGCGGCTATATTCCATGCGTGGACGACGATCACGGGCAACTCCTCGCGGGTCGCTACCGGTTGAGCCGACTGCTCGGCCAAGGTGGCATGGGCGCCGTCTGGCAGGCCCACGATGAACAGTTGGGGCGGGACGTCGCCGTCAAGGAGTTGCGGCTGCCCGAGCATCTGGGCGAGGCCGAGCGGCAGAACTGGATCGCCCGGCTCGACCGCGAGGCCCGCGCCGCCGCACGGCTGAAGCATCCGGGGATCATCACCGTTCATGACCGGATATCCGGCCCCGACGGACGGCCCTGGATCGTCATGGAGCTGGTGAACGGCGGGTCCCTGGCCGACCTCATCGAGGCACAGGGCGCGCTCACGCCCCAGCGGGCCGTCGACGTCGGGCGGCAAGTGGCGGCTGCGCTGGGTGCCGCGCACCGGATGGGGATCACCCACCGCGACATCAAGCCCGCCAACATCCTCCTGGAAGAGGACCGGGTCGTCCTGACCGACTTCGGGATCGCCGCCCTCGAGGGAGACGCCACCCTCACCGCCACCGGCATGATCATGGGCACGCCCGCGTTCATGGCGCCCGAGCAGGTCCGTGGCCTGCCCGCGACGGCCGAGTCCGATCTGTGGTCGTTGGGTGCGACGCTGTACGCCGCGGTGGAGGGCCGCCCGCCGTTCGCGGGGACGGCACCCAGCGCGGTCCTGGTCGCGGTCGTGACGGAGGAACCCGCCCCGGCGGTGCGGGCGGGGGCCCTCGGCCCCGTACTCGACGGACTGCTGCACAAGGATCCGGCCGCGCGCCTCACCATGGAGCAGTTGCAGGCCCGGCTGAACGAGGCCGCCGGCATGGCGGCGGCCCCCGCCATGGCGGGGGCCGCCGCGTTCCCAACCCCCACGATGCCGGCACGGAGCCCCGCTGTGCAGCAGCCGGCGGCGCGGCCCACCGCCGGCCCGGGGCCCGCACGGCGCCGACGTCTCCCCCCGTGGGCCAAGCTGGGCGTGACGGTACTGGTGATCGCGCTGGTCTCGTATGCCGGGTACTTCCTCGACCAGCGGCCCGGCAACAGCACGTACGAGTCCAACCGGAGTGTGGCCGACGCGCTGACCGCCCCCACGGGCTTCTCCCGGCAGAGCACGACCCGCATCGACCAGGACCGGGCACAAGTGACCTACACGTGGCCCGACCCGTGCGTCGATCACTGCGCCGACCAGGTCGCCCTGGTCGAAGAGTGGATGATGCAGCAGCCGGGCGTCGCCCGGGTCGACACCCTCGGGGCCGAACTCGGCGGCTGCCTCGACGACGAGCATGGCTGCCCCCTCCTTGTCGAGCCGGTGCCGTCGTACAAGGACCCGACCCTTCAGGGCGCCGCAGTCCAGACGGAGGGCGACCGGCTCTCCTTCCGGGTCAACGTGGGCTGACAGCCGCCGCCCGCTTGTCCTCCTGACGGAGGGTGCCTCAGTGGGGTCTGTTCAATCGAGCGGACCCGTCGCACTTCGGTGGTCTTCCGCGGCTTCGGACCGGGACGCGACGCCGGGTGACGACGATCCGGGGTTCGTCAACGGCACCCCACCCTTCCGCGGGGACCGCACACCCCTCGCCTCCGGCCAGGGCCCAGTACCCCGAAGCCCGGCAGGACGTCCTGCGGGCGGCCGGCCGCGAGAAAGCCTCACCGGCAAGGCATCCGGCAAGCCCGCTCGCCGCCCCGAGCCGGAACCTTGGGCCGGACCGGCCGCGGGGCCCACCACGGAGCAACCGGAGTGACCCACTCCGATAGGCGGTGCCTATCCTGTGCGGGTGCAACTGCATCAGCTCCGCTATTTCACCGCGGTCGCGGACACCCGGCACTTCACCCGCGCCGCGGAACTGCTGCACATCGCCCAGCCCTCCCTCTCCCAGCAGATCCGCACCCTCGAACGGGAGCTGGGCGCCGAGCTGTTCCACCGCGCCCGCGGCCACATCACCCTCACCGACGCCGGCGAGGCCCTGCTGCCGCTGGCCCGGCAGATCCTCGCCGACACCGAGACCGCGCACCGCGAGGTGCAGGAGGTCGCCCAGCTGCGCCGCGGCCGGGTCCGGCTCGGGGCGCCGCCCAGTCTCTGCGCCAGCCTGGTCCCCGATGTGCTGCGCGCCTTCCACCACCGCTACCCCGGCATCGAACTCCTCGTCGACGAGGGCGGTTCCAAGGACCTGGTGCGCACCCTGGCCGCGGGGGGCCTGGACCTTGCGCTGATCATCACCCCGCTCGCGGGCGGCGCCCCGGCGCTGGCCACCACGGAACTGCTGGGCGAGGACCTGGTGGTGGTGTCCGCGCCGAACGCCCCCGCCCCGGTGCGCCGCACCCGGATCCGGGTGACGGACCTGGAGGGGCGGCCCATCGTGATGTTCCGGCGCGGCTACGACCTCCGCGAGTTCACCATCGCCGCCTGCCAGGCCGCGGGCTTCGAGCCCGCCTTCACCGTGCAGGGCGGGGAGATGGACGCGGTGCTGGGGTTCGTCCGGGCCGGGCTGGGGCTCGCCGTGGTGCCCGGCATGGTGGCGGCCCGCTCAGGGCTGCGGGTCACCCCGTTCGCCGCTGACCAGGGCATGCGGCGCACCATCGCGATCGCGCACCGCAAGGACGTGGCCCCGACCCGGGCCGCCCGCGAGCTGCGGCGGGTGCTGCTGCACCACCTGGGCGCGGGCGAGGACTGACCGCGGACCGAGCCGGGCGCGGCCCCGGGCGCGGTTCAGCCCCAGAGCGCACGGGCCAGCTCCGTCCCCGCGAAGGCCGCGCCCAGCCCGGCCAGCACACTGCCCAGCACATTCGCGGCAGCGAACACCCGGGCCCCGCTCTCGGCCAGCCGCAGGGTCTCGTAGGAGAAGGTGGAGTACGTGGTGAGCGCTCCGCACAGTCCGCTGCCGAGCAGCAGCTGAACCCGGGACGAGGCCGCCCCGGCGGCCACCGCGCCCGTCACCAGGCCCAGCACCAGACTGCCCGCCACGTTGACGACGAAGGTGCCCCAGGGGAAGACGGAGTCGTGGCGGCGCTGCACGGCGCGGTCGGCGAGGTACCGCAGCGGGGCGCCGGCCATTCCGCCGAGGACCACCAGCAGCCAGTTCACGAGGCGTCGCCCGGGTCGCCGGGTGGCGTCCGCGGGTCGGCTGGCGGGTCTTCGTTCGCTGGTGCGCGATCGCGACCGTCCCGGTGCCGGCCCTCGGCGCCCCGGACGATCTCCACCGGGTCGAGGGTGATCAGACCGTCGTCGACGAGACCGGTCACCTCCGGCAGGAACGCCCGTACGGCCTCCTCGGTGTCCACGATCACCACCGCCACCGGCAGGTCCTCGGCCAGCGACAGCAGCCGCGCGGTGTGGATGCGGGAGGACGCCCCGAAGCCCTCGATGCCGCGGAACACGCTGGCCCCGGCCAGCCCGGCACGGTGCGCGCGGTGCACGATCTCGCTGTACAGCGGACGGTGCCGCCGGACGTCGGCCGCGCCGAGCAGTACCGTCAGCCGCAGTCCGGGCCGGTGGGTCCCGGTCATGGCCGCCTCCCGCTCGCCGGTCCTTCGAGGGGCGCCGCCCGCCTGCCCGCGACGGCCCGCCGGGTGACCGCTGCCGCCAGCCACACGGCGGTCAGCGCGGCCACCACGGTGGCCGCCAGGTAGGCCAGCCCGGTACCGGCGCGCCCGGCCCGGGTCAGCCGCTCGATGTCCACCGCGTAGGTGGAAAAGGTCGTGAAGCCGCCGAGTACCCCGGTACCGAGGAACGGACGCAGCAGCGGATGGGCCGTGCCGGTCTCCGTGACGAGTACCAGCAGCACCCCGATCGCCGCGCAGCCGACGGCGTTGACGGTGAGGACGGTCCACGGGAAGGCGCCCGGCGGGTCGGGCCGGAGCAGGAGCGCGCCGTACCGCGCGGCCGTGCCGATCCCGCCGCCGACCGCCACCGCGATCACCGTCTGCGTCCGTACCGTCCCCATGACCGCCGTGTCCTGTGCTTCTGCCGTGGCAGTCCAGGCTATCTCCGCCCCCCCGACGGGGCCGGACGAGGCCTTATGGTTGATCCGGCTGCGGTGCGGAACGCCCCACAGCACCGGTCTCACAGCGGGGAGTACGAGATGGGGAAAGCCGGCGCGAAGGACCCCCACATCACCGGGCGGGGTCCGGACCCGAGGGCGGAGCGCAGCCGGGCCGCCGCGCTCGCGGCCGCCAGCGACCTGCTCATCGAGAGCGGCTGGGCCGGGGTGACCCATGTGTCCGTGGCGGCCCGCAGCGGGGTCGGCCGGACGACGCTGTACCGGCACTGGCCGGAGTCGGCGATGCTGATCCAGCAGCTGCTGGCCGACCTGTTCCAGGTGGAGCCGGTGGAGCGCACCGGTGAGCTGCGCGCGGACCTCATCGGTGAGCTGCGGCAGTTCCTCGGGCTGCTGCACAACCCCCAGTCGGAGCGGGCCCTGCGGGTGATCATCGACCAGGCGCCGCTCGACCCGCGCTACGCCGAGGTGCTCGGGGCGTGCAGCCGCAAGGGCACCGACGGGCTGCGGGAGATCGTGGACGGTGCCAAGGCGCGGGGTGAGCTGCCGGCGGACCTCGACACCGACGTCGCCATCGATCACCTGCTGGGCCCCCTGGTGTTCCGCAGGCTCATCTCGGGGACGGCGTTCGAGGACCGCTATGTGCCCGACCTGGTCGACGGCTTCCTGGCGGCGCGCGCCCCGCGGGCCTGACCGGCCCGCGCACCTGACCGGGCGGCGGGCCTGACCGGCCGACGGACCTGACCGTCCCGCGGGCCCGGCCGACCGGGGGACCTGACCGGCCGGCGGACCGGACACCGGAGCGGCGCGGCGGCCGCGGGGGCGGCGGCGCCGCGCCGGCCGGGCGTCACCGGTCCCGGTACACCGCGGCCTCCGCCATCGCCTGGAGCTCCGCCGCCCAACGGGGGGACAGCGACGCCGCGACCGCCTCGTTGGCGACCTTCAGCCGTTCCGCGATGACCCCTTCCACCCGGTCGCGGATGCCGGTCCGGATCAGCAGGGCGTGCAGTTCGTCGGGGTCGGTGCCGGGCAGGTCGTCGCCGACCAGGGCGCGCACCTCCGGCTCGTCGGCCAGCGCGAAGGACATCAGCAGCGTCATCTTGTGCTGCTTGAAGTCGAGCCGGGCGGGCTTGCCGGTGGTCTCGGCGCTCCCGAAGGCGTCGAGCAGGTCGTCACGGAGCTGGAACGCCTCCCCGAGGGCGAGGCCGTACTCCTCGAACGCCTCCTGCAACCCCGGGCCGCCCTCGGCCAGGGCGGCGCCGACGGCCAGCGGCCGCGCCACCGTGTAGCGGCCGGACTTGAACAGCGCGATCCACCGGGCGAGCCCCGGGTCGGGGCGGAACCGGGCGGCGGCCCGGACGTCGAGGAACTGCCCCACCATCAGCTCGGTGGACAGCTCCCCCCAGATCAGACGGCAGCGCTCGGTGCGGGCCGCGGCGGACATCAGCCGGTCCGCGTAGACCAGGGCCAGGTTGCCGGCGAGCACCGCGACGCTCTCCCCGTACCGCCGGGCCTCTCCGTGCCAGCCGCGGTCGGTGTGCAGCGTGGCGTGCCGGATGTGCGCGGTGGGCTCGTTCCGGCGCAGCTCGGAAGCGTCGAAGACGTCGTCGTGGAGGAGCGCGGAGGTGTGCAGCAGCTCCAGCGCCGCGGCGGCGTCGACCACCGCGGACGACTCGGGGTCACCGCCCGCGGCCAGGTACGCGGCGATGCAGAAGGACGGCCGCAGCCGCTTGCCGCCGCTGGCGACCATGTCCGCCACACAGTCCACCAGCTCCACCGCGTCGGGGTTGGACGCCGCCCAGATCCGGCGCTCCTCGGCGAGGAAGCCGGCCAGCCGCCGCTCGACCCGGGCCAGCAGTGCCGAGCGCTCGTCGTGCGGGCCGGCGGCCGTGGCCGGGCGGTACTCGTTCGCGGTCACTGCGGGCTCCCTGGCGTGGAAGTGGACGATGTCCTCGGTTGTGGTGGCGGTGGGGCCGGCGCGGCCGTCCCCTGGTCCCGCGCGCCGGGCCTCCCCGGTGCGGGGCTCCCCGGCCGCCGGCTCCGAGGGCCGGGCCGGCCGTGCGCCCGCCTCTCGGCCGGCTCCGGTCCGGTGCGGAGACGTCGTCGGCCGGGCGGTACCCGGTAGCGGGCCGGGTCGTCGGCTGCCGCCGTACGGCCGGATCACCGGGTGCCGGAGCCGAAGGCGCGGACCGGTCCGGCCACGCCGGCCGGCCACCCGGCCCCGTGTTCGGCCGGTTCCGGCCCGCACAGCATATGCCGTCCCGGCCGGCTCCCGGGCAGGGTCCCACGCCGCCCCGAGCGGACGGAACCGGCGGCTCCGGCAGCTGCCGGGAGCCGCGCCGCCGGGTGACCGGGGAGCGGGGGCCGGCGCCCGGGCAGGGGAGCAGGAGAGCGGACGGAGGGGAGCGGGCCGGTGCCGGCCGGGCCGGGGGGTACCGCCCAGGACGTGGCACGCCGGGAGGCGGGAGCGGGGCCGGAACGGGGCACCGGCCCCGGACGAGGCGCGCCGGCGGGGACGGGAACGAGGCGGGCCGGCGGGGACGGGAGCAGGGTCTGGAGCGGGTCGGTGCCGGCCGGGCCGGGGGAACCGCCCCGCACGCGGCACACGGGTGGGGACGGGAGCGGGGGCCGGACAGGCCACGGCACTGCCCCGCACGCGGCACGCCGGCCCGGACGGGCGTGTGCCTGTCCCGGCCGGTCGCGCGCCGCCCCGGACGGGTCCGGCGACCTTCCCGGACCCCGGGAGCCCGCCGATGGCGCGGCGGGTGCGGAGCCCGGGGTGACGATGGTCATGGGGACGCACGCGCCCCGGGGCGCCCGCCGGGCGGCCTCTTCCGGTGAACCGGCACCTGGCCGGTCAGACCACCACCGACCCGTCGTCGGTCGCCGCACCGGGAGAACACCGTATGGACCCCGTCCACAAGCTCCACCGCGCCCTGCTGATCCTGATCGTCGGGGGGCTGGTCACCTACCTGGCCTTCGTCAACCCGCTGCTCGGGGTCGCCCTCCTGGTCGGAGCCGGTGTCGCGACCCTTCTCCACCAGGTCCTCGGCTGACCGGCGGACCGGGTGGCGCCACCGGCCCGGGGCCTCGCCGGCCACCACGGCGGGGGCCCGCTCCGGGCGGCCGGCCGAAATAACCGGGCCCGGATGCGCCACCCGGGCCCGCTCCGCACGGCATGGCCGGGTGGGAGCCGTACAAGGTGGTGCTCCCAGTCGAGTCGGTCGAGTTACGGGAAGGACTGGTCCCCATGCGCAATGCCCCCGATGTCCGAGGGCCGACGGACCCACACGGCCGGGCGAGCACGACGCGGGGGCTGGTCCCCGCGGCGCGTACCTCGCCGGAGGCCGGGCCGCGGCGCCGTCTGACGGAGGAGCAGGTCGCCGAGTTACAGCGGCTGAAGCCGTTCCTCGAGGGCATGGTGCGCCGGGCGCGCATGGAGTACCTGATGGAGGACCTGGTGCAGAACGGGGTGCTCCAGCTGGTGCGCGCCTGGTCCAGGCCGGACTTCGTCCTGGACCGGCGGGACGGCGGGCGGGCCTTCGCCCGCAAGGTGATGCGGGACGTCATCGCCGACGCCGCACGGAGCAACGACCGGGACCTGTCGTCCACCGTGGACGAGTTCCCGGAGGTGTCGGTCGAACCCGACGAGGGCCTCCACGCCCGGGTCGACCGGCTCAGGTCCATCGACGCGTTCCTCGCCGCCGAACTCCCCGAGAAGCTGTACCAGGTCGCCCGGCTCGCGATCATCGAGGGCTTCAACCAGGCCGAGATCGCCCGCTGCCTGGGCATCGACCGGCACACCGTCGCCCGTCGCTACACGAAGGTGCGCGAGGTGCTGGAGCTCCACAAGGACAAGATCCATGACGAGGTGCTGGGTGACGTGACGAGCTAGTGCCGCGACTCGGACTCACGGGAGGAGGCCGGCAAGCCGCCTCCCGTGAGTCCAGGTTGGGTCCTAGTGACCCGTACGACAACGACAGCGCTTGAGGGTGCAACCGACAAGCGTCCACACGCACACGCACCGGGAGGGGCATACGGAATGTACGACACCTTCGAAGTACTCCGCCGCGCGGCGGAGGACAGCCGAGAGGCTGATCGGCAACTGCACGGCGGGATCGACCCCGTCGGCTGGGAAGCGCTTCTCGATCGAGTCGAGGATCAACTGGAAGGGGACGACCGGGAGGGCGACGCGGTCCCCGAGCCGCTCGCGCCCGCGTTACTGCGCTCCGGTGCGCGGCGGGAGCCCCTGCTGTCGCTCCTCGCGAACGGGCGACGATTCGCGGTCGGAGGAGGTGGCGTCACGGTCCTGTAGGGGCCGGCCGGCCGGAGCGCGTCACGCGCCCGGAGCGGCACCCGGGAATGCGGCCCGGACAGTGGCTGACACCGGGTCTTCACGGGGGGAGACCGGGCGTCCGGCGACAGGCGTGACCATCGCGGTCGGGTCCGGGTAGAGAGGCGCTGTCCCCTCGAACACGGGGACGAGGGGGCAGCGCGCGCGGCTCCGGTGGCCGACGGCCGGGGCGGCGGCGTGCGGAGAACCGGTGGCGAACCGCAGGCGCGGTGGCGCGCGGAACCGGCCGCCAACGGCCGGGCGGTGGCGCGCGGATCACCGTCACACGGGCCGACGGGGCGGAGCGCAAGGTTCCGGTGGCCTGGGCCCAGACGGGGACGATCGGAGCCGAAGCGGCCGGCCTGACGGCCCGGGGCCGAGGGACGGACGGATGGATGGAGGGGCCGGGGCCCGGGGGTCCGCCCGGCGCACCCAGGGCCACCCGGACGCGTCCCGCCGGCGCTCACCCCGCATCGCTTACGCCATCGCTACGCCGCACTCGCTAATGTCCCGCTGAACAGCAGAAACGCCCTCCCGGAAGGGAGGGCGCGCACACCGTACGGGCAGAGCGCCCCCGGCAGGACTCGAACCTGCGGCCAAGCGCTTAGAAGGCGCCTGCTCTATCCACTGAGCTACGGGGGCCGGTGGTGGTCAGGAACGGTAGCCCCCGGGTGCCCGCGGTTCCGACCGGGCCGGCCGGACAACCGATGGCCGGGCTCGGTGGATCCGTGACCTTGCCGGGGACAAGGATAGGGGCCCGTGCGCCTCGTCCCGGTTGCTTCACCTCCGTGGCACGTTGTGGAGGTTCGGTGAAGCGGTCCTGATAATCGCAGGCAGGTACGAATCCTGCATCGTTTTTCACGCCTCCCGGGACGGGTGTTGTGCACTCGTTATGCCCGGCCCCCCGCCGACCCTGCCGTTCTGTGCCCATGTGGGGTGATCCGGGTGGGTTTGATCGCCGCGTGTGGACGGGCATAAGCTTCAAAAAGCCACCAAAATTGTGCATTCTGCACACGTGGCGATCTTGGACGTACGGCCCCGACTGCTCGACACGCTGTCCGCACTGCGCGACCGCGTCGACGCCGCACGTTTTCCGCTCCCGCTCCCCGGCGTCGGCCGCGCCCGCCGGAACCGCGCCGAACTGCTCGCGCAGCTGGACGACTACCTGCTGCCCCGGCTCCGCTCGCCGGAGGCCCCGCTGCTCGCGGTCATCGGCGGATCCACCGGCGCAGGGAAGTCCACCCTGGTCAACTCGCTCGTCGGACGGCGGGTGACCGAGGCCGGCGTGCTCCGGCCCACCACCCGCACCCCGGTGCTGGTCTGCCACCCCGACGACCACCACTGGTTCGCCGGCCAGCGGGTGCTGCCCCGGCTCACCCGGGTGTGGGTCCCGGCCCAGGGCGACGCGGGTGAGCCGGGCTTCGAGGACTACCCGGACGAGGAGGCGGCGGAGGCGGCGTCCCGGCAGATCCGGATCGAGAGCGACGAAGCGCTGCCCCGTGGCCTGGCCCTCCTCGACGCCCCCGACATCGACTCCCTGGTGGCCCGCAACCGCGAACTCGCCGCCGAGCTGATCTGCGCCGCCGACATCTGGGTGCTCGTCACCACCGCCACCCGGTACGCCGACGCGGTGCCCTGGCACCTGCTGCGCACCGCCAAGGAACACGACGCGACCCTGGTCACCGTGCTGGACCGGGTGCCGCACCAGGTCGCCGCCGATGTGTCCCGGCAGTACGCGGCCCTGCTCGGCGCGGCCGGCCTCGGCGACGTCCCCCGCTTCACCATCCCCGAGCTCCCCGAGTCCGCGGGCGGCGGCAGCGGCCTGCTGCCCGCCACCGCCGTCGCCGCACTGCGCGGCTGGCTCACCCAGTGCGCCCGGGACCCGCAGCTGAGGGACTCGGCCGCGCAGCGCACCGCGGCCGGCACGATCGCCTCGCTGCGGTCCCGGGTCCCCGCCCTCGCCGCGGCCGCCGCCGCCCAGCACTCCGCCGCGGTACGGCTGGTGCAGCGCGTCGACAGCGCGTACCGGACGGCGGCCGAGCGGGTGCGGCGGGAGATCGGCGCGGGGGCGGCGCTGGCCGGCGGCGCCCTCACCCACTGGCACGGCTACCCGGAGGACAGCAGCGCCGACGAACTCCTCACCGGACTGACCGACGCGCTGGCCGTCCTGGTACGGAGCGCGGCGGCCGCCGCCGACGAGCAGATCGCGGCCGGCGGCGCCCGGGACTCCGCCGCCCGGGCCGGGCTGGCGCCGCGCGACGCCGCGGGCGCGGCCGACCGCATCGGGGTGGCCGCCCGCCGGTGGCGCCGGTGCGTCGAGGAGATCGCCGAGGAGGAGGCGCGGGAGGCCCGCACCTCCGAACGCGGCGGCATTCCCGACCCGGAGGGCATCGCGGCCCTGCTGGTCGCCGCGCTCCTCGGCGGACGCCGCGCCCGCGCGGCGGGCGAGACCCTCGCCGAGACGCTCGGCGTGCAGGGCGCGCTCCGGCTGCGCGACCGGGGCGGACAACTGCTCGACGACTACCTGGGACAGACGCTGGACACCGAACGGGACCGCCGGCTGGCGCCGCTCGACGCGCTCGACATCACCCCCGAGCACCAGGTTCAGCTGATCGCCGCGCTGTCCGTACTCCAGAAGGAGAAGGAGAGGTGAGCGAGGTGACCACCACCGACCCGTACCGCGGCGACCGGCCCGGCGGCCCGCTGCCGCCCGCCGGCCGGGCCGGCGACCACGAGGCCCAGCCGGGCGGACGGCCCGGTGACCACCCCGACGGCCAGGCCGGCGGCCACCCCGGTGACCGGGCGGCCGGCCGGCCCGGCGAGGGGACCGCGGTGCCCGCCCGGGCCGCGGAGCACGCCGGAGCGCACCTCGGCGACCGGGCCGCCGGCCGGGGCCGGGACGAAGCGGCGGGGGCGCCGGGCGACGGCCCGGACGGGCCGGCGGAGCCCGGCCCGCCGCCGGACGGAGCGGAGACCAGGACGCCGGGGCGGTCGGCCGCCGGGCGGGACGCGGAACCGCCCGCCGGGAGCCGTCCCGACCCCGGCGCGGGGTCGGCGCCGGGCGGGACCCCCCGCGAGGCATGGCCGCAGAGCGCGGCCCCCGGCGGCCCGGGGGCGAGGCAGGCATGGGACGACGGCCTGATCGCCCGGCGGGTCCACCCGCCCGAGGGGACGGCGTGGTCCGAGGAGACGGAAGGGGCCGGGGAGATCGAGGGGATGGCAGAAGGCCAGGAGGCGGAAGGGGCGAAGGAGACCACCGCGCCCGGACGGACCCCGGGGAAGGATCCGCAGGCCCCGAGAACCGCGGAGGCCTACCGGGCTGACGAGGCCCGCGAGGCCGAAGAGCCCGGTGAGGCCCGGGAGGTGGGCCGGAGCCCCGGAGGCCATGAGGCCGCGGAGGCGACCCCCGACCGGGCGACCGGCGGCCACCCGGTCGGCCCGGTCGCGGCCGGGCACCCGCACGGCGCGCCGCTCCCCGGCCGGATGCCGCTGCCCGGCCGGCCGCCGGGGCCGGCCCACCGCGGGAACGACGGGGAACTCCCCGCGCCGCGCGGCGCGGACGGAGCCGACGGCCCGGCGCCGGGAGCGGGCCGCACGGGCGGGCCGGGAACGGAACGGGTGGCCGGCCCGATGCCCGGGACCCCGCCCGTGGCGGCGGACCGCGGATACCCGGCGGCGTTCCCCGGCACCGGCCGGTACCCGGGCCGGGCCGGGGACACCGGGACGGCCGGGCGCCGGGAACGGGCCGCCGGCCCGGGGCCCGACGGCCCGTTCGGACCCCGCGGCGGCCCCGCCGGGCCCTCCGTCATCCCCGGCGGCACCACCGGGATGCGGGACGAGCCGCCCGGCGGCCACGACGAGAGCGCCTGGGAGGACGGGCCCGGCGGCGGCGGAGTGTTCGGCGGGTACGACCCGCACCCGCGGCCGGGCGGGGCCCGCACGCTCCGGCCGCGGCTGGACGCGCTGCGCGAGCTGATCGGACTCTCCCGCAGCCGGCTCGACCGGCGCGCCCTCGCCGAGGCCGGGCGGGTGCTGGACGAGGCGGCGGCCCGCGGCAGGTACTCGCTCGGGCACACCGTGGTGGCGCTCGCCGGGGCCACCGGCAGCGGGAAGTCCTCCCTGTTCAACGCGCTCGCCGGGGTGGAGATCTCGCGGGCCGGGGTACGGCGGCCGACGACCGCGGAACCGGTCTCCTGCGCCTGGACCGACCACGCGGACGGCCTGCTGGACCGGCTGGGCATCGCGCCGCGGGCCCGGCACCGTCCGGTCGACCCCTACGACCAGGCGCTGCGCGGGCTGGTCCTGCTGGACCTGCCCGACCACGACTCGGCGGCGGCCGGGCACCGCGAACGGGTGGACCGGCTGCTCGGGCTGGTCGACGCGGTGGTGTGGGTGGTGGACCCGGAGAAGTACGCGGACGCGGTGCTGCACGAGCGCTATCTGCGGCCGCTGGCCGGCTACGCGGAGGTGACCTTCGTCGTCCTCAACCAGGTGGACCGGCTGCCCGGCGACGCCGCCGACCAGGTGCTGGACGACCTGCGGCGGCTGCTGGACGAGGACGGCCTGGCCCTCGGCGAACACGGCGAACCCGGGGCGACGGTGATGTCGGTGTCCGCGCTCACCGGACGCGGGGTCGGCGAACTCCGCGAGACGCTGGGGCGCTTCGTGGGCGAATGCGGCGCCGCGGAGCGCCGGCTGTCGGCCGACGTGGACGGTGCGACCGGCCGGCTGCGGCCGTGCTACGTGGTGGACGGCGGCCGGGCGGGGCTGACCGAGCGGGCGCGCACCGACTTCGAGGACCGGCTGGCGGACGCGGCCGGCGCGGGAGCCGTCGGCCAGGCGGCGGAACGCGTCTGGCTGCGCGCGGCGCACCGCGCCTGCGGGCTGCCCTGGGGGAGGCTGCGGCCGCGGCGGGGCCGGCGCCGGTGGCGCGGCGGGGCCAAGGACCCGGGCGGAGCGATGGCCGTACCGCCGGTGACGGCCCGGTCCGCGGTGGACGAGGCGGTGCGCACCCTGGCGGACGAGGCGGCCACCGGGCTGCCGGGCCCCTGGGCGCAGGCGGTGCGCGACGCGGCGCGGCGGGGCGCCAGGGGACTGCCGGAGGCGGTGGACGAGGCGGTGGCGGCCGCGGCGCCGAACGGTCGCCCGGACCGGCCCGCCTGGTGGACCGTCGCCGCCTCGCTCCAGGTGACGCTGCTGGTGGTGCAACTGGTCGCGGTGGGCTGGCTGCTGGGTGTGGTGACCGGCGGGATGGACGGCGGGTGGTGGCTGCCCGCGCTGCTGTTCGCGGTGAGCGCGGCGGGCGGTCCGGCCGTGGCCTGGGGCTCGGCGCTGGCCGCCCGGGGACCGGCCCGGACGTACGGGGACACCGTGGAACGGCGGCTGCGGGACGCGGCCTCCGGGTGCGGACGGGCGCGCGTACTGGAGCCGGTGGCGGCGGAGTTGCTGCGCTACCGGGAGGTCCGGGAGAAGTACGCCGTCGCGGCGGCCGGGTGAGCCGTCCCGGCCCGGCGGGACGGGGACGGCGCCGCGCCCGGGGCCGTGCACCGGACGCCGGCCGTGCCGCGTTCGGCGCGGGCGGGCCGCCCGCGCGAACTCCGGGCGGTTCACCTCCGCGCCCGGGCGGCGGGGTGCCCCGTCACCCGGTCGGGCGGCCGGGTTTTCCCCAACCGCCGCCTCGTCCACAGGCCCCGGCCGGATCCGGCGGATGCGGTCACCATGGAGCCACATCAGCGGGGAGACCGACGAGAACGGGGAGGCGGTCCGGTGAACGACACCTTGGTGACCGTGGTGGGAAACGTGGCGACCCGGCCGGAGTACCGGCAGACGGCGACCGGGGCCTCGGTGGTCCGGTTCCGGCTGGCGGTGACGGCCCGGCGCTGGGACCGGGTGCGGGACGGCTGGGTCGACGGACCCACCAGCTTCTACACCGTCTGGGCGTGGCGGAGCCTCGCCGAGAACGTGGCGGCGTCCGTCAGCATCGGCGAACCGCTGGTGGTGCACGGCAAGTTGCGGGTCCGGGACGAGCGGCGCGACCGGGGGCCGGCGGGCGGGCAGCGGCCCGGGTCGGGCGGGCGGCGGGACGGCCCGGAGGCGGCGGCCGCGGAGGGCGGCACCACCGGAGCGAGCGCGGGCGGGGGCGGGGGCGCGGCGGAGGACCGCGACGGCACGGCCGGGGCGCGGGGCGGGAGCGGCGAGGGCGTCCGCTGGGTCTCGGCCGAGATCGACGCGGTGGCGGTCGGGCACGATCTGGCCCGCGGTACGGCGGCGTTCCGGCGGGTCTCGCACCTCAAACCCCAGCTGACCGGGGCAACAGCCTCATGATGCCCGGAGATTTATCGATATTGCCGGGCCGCGGATCGATCTTGGCGATAACGATTCCGATTCGGATCGGTTAGCCGTTCGGTTTCCTGGGGATCACGCTCGGCTCGCTCCTTAGGATCCCTGAGTGTCAACGGGGGTTTCGGAGCCTTGAGTTCGCCGGGAAGGCGCGCCGCGATGACCCGTGCTCGCCCGAAGGGGAAATCATGATCTCTGCCAGGAGGCGGGGCGCCGCCCGCCTTGCCGCCGTGGTGCTCGTCTCCGGGCTGGCCGGGGCGGGCGCCGTAGCGGGGGCCGGGGAGGCCGTCGCGGACGACGTCGTCCCCAATCCGGGTGGCGCCACCGCCACCCTGACCGGACTCACCGTCTCCGGGCAGGCGGTCGTCCAGAGCGACGGGACGCGGCAGCGGATCAGCGCCGGCCTCTTCCAGATGGCCGTGGACGGCGGCGGCACCCTCCAGACCTACTGCGTCGACCTCCACAACCCGACGCAGGACCAGGCGAAGTACCAGGAGGAGCCCTGGTCCGCGACCTCCCTGCACGGCAACGGCGACGCCGGGAAGATCCGCTGGATCCTGGGCAACTCCTACCCGCAGGTGAACGACCTGTCGGAGCTGGCCGCCACGGCCCGATCCGGTGAGCTCACCGAGGAGACCGCGGCGGCCGGGACCCAGGTCGCGATATGGCGGTTCTCCGACCGGGCGAAGGTCGAGGCGGTCGACCCGGCGGCCGAGAAGCTCGCCGACTACCTGGAGCGCAAGGCCCGCGACCTGCCGGAGCCCCGGGCGTCGCTGAGGCTCGAGCCGCCGGCGGCCTCCGGCAGGTCCGGCGAGCGGCTCGGCCCGGTCACGGTCCGCACCGGCGCCGGGAGCGTCACGGTCACCCCGGCCGGGGACTCCGTCACCTCCGGCGTGCGGGTCGTCGACACCTCCGGCAAGCCGGTCAGCAGCGCGGTCGACGGCAGCCGGCTCTACTTCGACGTCCCGGACGGCGCCCCGGACGGCGTCAGCTCGCTGACCGTCCAGGCCGCCACCAAGGTCCCGGTCGGCCGGGCGTTCACCAGCGAGACCACGAGCCAGACCCAGATCCTGGCGGGCTCCAGCGACAGCGCGGTCTCCGCGACGGCCACCGCGAACTGGGCCGAGCGGGGCCCGGTCCCGGCGCTGTCGGCCGAGGAGAACTGCGCCGAGGGCGGGGTGGACATCACCGCCGTGAACCGGGGCGACGCACCGTTCACCTTCGAGCTGGCGGGCACCCGGCACACCGTCGAGGCCGGCGGGTCGGAGACCATCACCGTGCCGGTCCGGGAGGACCAGCCGTACAGATTCACCATCACCGGCCCGAACGGGCTGGAGGAGACCTTCTCCGGAGTCCTGGACTGCCGGACCGCCGGCAGCGGTGCCGAGGCCCAGGACAACGCCCCGACCACCCGGCTCAGCCCGGCCTCGCTGGACGGCACCGTCGGCGGCGAGACCAGCGGTGGCGACCTCGCCGAGACGGGCGGCGGCGACAACACCCCGCTGATCGTCGTCATCGCCCTCGCGCTGGTCACGGTCGGCGGCGCGGCGGTCTTCGTCGTCCGCAGGAAGAAGGCGTCCGGCGACGAGTGACCACCGGGTCACGGCCCGGAACGGCCCACCGGCCGCGGCCCCGCCGTGGCCCGGCAGCACCCTCGCCGTGGCCCGGCAGCACCCTCGCCGTGGCCCGGCAGCACCCTCGCCGTGGCCCGGCAGCACCCCCACCGTGGCCCGGCAGCACCCCCACCGTGGCCTGGCAGCACCCCGCCGCGGCCCGGCCGCACCCCGGCCGCCGGGGCGGCCAGGCGTGATCGCCGCGGATGGCGGGTCTCCGCGCGCGGCGGTGACGAGACCGGACCGCGGGCCGGCGCCACCGCTACCGCAGGAATCGGGCTGCCATCCGTGGCGCCTCGGCCGCGTGCTGGGGCAGCATCTCCGCATGGTCGACTACGTGCCCTCCCCTGACGAGGTGGCCGCCGCGCGGACCCCCAACGGCGGCTGGTCGAAGAAGCAGCTTGCGGAATGGGGTGTCCCCTGGCCTCCGCCGACGGGCTGGCGCAAGCACCTGGAGGCGAAGTGGAGGGGCGAGGACGTCGGCCCGCTGCCTCGTGAGGAGCCGGACCAGGACACCCTGTTCTGACGGATCACCGGGATCACGGAGCGTCCAGGCGCACGATCCGACGCCAGGTTCCTCAGCCTCCGAACCGACCCTGGCCGGGTGTCGCGGTGGGCCGGCATGTGAGCGGAGTCGCCTGCCCACCTCACGGATACAGGGGGTGACGGGCGGGCGGCCGAACGGTTCCTCATGGTGATGGCCGGTACCCGGGGCGGAGCTCACCGCTGCCCCATCGGACCTGGTCAGCGGGCTGGGCGGCACGGCACCCGGGCCGTCTGCGGGCCGTCTGCCAGCCGTCTGCGGGCCGACCGAGACCGGCCGGCGAGGGCCGATGACGACCGGCAACGACCGATACCGGGGGGTAGCGGGCCCAGATGGATCGCTGGTCAGGGCCCCTCGCCCTATCCATTTCCGTCCCGGGCTTGTCGTGCGGCAAGATGGGGTGTTAATGGCCGTGCGCCCGGAAAATGGGCCCCTGACCTGCGGTGGAACAGGACCAGGGGCCCATTTCATGCAGCCTGGGCCGTCTGTGGGCCGTCAGGCTCCGCGCGGGCCGTGCGAAACACGCGGCTGATGGCCTTTCGGGCCCGCTCTTCGCTGTTGGGCATTAGGTGGGTGTACACGCGGAGCGTGAACCCGGGGTCGGAGTGACCAAGGTACTGACTCAGAGCCTTGATGTTCTCCCCCGCGTCGAGCAGAACGGACGCGTAGAAGTGCCTGAGCGCGTGCATACCGTCCTCCGGGGCCGCCGCGTACCGTTTGCCCCGGGTCCGCTGCGGGATGACGCCAGCGGACGCGAGAGCGGCTTTCCACACGTAGTCATCGAAGTAGCTGCGCCAGATGGCGCCGCCCTTCCGGGGCGTGGTGAAGACCAGCTTCCGGGTGACCGGTTTGCCGTCGGGCGTACGCCACGGCAGGGTCACATCGACCGGAGGGAATCGGCGAATGTGCTCCGCCAGGGCGGCGGCAACTTCGGGGTCCAACGGCACGTCCCGGAGCTTCCCGCGCTTGGGCGGGGCGAACACGAGTGAGCCCCCGACCCGCTTCACCTGCTGCCGCACGTGCAACCAGCCGGTGAGGAAACCGATCTCGTCCACCGGTAGGCCGAGGATTTCCCCCTGACGGAGCCCACAGCCGCCGCCTACGTCGACCATGGCGCGGTACCGTTCCGGCAACCCGGCCCGCACAGCGAAGACCCGTTCAGAAGTCCAGGGCCGCACCCGTGTGGGTTCCGGCTGCGGGGGCTTGACCGACCGGGCATGACACGGGTTCTTGGGCAGTTTCCTGTCGTCCACGGCGGCGTTGAGGACTGCGGAGACGCTGTCGTAGATGGCGCGCCGGTAGGTGGCGTTCGGTACGGCCTTTTCCAGGTCGCTGAGCCAAGCCCGGATGTGCTCAGGCTGGAACGAGCCCAGCGGCCGGGCGCCCAGGTGGGGGAATGCGTGCAGCCGGAGACGACCGGACACCGCGTCGCGGCTCACGGGGTCGGTGGTTAGCTCTTTGAGCCACTTCTCGGCGTACTGCCGGAAGGTCATCCGGCCGGCGGCCGGGTCAACGTACTGGCCCGTGTCCATGTCGGCCTTGATCTTGGTGAGCCATTTTTCGGCGCGGCGCTTCTCACCATCGGGGAACGATGCGCTCTTCTCGGTTCCGTCGGGGCCGACGTAGCGGGCACGGTAGCGCTTGCCGGTGCCGTGGCGGTCGGTCTTGACCCGTCGCTTCTTGCCGTCGGGGCCGGTCTCGGTCTTGTACCAGCGGTCTTGGATGTGGCCTGCCAAGGAGGGTCCTTTCAGGGACGCGGGCAGGGCTGCCGGAGGGGCGGCCCTGCCCGCGTGTGGCGGTGGTGCGGTACGAGGTGGTTGTCAGGCGGCCATGTCGATGGCCATGCGGTCGTTGGTCCAGCGGGCGACGGCGGCCGGGTCGTAGCGGAGGTGCTTGCCGACGCGGAAGCCTGGCGGGCCGGTGCGCTTGCGGCGCCACTGGTAGACGGTCTCCAGCGGGACGCCGAACAGTTCGGCGATGTCGTCCGGGGTGAGGTAGCGGTCCGGGAGTCCGGCCCGGAGCGTGGAGACGGCGGGTACCGATGCCATGGGCCCTCTCTCTGTTGAGTTGTTCGGGGACCCCCCTTCCGGCAAGTCCGCTACATCCGCCACGGCTGCTACGTCGCAGGTCAGGGGCGGGTTTTGCTGTAGCGGGTCGGCGGGGTGTAGCGGATGGGTCCGCTACAGGGGTGGGTGGCTGTAGCGGATCGGGGGGTGGTGTAGCGGGGGTGTAGCGGGTGCTGTGCGTAACACCCGCTACACCGTTGTTCCTGGTCAGGGCCGGTTTAGTCGGCGTCTGTGGCGGGTGTAGCGGCTTCGGCCGGGGCGGGGCAGTAGCGGCGCCATGCGTCGTGCAGGTCGGCGGCGTAGTAGCCCTTGACCACGCCGGTGCCGGTGCGGATGTTGCGAGCCTTGATGGGCTGGTTGTCGGCGGTGACGTACTCGCCGAGCCGCTTGGCGAGCTGCCGGGAGTCCAGGGGCTTGCCGCCCATGTCGGCCCAGGGTGCCTCGTCCATGGCGATGAGTCCGGCGATGATCTGCGCGGTGGGCATGCGGTCGGCCCCGTTGAACACCACATCGCGCAGGTCGGTCAGCAGCCGGATACCAAGCGATGCCTTGTCCCCAGCCGCCGCCGCGGCGACCAGTTCCACGCACGCGTCCCGGGCCCGCCGCGGCCACTCGCCCCCGGCAGCGTCCGCGACCGCCAACAGCGGCTCCCACACGTCCGCCGGCCGGTCGGAGACGCCTTCGGGCATCTCTGGGAACGCCCCTTCCACGCTGTCCCGCACGGTGTCGGCCCACGCGGCGAGGCGGTCGCGCAGCGCGTGGCCCTCAGGCTCGTGCAGGCGGCTGCGGAAGGCTTCCACGTGCTCGTTGGGGGCCCGGCGGCGCATGCGGATGACCACCGAGCGGGTCAGGATCGTGTCGGGCAGCCACCCGAGTCCGGCGACAGCCACAGCCGCGTACGAGGGGAAAGCCTGCACGGTCTGCTGCCCGCCATCCCCGACACACCGGTAGGACACCCCGGTCCGGCGATGCCCGGCGTTCAGCAGCCCGCGCAGTTCCTCGTTGTCCTTGGCCTTGGGGCCGAACACTGTGTCGATCTCATCGAACAGGATCGTTGGGCGGCCCGCCTCCATGCCGGAGACTGCCCGGAACAGGGCGGCGGGGGAGGCGTTGACGGCCACCATCGGGTGCGGGACGAGCGTCCCGCAGATCTCCAGTCCCCGGGTCTTGCCCGACCCCGGTTCCGGGGACAGGAACGCTAGACGCGGGGTGGACTCGAACGCGTCCAACAGGTGCGTGTGGGCGTTCCACAGCACGACGGCCACGTAAGCGGCTTCCGTCGGGAACGCGTTGAAGCGCCGGTGGAACGCCTCGATCTCGTCCAGCAGGGCGGCGCCGTCCTCGGCCGGTGTGGGGGTGTGCTGGGTGGTGGTCATGCGGCGTTCCTGCCTTCCTGGGCAGCGTGGTGCGGGGCGCGGTGGGGGCAGTGGCCGACGCGGACGCGGTCGGCGAGCTGGGTGACGGCGGCGCGGCCACGGGCTCGTTCGAAGTGCCCGCAGGCGCACAGCCAGTCGGCCTGCGGGATGCCGGTGGTGCGGATGGTCAGGCCCGGGGTGATGCCGCTGACGGCGACCCGGCGCAGGTCAGGGCGAAGGGCTGAAGGGACGCCTTCGGCGACGCCTTTCGGGGCGCCCACGCGCGGGTTGTGGCGCGGCCTGGATGGCGGCCTGCGGGCCGCTGGGTGCCTTGGTGGGGCATTCCAGGGGGTGGGGCGGCGGGGGCTCATACCGCCTCCCGGGGCCGGGCCGTGCGGGCGGACCAGTTCAGCGCGCTGCGCACGGTGGTGCGGCACTCGGGCGACGGCAGTCCGATCGACTCCCCCGCCCCCTGGAATGCCTCCTCCACCACGTGCCGGGGGAGGTCGCCCCACGCGACGAACCGCCCCACCTTGCAGGCGGACTTGTACAGCGTCGCGTTGCGCTGGCCCTCTGGAGCGGCCATGACCGCAGCACACTCCCGCTCCAGGGCCACCTGGGCACACCGTGACGCGTCCCGCGGCACCGCGATGACCGTCGCAGGTGCGGGCAGGGTCTCGGGCTGGAGCTGCTGGGCGAGCCAAGCGGGCAACTGAGCCACCGGGGCCGGGTCGGCGATCTCGTAGGAGCCGGCGGGGGTGGTGCTGCCCGGGGCGACGACGTAGCCGCCCCATGCCCGGGTGTCGATGCGGGTGCCGAGCGTCCCGGCGGTGTTCCTCAGCCGGATCCCGTCCGGGGCGGTGAAGTACAGGTGGGTCCCGCCGCTGGGGGTCCGCACCCGGTAGGTGTGGGGGACGGCCTGTCCGGCGCGCTCGCAGAGCGCCTTGAAGGTGGTTACGCCGTCAGGCGTTCCGATCAGGTCTTTGGGCTTGAGCGTGTCCAGGTCGACCACCACCAGGCGGGCCGGGCCAGTCGCGATGGCCACGTTGTAGGGCCGCTTGGACCATGCGGCCCGGATCAGGTCGGGGTCGGTGGTCGCCCGCTGTTCGGGGGTGCGGTGCCCGCCCGCACAGCGGCCCGTGCCGGGGCACCGGTCCTCAGCGTGTCCGGCAGGTCGCTTGCCACCGGGCCGGAGGGGGAAGACGGGCCACCCGCGCTCAGCGGCGTCCAGGGCGGCGGTCAGGAAGTCGGCGCTCATGCCGCCGTCACCGCCTGCGAGCGGGTCAGGAAGGTGCGCCCGATCCATTCGGAGTAGGCGGGCGGGATGGCTTCGCAGACGCCTCGGATGGTGGTGATCCAGGGGGTGCCCATGGCTTGGGCGGCGGCGTGCCGCCAGGCTCGGGAGTGGCGTCCTCCGGTGATCGTCATGAAGGGGCGTTCGGGGGTGGGGAGGTAGCCGTTGCGGGTGCACCGCGCGGTGTGGGCGGGGTGGTGGGGTGGGGTGAGGGGGAAGCTGGTCTCGAACAGGCGGTGGCGGTACATGCGCAGGCCGAACATGGGGCCGCACAGCATGATCGGGTCGACCATCTGATGCCGGGCGGCTTCGACGTTCTCGATCACGTACGGCCGGCCGGTGGACCGGATCGCATCCCGGGCGGGTGCGATGAGTTCGGGGTAGGTCTTGTGGTTGTAGGCGTTGAGCGGGGACCACGCCTGGCAGGGCGGGGAGGCGTGGATGAGGTCGAACTCCGTGCCGTGTGCGTGGACGTAATCGATGGCGTCGGCCTGGACGAAGGTGAAGGGGTAGTCGGGCTGGGGCTCGATGTCTACGCCGACGACGTCGAAGCCGGCGAGATGGAAGCCCATGCCCATGCCGCCCGCGCAGCAGAACAAATCCAGCAGACGCGGCCGGTAGGCCACTCGCCGGATGTCGGTGGGGTGGGTCATGCTGGAGACCTCCACAGGTCTATAGGTGGGCAGGTGGATGAGGGCGGCCCCGGTTCATTGGCGTGAGAGGGGGCCGCCCTTCGCCATCGCGGCGTGGCGATAGCCGCCCGCAGGCGCGGCGGGATCGTCAGTGGCTGTCTGTACGTTGACCCGAAAAAGTGGCCGCACCGGCCCGCGCTATCGCGCGGTGGTGAGGCGAACGGTGTTCGGGTGGTGTGAGGAATCAGATGACGGCTTGGCTGATGTACCTGGGTGAGGACCCCAAGCGCGTGGGCGGTGGATACGACGACAGCAGCTCCAGCCACTACAGCTGGGACAGCCGGGTCCCCAACGCCGCCCACGTCCAGGTCGGGGACGTGATCGTGCTGTGGGATGGTCAGACCCTGCTGGGCCTGTCGGTCATCGAGGACATCGAGACCGGCAGCGGGGTGAAGGACGTCAGTTCCTGCCCCGCATGCGGTAAGGCGGATATCGCCGCGCGCAAGACAATGACGCCGAAGTACCGCTGCTGGAACCAGAAGTGCAAGGCCGAGTTCCCCGACCCGAAAGTGCAGACCGTACCGGTCACCACCTACCGCAGCCGCTACGAATCCGGCTGGATCGACCTGCACGGCACCGTCAGCGGCAAGGAACTGCGCCAGCTGTGTGAGGAGCCCGGTTCCCAGAACGCGCTGCGCCGGCTGCGCTGGGATGACTTCCGCAACCGCGTGGAGACCGGCAAGAACGCCACCCCGCTGGACATCATCGACACAGCCCGCCAGGTCATCGCCGGCGGCCACACCAAGGCCACCGTTCGCGTCCGCAAGGGACAGCCAGCCTTCCGCGCGACGCTGCTGGAGACCTTCGGCGAGGTGTGCGCCTTCGTGGGCCCCATGCCCGCCTACGTCTTGGAAGCCGCCCACCTCTACAGCTACGCCGCCAACGGCAAGCATCACCCCAGCGGCGGACTCCTGCTGCGCCGGGATGTGCACCGCCTGTTCGATCTCGGGCAGATCGCTATCAACCCGGCCACCCTCACCCTCGATGTCGCCCCGAAGACCCGGGCCTACAGCGAGTACGGCAAGCTGCACGGTCAGCCGCTCAAAGTGACCACGACCACCGCCCACAAGAAGTGGATCGCCAAGCACTGGGAGATGCACCGGCCCAACCCCGAAGCCGCCTCCATCCCAGCGCAGAACCCCGGGGAGCAGACGGCGCCGACCGTCTAAGACGGGCACGTGGGCGGCCGGCTTTGGCGAGACGCGGGCCGCCCTTGCTGTGCCTGAAACGGCTGTGAAAGGGGTTCCGGCGAGGGGCTGTGGGCCCCCTTTACCGGCCTTACCTTGCAGGTCAGAGCCCTTTACCACCCCCCTTACCGGGGTAGAGGGCCCCCACTACCCAGCGCCCGTGCCGGAGGGTGCGCTTCGGGGCGGTGCGCGGGGTGGCGTGGCGGGGTGGGGTAAGGGGTCCCCCCTTTACCCGGCCGGGGTCTGGAGGAGGATTTCTGCGGGAACGGCGCCTTCGATGTCGCGCCGCTGGTATCCGGCGCCGTTGCTGCCGGAGATCTTCACCTGCTTGCTAGTGCGCTTGACGCCGGCCGCCTCCAGCTCGTGCGCGAGGCGTTCGGCGTTGAAGTCGCCGTAGGTGTCCTCATCGAGGTTGACCAGTCCGGCGAGCAGGTCGGTGGTGAACATGCGCGGGGAGTGCCGCATCACCTCCAGCACATCGGAGATGATCGCGGGCACGGTGATGCCCTGTGCCTCGGCCGCGGCGGTGACGTCGCCTGCGGCGTCGCCGGTGAGCTGCCCGATCTCGGCCCGCAGGGCACGGCCCTTGTTGCAGATGGCGGCGAACCCGGGCCCGTCGAGGTAGTCCGCGCGCACGGTGACGTAGGAGGCGGGGCCGGTGACCAGCACGCCGACACCCTTGTGTTCCTCGGACAACACCGAGGCGTCCGCGCCCTGGGCAGCCTTGCCCTTGCCCAGCACCATGTCACTGCTGACCCGGTCCACCACCTGCGTGGAGTACCGCAGGGTGATGATCTCCCGCAGCTTCGGCGGCACCGACTCGGCGTCCGGCCGCTGGCTCGCGAAGTTGGACACGAACCCGGCGGCGGGGCCGCGGCGGGCGATCCGGCACAGGTTGTTGATGACCTCCTCCCGGTCGTCCTTGTCCATGGCGGTGAAATACTCCTGCAGCTCGTCGATGGTGACGAAGATGACCGGGAGCTTGTACTTCTCCACGATCGCCGGAGTCAGCTTGCCCTCAGGGCAGATGGAGGTGGGCAGCTCCCGCAGCAGGGCGAAGCGGCGTTCCATCTCAGCCAGCAGTTCCGCGAGCATGGCCTTGAGGGCTTCCACGGCGTCGTCCTCGGCGCCCATGACCAGGCGGTGGGCGACGGCCTTCATGGGCATCCAGTCCGCGCCGCCCTTGCCGTCGGCGACGTAGTGCCGCACCCACGGGTCGAGCAGACCGGCCGCGGTCATCAGCCGCTGGGTGAAGGTCTTGCCGCGGCGGGGCAGACCACCGAAGAACATCGACTGCCACATCACGGGGACGTCGATGCGGTTGCCGCGGGCGTCCTGCCCGAACGGGATCGGGTCCCACACGCTGAACCGCTCGGCCTTCTCCAGCGGTGAGGGGTTCGGAGTGCCGAGGTAGGGGTCATCGTCGGCGACCCACATGCTCACGCGGCCGGCGTTGCCGCCCTTGGCGGCGCGGACGCGGGACATGATGACCTGGATCTCGTCCACCCCGAGTTCCTGGGCGATGACTTCCCGCTTGGCGAGCACGTCGGAGGCGGTCTTGCCGCCTCCGCGGGGGAGGTCGAAGATCACCGCCCAGCCACGGCCGTCACGAACCGGGCCCATGGTGCACGTGACCTTCGGCGCGTCCTGGCCTTCCTTGCCGCTTTTGAGGAGGCCGGCGGCCCGGAGCGCGTCGTTGAGCTGCTGGGCGGACATGTCCACCCGCAGCGGCGGCGCGGCCTGGTCCAGCAGCCGGGTTTCCTTCCCCCGGCCGAGGTAGGCGAGCGGGGTGATGACGGCTGCGGCCATGCCGGTCTGCCACACCGGTTCGGCGAGCACGAATCCGGTCGCAGCGGCGGCCACGGCGACGGTGGTGGCGCCGAACCGCAATCGACGGGCGGTGGTCCGGGCGGCGTGCGCCGCCCGGAGCTGGGCGGCGAGCGTGGCGTCTTCGGGGTGGGCCTTCACCTGCGCTTTCAGCGCGCGTACGGCGGCGGTGTGGTCTTGGGCGGACAGGGTCGGCCACATGCCGACCACGGCCCGGAAGAGACCACGGCAGGCCAGCAGCATGGCCTTGGCCAGGTACTTGGGGGTGCGGATGCCGTGGTAGCGGGTGTGCCACCAGGCCAGACGCCCCAGTGCCGTGGTGTTAGCGATGATGGACGCTTTCGAGCGGGCCCACACCGGCAACAGCGGCTGATCGGGGACCGTCAGCCAGTCGGCCAGCGGGTTGTCGGGCCGGTCCACCGCTTCTACCCCGGGCACGGTGCCCGGTTCCGGTGCGGTAGCGGGCCCCGGGGTGGTGGTGTCTTTGATCAGGCTCACCGGGGTGGTGGCCGCGGTCGTGCGGGCGGCCCGGTGGGCGTCGAGGTGGTGAATCGTCCCGATGTCGGGCACCTGCGGCGCGGGTGCGGTCATGATGGTGGTCTCCTGTCTCGCTCGATGGGCGGACGGGGTGGGCCCGGGGCGGCCGGTCGCTTGGCCGTGGACGGCCGCCCCGGGGCGTCACTTCTTGGCGGCCTTCTCTTCGCGCTTGCGGGCGCCGTCGATGATGCGGTCGATGCGGCGTTCCAGGTCACCCTGGTAGACGTCCTCACCGGCGACCCCGCGCTTGCACATGCGGGCCACCAGCACGGCGACCTTGGCCTTCTCGGCGGCGGTGAGCTTGGGCTCGTGCTGGGCCATCGCGATCCCTTCCGGGGCCGGTCTGTCCGGCTCCCCTCGACTCCGCCCGTACGGCACAGGTGGCCGGACGGGCGGAGCGGGCAGTCGTCAGACCGTGTCGAGCGGGATACGGATCTCGTTGTCGTCGTCCTCCGGGTCGGTGGCGAGCACGACGGCGGTGGCGGTGGTGATGCGGGTCATGGGTTCCTCTCCGGGCCAGACTGTCCGGCTCCCCTCACCGCCCGGCGCGGTGCCGGGCGGATCAGGCAGCCGTCAGGCCGTGTCGCGCCGGCCGGGAGGGGGGAGGGTCAGAGCGGCGTTGAGGATCTCGGCGTGGTCGAACGCCAGATGAGGCAGGCTGTCGCGCCGCCACCAGCGGGCAGCGCGGGCGTCGTCCCCGGCCACGATCGTGGTGCCGCTGGGGACGGTGGCGAGGTAGGCGACGGTGACGTACCTGCCGCGCGGGTCACGGCCAGGCTGGTCCCAGACACCGATTTGGCGCAGGTCCGCGGCGGCCACGCGCACGCCGGTCTCCTCGGCCAGCTCCCGGGCAGCCGCCGCACGGCTCGTCTCCCCGGCGTCCACATGGCCGCCGGGCAACGCCCACAGGCCCCCGTACGGGTCCCAGTTCCGCTCGATGAGCAGTACACGACCATCGCGGGTGAGGGTCACCACGTCGGCGGTGTAGCGGATGGCCTCGCAAGTCTCGGTCATTGCGGTTCTCCTTCCTGTTATCCGCGCTTGCGTGCCTTGCCGATGGTTTCGGCCGCGGCCTGGCCCTCGGGTCCGCCGACCGACCGCACGATCTGGACGAGGGTCCAGCAGATGATTCCGACGACCAGCGCGGCGATGGCCAGGCTGATGGCGATCGATGTCATGGCGCCGACCAGCAGCGGGCCGAAGTAGACGCCGGCCGCGACCGTGCCGCCGCCCGCGCCGGCGCCAAGCGCGGCGCGCTGCAGCGTGCGGTCCGGGGGTGCCTGATGGATGTGCTGGTGCACGATCTGCGGCCCGGCAACGGGCATGGTGGGGATGGCGGGGAGGTTGGCCGGGTCGGCGTAGACGTACCGGCCGTCAGGGAGCTGCACCACACGTGGCAGCTCAGGCATGGGCAGGTTGTCCATGGGGTGTCCTCTCACGTGGTGAGGTCGGCCGCGTGGGCGCAGGCGCCGCACATCCCCAGTGAGCGGGGGACGCAGTACCCGACATCGGTGCGGCACTCGGGGCAGGTGCGGCGGGCGGCCATGGCGGCGGCGAGCGCCCGTGCCCGGCCCGGGGTCATGGGCCGGACGGGGCGGGCAGCGTCGATGCGGTAGAGGTAGGCGGTCAGCGGCTCGTCCCGTCGGCGGCGTGGCCTGAGGACCTGAGCGGCGACCTGCTGACCGCCGGGCCGGAGCCCCAGCAGCCGGAGTTGGCGGCGCGTGGCGTACCCGTCGGGTGCCATGCACCAGGGGAAGGTGGGTATCCCGAACCGCTCCCCGGACGGGTCGAAGCAGTCCGGCAGGGTCAGTCGCGCCATCACGCCACCTCGGTGACTACATTGGCGCGGGCGGCGGCGTCGGCGCGTTCGGCGCGGAGGGTGTCCCGCAGACCGCGGGCCCGCTCCGCCGACGTCCGCATCACCCGCCGGATGGCTTCCGCGGTCAGGTCGGCGTCCGGCCAATCGGCCGTCGCCGACCGTGCCTCGGTCAGGAGGTCGGCGGCGGTCCGTCGCGGTCGGGTGCTGCGGGCGGCATCGGGTACCCGACCGGTCGCCCGCCGCGGGCGGGTCGACTCTGCGGCCACCGCCGTGACGACCGCTACCGGGCGGGTCGACTCCGCCCCGATCGGTCCGGGGTCCGTGTCGGCGGGATGGTCCGGGTCGGTCGACTGGTCGGCGGCCGGGTCCGGCACGGCAGTCAGGGGCGGCGGGGTCGACTCGTCCAGGTCAGAGGTCGACCGATTCACATCGGTCTGTGTCGATTCCTCCGCTACTGCGGTGGTTTCGGGTCGGTGGTGGAGCACCTTGGCCACCAGATCGGACCCGAAGTAGATCGACCCGACCGGCAGCGAGGTGGCCAGCAGCACCAGGGCCCAGTTCGCCGGGTCCCAGTCGGCCAGTCGACCCCAGTCGACCGACGCACCGTGCAGGCCAGGCACCAGGCCGTGAACGTAGTTCAGCACCAGGGACGCGACCGTGTAGGCGGCCAGCACGCGCAGGGCGAACCGCCGGTCGTCGCCGACCAGCACCAGCGTGGCAACCAGGGCCAGCGCCATCAGTCCGTCGACCACGAACGGGTACAGGGTCGCCGCGGTCGGGTCGGCCCCGATGGCGCGGGCGATGTCCCGCAGCGCGTTCCAGGACACCCGGAACGCCATGCCGACCACCACGACCAGCGCCAGGACAAGCGCACCCTTCGCCTTCCTGTTCACGGCGCACCCCCCGCCGGCAGCTCGCGCACGTCGATCCTGGCGATGAGCCACACCGCGGAGCGGTCGTCGCCAGGGGTGGCGCAGTCCTCAATCCAGACCCACTTCGACCCGGGGACCGACTCGTAGCCAAGGGCGGCCAGCGCCTCCTGCCGCTCGGCCGTGGTCGGCACGGGAGCCGTCCGGGGCCAGCGGAACTCGGGCCACTCAGGCTCACCCAGCAGCACCACGTACACACGCCACTCTCCGCCGTTGGCGGAGCACTGCGCGGTCAAGGCCATCACGCCACCACCGGCCCGGCCGCAGCGGCGGCCCGGTTGCTCAGAGCCCGCCGCTCGGCCAGCACGCGGCGGAGCGCCCGCCGGAGGCGCTGGGCGTCCAACTCGGTCACCGGCCGGTCCAGAACCATGATCTGCGCGTCAAGCAGGTCGACCTGCGCCCGGATCAGCGGCATCTCGACCTCGATTGCGTCCAGCTCCGCGGCCGTCGGCTCACGGTCGAACCCGGCGGCCGTAACAGCCGCCGGAACGGTCACGATGTGACTCATTGGGTCGTGCTCCCTTCAGCAGGAACGACCCGACAGCGGCCCCGGTGTTGCAGCACCGGGGCCGCGCCTGTGTGGGTCGCCGGCCGTGCGGCCGGATTGCCCCGAGCGGGATTCGATCCCGCACCATCACGGCTGCATCGGGGCTGCGGTGCGGTCAAGCAGCGGCGCGGGTTGATCAGTCGCGGCCCACTCGGCAGCCCTCGACCCGCCCGCCGGGGTTCTCAGCCAGCGCGACGGCCTCGGCCGACCGGCGCGCTTCCGAGGGGCTCGTGCCGGTGTCCCCGTAATAGGTCCGCAGGTCGCCATCGGTGGTGCGGACGTGGACCTCAGCCCAGTACTGGTTGCTCACGGCGTCTGTCTCCTTCAACTTCTCGTTTCGCAGTGGGACGGCCCGACAGTGGCCCCGGTGTTGCAGCACCGGGGCCGCGCCTGTGTGGGTCGCCGGCCGTGCGGCCGGAGTGCCCCGAGCGGGATTCGATCCCGCACCATCACGGCTGTGAGTCGGGGCTGACCGAGTGGTCAGGACAGCGCTGCGGCCTCGGCCACCAAGCGCTCCGCAGCTTCGATCGCGGCGGTACGGCGGGCGGCGAGAGTGGCGGCGTCCGGCGCCGCACGCAGGGCGTAGGTAGCGCGGGCCGCGGCGTCCGCGGCCGGTCCGAGTTCAGGGGCGAGCACGGTCACGGACGCCAGCGGCGCGGTGATGGCGGCACGGGTGGCGTGACTCTCGGCCCGCGCCGCCTCATACGCGGCATCCGGCGCCTCGGACAGGCGCAGGTCTTCCCGGACCCACATGGCCCGGCGGTGGTCGGCGAGCGCAGCAGCTAACGCGGTGACGGCGTTCAACCGGTCCCGGCGCTGCTCCGCCTCGCGAGCTTCGACGCGGTCCCGACGGGCCGCGCGCTGCTGCATCAGACCGGCGGTGACGGCTCCGGCCAGGGTTCCGATGACGGCGATGATGCTGGTCAACATGGGGACTCCATCCGAGTCGTGGTGAGTGCTCCGGCTCCCCTCAACCCCGCCCGTACGGGCGCACGTGGCGACCCGGACGGGCGGAGGAGGCAACCGGCCGTCGCAGTACAGGGCGGCGGAGAGGTCGGAGAGTGCGCGGTTCTTGCTCCGCGCGGGCCGCCTTCTTTGAGCTGAGGACAGGCGGTAGTTCCTCGGTCCACTGTTCAGTTCTCAAGCAACCGGCGCTTCCTTTCACCCCCTCGTGAGGGGCTTCCGGGCGCAGAGGTGCACTCCAGGTGGTGGCCTTGGGAGCCATCTGGTGCGCACCAGAAGCATGGCATCTGGTGCGCACCAGATGCAAGCCCTGGTGTCCGAAGTTCTGGCCGAGCACCCTCCGGACGACTCCCAGGAAACGGCTGAACACCCATGCGCGTGTAGCCAACAGGGGTTAATCTCGGGAGAGTTAACCCACCCTGACCTGCGGCGAAGCGTCACCACAGGTTCAGGTGCGGCAGTGGCAGCGGAGGTCGACGCATGGGCGGCAGGGGACTTCGAGCAGCACGCACCGCCCGCGGGTGGTCGCAGGATCGCTTGGTGCGGGAGATTCAGAGATACGCGGAGAAGCGCCTTCTCGATGTCGCGACGACGGCGAGCCTCCGCGTGTATGTCTCCGAGTGGGAGAACGACCGACGGGCGCTCTCACCCCGGTACGCGGCCATACTGCGGCCCCTGCTGGGAGTTACCGACGACGAGCTGCGCGGCGACTCCGCCCCGGCTCAGCCGCTTCTCACTGACGGCTATGGCGACTTGCTCAGCCGGATTGACTCGGCGCGCAGCATGAGTCAGTCCATGGTGAAGACCTTCATGGACCAGACGGAACTTCTCCGCACCATGGACAGGCAGATGGGGGCCGCAGGCTTGGTCGACCAGATGACCGGCCACATCGCGGCACTTGAAGACGCGCTGACGTTCGCCGTACTGCCGGATGCTCGAAAGCCTGTCGCTATCGCGCTCGCCGGTGCCGCCACCCTGGCAGCCTGGCAAGCGCTGGACGCCGGGGCGGTCGAGCGCGCTTGGCGCCACTACGAACTGGGGAAGCGCGCTGCCCAGGAAGGCGATGCGCCGATGTACCTGGCGCACGCCATGGGGGAGCAGGCGTACGTGTTGTGCGACGCGGGGCGCCCCGAACTGGCCGTGGACCTCGTCAGAGATGCCCAGCGTGCAGGCGGCCAACGGCTAACCCCGCGGCTGCGGGCGTGGCTGTACGCGGCCGAAGCGGAGGTTTGCGCCAAGGCGGGGTTGCCTGACGACTGCCGGAGAGCGCTGGACCAGGCATCCACGTGTCTCCCAGAGGGCGAAGACGTGCGGGACCCCGACATGCTGAGCATCTTCCTCAACCACAGCCACCTGGCACGGTGGCGCGGAAATGTCCTCGCATCCCTGGGCGATGCGGACGCTGTCGAGAGCCTGTACGCCTCGCTGGCTGCCACAGACCCGACGTTCGTGCGCGCCAAGGCTGGACTGCACTGTGATCTCACTCAGGCGCACCTGGTCCGTGAGGAGTTCGACCAGGCTCATGACCACTTGCGCCAAGCCCGACTGCTGGCGAACCGCACCGGATCGGTTCGCCAGCGTCGACGCGTCGATCAGCTCACCGAACGGATGTAGGCGAGTTGGCGAGCAGGTGCAGCAGACCGACAAGCGTCCCTGAGCCCATGAGCTTGCCGTCTGCCATCAACCCTGGGATGTCCCTCAGAGGCACCCATTCGACGTGGCCGGCTTCCTCTACGTCGGTGGGCTCGCCGACCAGGTCGGCTCCGCGGCCGGCGAAGATTTCGTGCGGGGAGTCGACCATCCCCACCATGGGCTGATAGGTCACGACGTGATCCAGTGACCGAGGGCGCCAGCCAGTCTCCTCTTCGGTTTCGCGTAGCGCGGTAGTGCGGGGGTCTTCGCCTTCGTCCACGATGCCGCCAGGGAGCTCCCACCCCCACCGCTCGGGAACGAAGCGGTATCGCCACAGCATGAGCACGCGGTCGTCGTCGTCCAGCACCGCGGAGACCGCCACGTGGTGGAGACGGACAACGTGATGCTCGAAGCGCTCCACCCCCGGTGGCTCGACATCGACCAGATCAAGGCTGACCCATCGGTTGTCGTAGATCGTGCGGCTGCCGTGGATCTGCCAGGACTCCCCTTCCGGCGGAGTCTCGACGCTGACACCGCCGACCACGCGGTACGAGCTGCGCCCGTATGCCACGATCAGACGTTCACTGGACAGCCGTGCCAGTACCTGCCGGAGCGCGGTGCGGCCGATGTCGAGATCGGCCGCCATGGTGCGCTCTGAGGGCAGCTTCTCCCCGGGGCCGAGCTTCCCGGTCGTGATCCATTCTCGGATCGTCTCGTAGACCCTGGTCGACTTGGGACCCATCCGCAGAGCACTCCCCTGGTTCGTCGGCTGGCGCGTACCAGCGTATCCGGGGTGATAAACGTCGGACAGAGTCATGGATTGGCCTGCCTTTCGAGACGGAGCCGACCCCGGCTGAGCGCTGCGGTGGGTCGGCACGCGGAGTGGGACCCCGGTCGGCCCCACCGATACAGCCGGCGACGGCGGGCGTCGTTCCGGTTGCTCAGGGGGTGTGCCGGTGTCTGGGGGAAGAGATCGCCACCGCCCATCGGGCTTGGTCAGCGTGCTGGTCGGCGGCAACGCTCGGGCCGTCTGTGGGCCGTCCGAGGACGGCCGGCAACGGCCACTGACGACCAACAACGACCAGGGCCCGAGATGGCGGGCCCCGGTAGATCGCTGATCAGGGCCACTCTCACTACCCATTTCCGTCGCGGGCTTGTCGTACGGCAAGATGGGGTGTATCTGCCCTCGCG
The DNA here is from genome assembly GCF_044327625.1 of Streptomyces sp. NPDC018031. Lineage (NCBI taxonomy): Bacteria > Bacillati > Actinomycetota > Actinomycetes > Kitasatosporales > Streptomycetaceae > Streptomyces > Streptomyces sp. NPDC018031. The sequence continues at coordinate 148,028 of NZ_JBIRFT010000007.1, forward strand.
CGGCTCGACGGCTCGACCGCGTTTCGAACACCTACAGATGCCGGACGGTTTCTCTTGGCTGAGTACATCTACACCATGCGCAAGACGCGCAAGGCGCACGGTGACAAGGTGATCCTCGACGACGTGACGCTGAGCTTCCTGCCCGGCGCCAAGATCGGTGTCGTGGGCCCCAACGGCGCCGGTAAGTCCACGGTGCTGAAGATCATGGCCGGCCTTGAGCAGCCCTCCAACGGCGACGCCTTCCTGTCGCCCGGCTACACCGTCGGCATCCTGCTCCAGGAGCCACCGCTGGACGAGTCCAAGACGGTTCTGCAGAACGTCCAGGACGGCGCCGCCGAGATCATGGGGAAGCTGAAGCGCTTCAACGAGGTCGCCGAGCTCATGGCGACCGACTACTCCGACGCGCTGATGGAGGAGATGGGCAAGCTCCAGGAGGACCTGGACCACGCCAACGCCTGGGACCTCGACGCCCAGCTGGAGCAGGCCATGGACGCCCTGGGCTGCCCGCCCGGCGACTGGCCCGTCACCAACCTCTCCGGTGGTGAGAAGCGTCGCGTCGCGCTCTGCAAGCTCCTCATCGAGGCCCCCGACCTGCTGCTGCTCGACGAGCCCACCAACCACCTGGACGCCGAGTCCGTGCAGTGGCTGGAGCAGCACCTCGCCAAGTACCCCGGCACCGTCGTCGCGATCACCCACGACCGGTACTTCCTGGACAACGTCGCCGAGTGGATCCTGGAGCTCGACCGCGGCCGCGCCCACCCCTACGAGGGCAACTACTCCACCTACCTGGAGAACAAGGCCGCCCGCCTCAAGGTCGAGGGCCAGAAGGACGCCAAGCGCCAGAAGCGCCTCAAGGAGGAGCTGGAGTGGGTCCGCTCCAACGCCAAGGGGCGCCAGGCCAAGTCCAAGGCCCGTCTCGCGCGGTACGAGGAGATGGCCGCCGAGGCCGACAAGATGCGGAAGCTGGACTTCGAGGAGATCCAGATCCCGCCGGGCCCGCGTCTGGGTTCCGTCGTGGTCGAGGTGAACAACCTCTCCAAGGCCTTCGGCGAGAAGGTCCTCATCGACGACCTGTCCTTCACGCTCCCGCGTAACGGCATCGTCGGTGTCATCGGCCCGAACGGCGCCGGCAAGACCACGCTCTTCAAGATGATCCAGGGCATCGAGGAGCCGGACTCCGGTTCGATCAAGGTCGGCGAGACCGTCAAGATCTCGTACGTCGACCAGAGCCGCGCCAACATCGACCCCAAGAAGACGCTGTGGGCGGTCGTCTCCGACGAGCTGGACTACATCAACGTCGGCCAGGTCGAGATGCCGTCCCGCGCCTACGTCTCGGCGTTCGGCTTCAAGGGCCCGGACCAGCAGAAGCCGGCCGGGGTGCTCTCCGGTGGTGAGCGCAACCGCCTCAACCTGGCGCTCACCCTCAAGCAGGGCGGCAACCTGCTGCTGCTCGACGAGCCGACCAACGACCTCGACGTCGAGACGCTGTCCTCGCTGGAGAACGCGCTGCTCGACTTCCCGGGCGCGGCGGTGGTCGTCTCCCACGACCGCTGGTTCCTGGACCGGGTCGCCACGCACATCCTGGCGTACGAGGGCGACTCCAAGTGGTTCTGGTTCGAGGGCAACTTCGAGTCGTACGAGAAGAACAAGATCGAGCGTCTCGGCCCGGACGCGGCCCGCCCGCACCGCGCCACGTACAAGAAGCTCACCCGGGGCTGACATGGCCCGCCACATCTACGCCTGCCACCTGCGCTGGTCGGACATGGACGCGTTCGGCCATGTCAACAACGTGGAGTACGTCCGGTACCTGGAGGAGGCCCGGGTCGACTTCATCTGGCGGCTGGCGCCCGGTGACGGCAGCGATGCCTTCACCGGTGGGGTCGTCGTGGCCCGGCACGAGATCGACTACCTCAAGCCGCTGGTCCACCGGCACGAGCCGGTGACCATCGAGACCTGGGTGACGAAGATCAGCGCCGCGTACCTGAACGTGGCGTACGAGGTCAAGGACGAGGAGCACGTGTACGCACGGGCCGCCACCACCATCGTCCCCTACGACCTGGAGCTGGGCCGCCCGCGCCGCATCACGCGCGAGGAGGAGCAGTTCCTGCAGAAGTACCTGGAGCCGGGCACGTCCGCCAAGGCGGCCAAGCCGGTGGCGAGCGCGGTCGGCAAGCAGGACCGGCAGCCGGAGGGGGCCGTCGTCGCATGACGGCGCCCGTCCTCCACTTCGCAGACGGCCGGGAGGCGGCGGACCTCGCCGCCTTCCTGGCACGTCTGATCCACTACGACCGGGCGGCGGCGGTACGGCTGCAGGCGGGCGGCGGCGTACTCGCCGTCTTCGGGCGCCCGCCGTCGTTCGAGGTGCTGGCGATCCGTACGGCCCGGCTGGCGGATCCGGCCGCGCAGGCCGACATCACCGTCTCCGCGGGCCGGTTGGCGGACGCGGTGGACGCCGCCCGCTCGGAGCGGGACGGCGCCGGACCCTCCGGTCCCGGCGCCGCCGCCCCGGTGCCGGGCGGGCTCGACGTCCCGGTGCCGGAAGCGGTCACCGGCCCGCCGTGGACCGGGGTGCTGCCGCCGCGCGGCGGGTGGCGCCGGGTCGAGGGCCTGCCCGCCGGGGACGCGATCCGGGCGGCGGTGGGCGCCGCCGTCGCCGAGTTCCGGGCCCGGGACGAGAGCCTGCCGGCGGAGCAGCGGACCCGCGCCCAGCGCGACCGCATCGGGCGGGAGATCTGGTCGCGGACCCTGGGCGACACCGGGCTGCCGCTGCGTGCCGTGCACGCCGCGCAGTCCCTGGGTTTCCTCCGCCCGGTGCGGGTGCCCGCCCGGACGGCCGCGGCCGGGGCGGGACAGCCCGCCGGTGGCACGGGCCCGGCGGGTCCGGGTGGATCCGGCGCGGCGGTGCTGGCTCCGGTGGCGGCCGAGGAACAGCTCGCGCTGCTCGCCGCGGCCGGCTGGCTGCGGCTGCGTACGCCCTACGGCTCGATCGCCGTCCGCACCGGAGGGCTGTCGGCCCTCTCGCTCACCCCGGCCTGACCGCCGGGGCCGGGCGCGCCCATCGCCGCGCAGCCGCCGGGCGACCCCGGCGGCTGCCGCACACACCGCCAGGTGAGGGCACCGCGCCGACCGCGGCACAAGCGGACCCGCCCGGCCGGACCACCGGTCGCGCCCGGCCGGACCGGTACCCGGTCCGGCCGGCTCGGTACCGGGTCGCCCCGTCCGCGGCCCGTCCGGTTCAGTCCGCGGTGTTGATCATCGATGCGGCGGCGTAGGTGAGGTACTTCCACAGCTGCTGCTCGTGCTCCGGCGCCAGCTCCAGCTCGTCCACCGCGTCACGCATGTGCCGCAGCCACGCGTCGTGGGCGGCCCGGTCCACGGTGAAGGGCGCGTGGCGCATGCGCAGCCGCGGGTGCCCGCGGCCCTCGCTGTAGGTGCGCGGGCCGCCCCAGTACTGCATGAGGAACAGGGCGAGCCGCTCCTCGGCCGGGCCGAGGTCTTCTTCGGGGTACATCGGCTTCAGCAGCGGGTCCTCCGCGACGCCCTGGTAGAAGCGGTGTGCCAGGCGCCGGAAGGTGGGTTCGCCGCCCACCTGCTCGTAGAACGTCTGCTCCTGAAGCGTGCCGCGCGGAATCTCCATCACCCCACCATGGTCTCAGATGACCGGCTGAGGACCGTAGCCCTAAGACCCCGGCAGCCCTGAGACCCCGGCGGCCGACCGCCCACCGCCCCGCCCGGGCCGACCGCCCCGCCCGGGCGCACCACGGCTCGCCGCGGACCCGGCCGGAACGGCGGCGGGGGCGGGCGTCCGCCGCACCGCCGCGGTGGTGTCCGCGGTCCGGGCGCCGCCCCGGCGGGGCCGGCCCGCCGGGTGACGGGCCGGGCCGGGCCGCGGCGGGCCGTGCGACGGCTCAGCCGCGCCGAACGGTGATGGTGGTCCAGGCCCCGACGTGGACCCGGTCGCCCTCGTTGAGCGGGACCGGCACGTACGGCTGGATCGGTTCCTCGGCGCCGTTGATGGTGGTGCCGTTCGTGGAGTCCTGGTCCACGACCGCCCAGCTTCCGTCCGGCTGCTGGACGAGGACGGCGTGCTGGTGCGAGACCCCGGGGTCCTCCGGCGGGCGGGCCAGGTCGATGTCGGGGGACTCGCCGGTGCTGTGCCGGCGGCGGCCGACGGTGACCTGGTGGCCGGTGAGCGGCAGCTGCTGCTCCGGGGAGTACGCCGGGAGGTTCAGCCCGGCGGCCTCCGGGCCGCTGCGGTGCATCATCGCCATGAAGTACTCACGGTCCGGCGCGATGACCGCGATCCAGCCGCCGCCGGACGGGGCGGGCCCGGCGCCGGGCGGGAACTGCGCCGGCTGCACCGGCTGCGGGTGCGGTACGGCGGTGCTGGGCAGGTCGTCGTTGCCGAACGGCGGACCGGCCGGCGCGGGGGCCGGGAACTGACCCTGCCCCGGAACCGGACCGGGACCCTGACCCGGGACCGGCCCCGGACCCTGGCCCGGCATCGGACCCTGCCCTGGCATCGGACCGTGGCCCGGCACCGGGCCCTGGGCCGGGCCCGGACCGGGGAACGGGCCGTGGCCCGGCACCGGCCCCGGACCGGGAACGGGTCCGTGGCCCGGCATCGGCCCAGGGCCGTGGCCCGGGACCGGACCGGGCCCCTGGCCGGGTGCCGGGGCGCCGGGCGGCGCGGGGGCGGGGGCCGGCGCCGCGCCCGCCTGGCCACCGGGCGGCGGCAGCGGCCAGTCGTCCTCACCGTCGGGGAACGACCGGGACGGCGCGAGGCCCGGGGCCTGACCGGGCAGCGGGCCGCCGGGGCCCTGTCCGGGGCCGGGGCCCTGGGCGCCGGGGCCGGGCAGCGGCCCACCGGGGTACTGGCCCGGGGCCTGGCCGGGCAGCGGAGCGCCGCCGGGGCCGCCGGACAGCGGTTCGGCCGGCCGGTTGATCTGCGAGGGGCCCGAGCCGGGGAACTCACCGCTCTGGCCGGGCGGCGGCATGGGCGGCCGCGGGTGGGTCAGGGACGGGGGCTGGAAGCCACCGGGGCCGCCGGGCGGGGGCGGCGGCGAGTACGGGGAGGGGGAGTGGGTCAGGAAGTTGTAGCGGCACTCCTCGCAGAACGGCGTCTGCCCCTCCCGCGGCGTACGGCACTGCGGGCACAGCTCCGCCTGGTAGGTGGCGTCCGGCTGCGGGCCCGGGTAGCCGTATCCGCCAGGGCCCCCCGGTCCCTGGGGCGCTCCTGGGATGGGTGGCGGCGGCGGTATGGCACCGGGGGGCATGGGTGTCCCCGACATCCGGTGGCCGCATACCTCGCACCAGTCGTCGGCCGCCGACTGGTGGCCGTTCGGGCAGGTCGCCATGTCGGTGTTTCCCCCTCTTGTGCCGTTTACTTGTTACTTGGCTTTTGCCGAAACGTTCGCGGTTGTCCGTTACTTCTTGACGCGTACGGTCTTGGTGGAACGCGTTTCGAGTGTCATCTCATCCGCCTCCGCGACCTTCGCCTTCAGTCGCACAGTACCTGCCGCTGCGTCCACCACGTCCACCACCTTCGAAAGCAGTTTCGCGGTATCCGCGTTTCCGGAGGCGCTGGCCAGCTGAACGGCCCTCCCCAGTTTCGCCGTTGCGCTGTCCCAGTCGCCCGTCTTGCGCGCGTGCAGGCCCTGCTGGATGGCCTGCGCCAGTTCGGCCTGCCCGGTGTAGTGCGCGACCTGCGGATTGATGGACGTGGAAGCGGCCATGTCCTCGGTCCACACGGCGCGTACCAGCCCCTGGGCCAGGGTGGTGGGCGCGCCGCCGGCCCGGCCCGGCAGGACCAGGGCCACCCGGGCGGCGAGCATCTCCTGGCCGACCCCGGCGGCCGGCACCCGCACGCACACGTGGTAGTCGCGGGACTCGTCGCCCCAGGAGCCGGTCGGATAGTCCCCGGCGCGCGGCCCGGCCTCGGTGCGGCGGCCGGTGAGGTCCTCCACGGTGGGCGCGACCTGCTTGACGAACCGCACCTCGGCGCCCTGCGGCGTCCACAGCCGCAGCGCCACGTCCGCGACCCCCTTGCCCATCGCGGTCTCCATCATGCCGGTGAAGTCCGCGGCCAGGCCGGCCGGATCGGCGACGATGTCGGCCGTGCCCAGCAGCGCGGACGCGATGCCGGTGACCTCCTGGACCTCCCAGTCGGTGCCGACGCCCCGGGCGTCACAGGTGAACCGGCCCGCGCAGGCCGCCAGCGCGGCCCGCAGATCCTCCGGGCTCTCGTGCTCGTTGCGGCCGTCGGTGAGCAGGATGCCGTGCCGGATCGCGGCGTCGGCCGGGGCCAGCAACTGGTCGGCGAGGCGCAGCCAGGTGCCGATGGCGGTACCGCCCGCCGCCTCCAGCGAGCGCAGCGCCTCCTTGGCCCGGGCCCGGGTGGCGGCGTCGGCGACGGCCAGCCGTCCACCGCCGGGGAACACCTCGGCCGCCTTGTGGGTGCCCGCCACCACGGCGAACGCCACGCCGTCGCGCAGCGTGTCGATGGCCGCGGCGGTGGCCTCCCGGGCGTTGCGCATCTTGGTCGGCGGGTAGTCCATCGAGCCCGAGCAGTCGACCATGACCACCACGGCGGCGGCCGGGGCCGGCAGCCCTCCGGTCGTCCCGCCGCCGGTGGAGGTGACCGTGACGATCGAGTGCACCTCGCGGCCTCCCTCGGGGAGGTACTCGTTCTGGTAGACGTCCACCGAGAACCGCGGCACGTTCGACTTGGAGAAGTTGGCCATCTGATCCGCTCCTTGGCACTCCACTTGGACTGGCGCACTCCCCGGTGCGCGTGCGGAGCGTCGCCCCGCGTGCGCCCGCGCCAGGTCGGCACGTGCGCTCCGCCCCCCCTCGGGCCGTCAAGCCGATACTGCCCCTCCCGCCGGTGCCGGGAACGGCAGCACCGCCACCGTTACGTTGTCGTGGCCCCCGCCGTCCAACGCATGGTCCACCAGAACGCGCGCGCTGTGCAGGGGGCGGGAGCGGGCGTCCGGCGGCACCGCGACGGCCATCTCCGCGGCGGATTCGGCGTAGTTCCACAGGCCGTCGGTGCAGACCACGACGACGCCGGGGCGGTCCGGCTTGAACGACGCGGTGTGCGGGTCCAGTTCGTACGCGTCCGCGCCGAGCCAGCCGGTGATGGCGTGCGCCCGCTCGTCCGCGTACGCCTCCTCCTCCGACATCAGCCCGGCGGCGACCATCTGCGCCGCCCAGGAGTCGTCCTCGGTGAGCCGGGCGGCCGGGGTGGTGCGGTCGTCGGGCACCCAGTAGGCCCGGCTGTCGCCGACCCAGCCCACGGTGAGGATGCCCCCGGCGACCACCGCGCCGACGATGGTGCAGGCGGGGGAGTTCTCCTGGCGGTGGTGGTCGTGCGGCCGCTCCACCGGCTCCCGGGCCAGCGCGTCGACGGCCTCGGCGGCGGCCACGATGGCTTCGCGCATCGCCTGTTGCGGATGCGTGCCGCGCGGCAGCGCCTCGACCAGCGTGCTTCCCGCGGTGGCCGCCGCGGCGGCGGAGGCGTCGTCCGGCCGGGTCGCCGAGGAGACGCCGTCGCAGACGACGGCGACGGCGGCGGGCGAACCGTCCGGCAGCGCGGCGGCGGACACGGTGAACGCGTCCTCGTTGCGGTGGTGGCGCAGCCCGCGGTCGCTGGCCGCGGCGACGCCGGTCACTTCGTACTCCATGTGGTCCCGTTCCCGGGGCTGGGCGTGGCCGCAGTTCTCGCAGTAGCCGTCCTTGTCGATCAACCCGGCACGACAGGAGGCGCAACTCCGCACCGCCCCGGGCCCGGCGCCCGGAGCCGGGCCGCCCGCCTGCGGGGCGGCGGCGGGCGGGGCGGCCGGTTCCGGTTCGCCGAGCGCGGCCCGGGGATCGGCGGCGGCCGGGACCGACCCGGGCGGCGCCGGCGCGGGCAGCGGGTAGTCCTCCGGCTCCTCGGCGCCGGCCCGCGGGGCGGCCGGGTCAGGGAGCGGTTGCGCCACCGGCGGCGGAGGCACCGGGCCGGCCGGCCCGGCCGCCGCGGCCGGGCCCGCCGGCGCGGGGCTCACCGGCCCCAGGTGCAGGGTGCCGCCGTCCGCCGGGGGCGTCGTACCGGCGGTCCCGGCCGCCGGGTCCGGGGTCCGGCGCGCGGGACCGGCGAAGCCGTCCGCCGCCGGGGCGGTGTCCCCGGCGGCGGGCGCGGGCACCGGACCGGGGGCCGCCCCGGGGCGGGCCGCGGTCGGCCCCGCGGCGCCCGCGGGGTCCGGGCCGCCGTCGGCAGCGGCGCCGGGCGCGGTGCCGTTGGCACCCGCCGTCCCGGTCCCTCCGGTGCCGGCCCGGGGGGCGGGGGCGGTCGGCGGCGGCGCGGCGGTGGAGACGTCCACGCCGCATCCGCCGCAGAAGTTGTCACCCGACTCCAGCGGTTCGGCACAGCTCGGGCAGGCGGTCAGCCGGGGCAGCTGCGGCATCTGCGACATCGATCACACCCACGTCCTGGGGCGGAAACGGTTTGCCCGTTCCACCAGTTCGATCCTCTCCTCGCCACGCTGCGCGAGCCTGGCGAGTGTCCGGTACGAGCGTTCCAGCCCGAAGCGCAGCCCACGCTCGTCCAGGCTGCTGCCCAGCAGTACCGGGCCGGGTGGTCGTTCGGGGGAGCCCGGGCCGGCTGCCGCCGGGCCCGGGGGTGTACCGGTACCGCCGGACAGTACCCAGTCCAGCGCACTGCCCAGTACCTCGGTGCACAGCCGCTCGCGGCGCACCGCGTCGAGCCCGAACTCCCGCAGCCGCTCCACCTGGTGGGCGGCCGCGAGCAGGTCGTCCAGGAGCGGCTCCGGGGCGGGGCCGGCGGTGCCGGACGGGGGCGCGCCCCGTCGCAGCCGGGCCCGGACCGCGGCCACCCGGGCCGCGGTGTAGTGGATCGAGGCCTCCGGCACGGACTCCAGGGTGCGGACCGCGCCGACCCGGTCGCCGGCGCGCAGCTGGACCCGGGCCAGGCCGAACGCGGCGCTGACGAAGCCGGGGTCGGTCGTCCACACCAGGCGGTAGTACTCGGTCGCGTTGTCGTACTGGCCCAGCACCTCGGCGCACACCCCGAGCGCCAGCTTCGGCGCGGGCTCGCCGGGGAAGGCGTCGTAGACCGCGTCGAAGGACACCGCCGCGGTCGCGTGGTCGCCGGTCGCCAGGGCGTGCAGCCCCCGGTACCAGACGATCCGCCAGTCGTCGGGGTACGCCTCGGCCAGTGAGTCCAGGATGGCGCCGGCGGCCCGCTCGTCGCCCAGTTCCAGCCGGGCCCGCACCCGGCGCAGCCGGAGTTCGGGGGAGTCCGCCGGGGCGGCCCGCAGCGCGGCGTCGAGTTCGGCCGGGGCGGAGGTGGCGAGCAGACCGGCGAGGAAGCCGGCGTTGGGGTCGGCGGGGTCGACCCGCGGGACCGGCAGGGCGAGCGCGACGGCCCGGGTGTCCAGCGGCCGCACCGCGGCCGGGTCGCCGGAGCCGGGCGGCGGACCGCCCGGAACGGCCGCGGCCGTCCGCCCGCGGCGGCGGGAGCGGGCGCCGAGCGCCGACGGGTCGGCCTCCCGCTCGGTGAAGACCTCGGTGTCCACCACCCGCAGTTCCGGCCCGAAGAGCGTGGACAGGGCCGGGCGGGGCCGCCCGGTCTGCAGCGCCACGACCTCCCGCAGCACGCCGGTCAGCTGGTCCGCCATCTCCTCCGCCGAGCCGAACCGGCGCCCCGGGTCCGGGTCGGTGGCCCGCACCAGCAGCCGGTAGAACGACTCGTAGGCGTGGAACACCTCGATGTTCTCCGGGTCGGGGAGGCTGTCCACGAAGACGTTCGTGTAGCCCTGGAAGTCGAAGGTGAGGACCGCCAGGGTGCGGGCCACGGTGTACAGGTCGGAGGCGACCGACGGGCCGACCTCGGCCACTTCCGGGGCCTGGTAGCCGACCGTGCCGTATATGGCGCTGTCCTCGTCGTCCAGCCGCCGGACCGCGCCCATGTCGATCAGCTTGAGCTGGTCCTGCTGCTGGATGGCGTTGTCGACCTTGAAGTCGCAGTAGAGCAGGTTGCGGCTGTGCAGATGGGCCAGCGCCTCCAGCGCCTCGATGCCGTACGCGCAGGCCTGCTCGACCGGCAGCGGATCGCGCCGGCCGTCGGGCGTGCGCCGCTCGTTGGCGATCTCCTTGAGCGACTTGCCGCCGACGTACTCCATGACGATGTAGCCGTCGAGGCTGCCGGTGCGCTGGTCGAGATGCTCGACGAAGTTGTAGATGCGGACGATGTTGGAGTGCTCGATCTCGGCCAGGAAGCGGCGCTCGGAGACGGCCACCGCCAGCGCGTCCTCGTCGCCGGTGTCCAGCAGGCCCTTGAGCACGACCCAGCGGTCCGACACCGCGCGGTCGATGGCCAGGTAGATCCAGCCCAGCCCGCCGTGCGCGAGGCAGCCCACCACCTCGTACTGGCCGTGCACCACATCGCCCGGGCCGAGCTTCGGTACGAACGAGTACGGGTGCCCGCACTTGGTGCAGAACCCCTCGGTGCGCCCCGGCCGGCCGCCGCGCGCCCGGCCCACCGGCGCCCCGCAGTCGCCCTTGCTGCAGAACCGCTTCCGCTCCGGCACCTCGGGAAGGGCGAGCACCGCGGTACGCGGATCCGGCCGCGGGACCTCCGGCATGCTGACCAGACCGGCGCCGAGCCGGCTGCGTGCGGACGAGGAGGCGCCGGAGGAGGAGCTGCGCACCGACACCGACGGGGAGGTCGCCTGCCCGGACAGGGAGCGCGACAGCCGCCCGGACACCGAGCGGCGCGAGGACCGGGAACTGCCCGAGCGGGCCGAGCCCCGCGAGGAGGACCGCGACGACGAGCCGCTCCGCCCGGAACCGCCGGACGTCCCGGCGCCGCCCCGGGCGGCCGAGGTCAGCCCGGTGGGCGGCGAACCCACCGGCCCCGCCCCGCCCTCCGGGCCCGGCCCGGGCGCCGGGGGCCGCGCGGCGACGACGGGCGCCAGCCCGCAGACGCCGCAGTACAGCTCGCCGCCGCCCATGTCCTCGTAGGCGCCGTCGCAGCCCGGCCGCTGGCACGACTGGTTCGGAGTGCTCACATCGTCCCCCTCGTCACCGCGCCGGGCCGTCCTGCGTCGGGCCGCCCCGCGTCGGGCCGGATCGCGTCGGGCCGTCCCGCACCGGGCCGTCCCGCGCCGGGCGTGCTCGCGCCGGACCGGATCGCGCCGGACGCGCCGCCGCCGGACCGGCTCGCAGAGGGGCGCGCCGCGCCGGAGCCGGTCACCGCTCGTCCCTCCGGTCCTCCGGCTCCGCCCGGCCCGCGGACAGCGCCTCCGCCGCGGCCCGCTGGTAGCGCAGCACGGCGTTCTCCGCGGCCCGCAGGTCGCACGGGGCGGTCCACAGCATCCGGCGCGCCACGTCGTACCGCTCGATCAGCAGCGGGTCCTCCGCGAGCCCGTGCCGGGCCACCTTCGCCTTGTACGCGTCGAGCCGGCCGCGGAGTTCGGCGCGGACCGCCAGCGGCGCGGTGACCGCGGTCAACGACTCGCGGGCCCGCAGGAGTTCGTCGTCCGCGCGCTGCTCCAAACTCTCCAGCAGCGGGGAGAGGCGGTGCCACTGGGCGCGCCTGCGGTAGTCGGCGGCGGTCACCAGCTGCTCGTGCAGCGCGGTCGGCGGGCCGCTCACCGCGGGCACCTCCGACGCGGCGATCTTCGACAGCACCTCGACCCGGGCCTGCCGGGCCTCGGTGAGGGTGCGGTCGGCCCGGGACAGCACGTCCCGCAGCCGCATCAGCCGCTGTTCGGCGTCCTGCCGCACGTCGAGCACCGCTTCGATCTCGCGCCGGACGTCCTCCAGGGCTCGGGCGGCGTCGTCGTAGCGCGCGGTGTCCGGACGGCCGCCGCCCGGCGCGGAGCTGCCGGTGGCCGGGTTCCAGAACGCCAGCGGGTCGGACACCACCTCCGAGCGGAGCGTGGTCAGTTCGGCGGTGATCCGCTCCAGGTCGTCGCCGGCCGGGTGCTCGCCCGGCCGCACCCCGACCGAGTGCGCCAGCGAGCGGGTGCGGCGCAGCTCGGCGGAGAGCATGTCGATCCGGGCCGGCAGCGCGGACCACACGGCGTCGGCGGTCACGATCACGTCCAGCGCCTCGGCGTACCAGCGGTTCATCCGGGACACCAGCTCGTCGAGGCTCAACTCCTCGCTGAGCAGCGGCGTCCCGGTGAGGCTGCCGCTGCTGGGCAGGGTGACCGCGGTGCCGCCCAGCAGCTCGCCCAGTTCGGCGAGTTCGCCCTGGGTCGGCCAGCGGTGGCGGCCGCGCACCTCACGGGCGGTGGCCAGGGCGTCGGTGTAGGCGTCGAAGTACGTCCACAGCAGGGCTATGGCCTGCTCGGTGGTGGCCCAGCGGTCCTTGGTGATCCCGGTCAGCCCGGCCCCTTCGAGGAGCCGGCGGCCGGCGTGGTCCTGCAGGGCCAGCAGCGAGGACTCGATGGCCTCGTGCTCGGCGCCCAGTCGCGCCAGCGCACGGTCGACCTCCTCCCGGCTCATGGCCGGCGCCTGGGGTTTCCCCGCGGAGCTGGGGAAGGATCCCGCGACCCCCATCGATCACCTCTCCGAGTGCGTGCACGCCTGTCCGTGCCGTGTGGTGGTACCGGCCGCGCGGCGCGTGTGCGGCGCGCGGTCCCACGCTGCGACCAGTTTCGCTGTCAGTCCCTGTACTTCGGCCGGGGCGGCGTCGGATTCTCCTCTCCGAGATCATCGGCGAGCCACTTGTCGTAGGCCTTCATCCAGCGGCTCTTCCGGCCGCCCTTGCGGTAGTCGTCCAGCACCTTGTTGACCCGGCGTACCAGGTCCTCGTCCCGCTGGTTCATCGCCACGCCGTAGAGCTCGGTGGTGAACGGCGCGCCCTTCAGTTCGACGGTGGGGTCCTGGGCGGCCTGGCCCGCGGCGAGCGCGTTGTCGGTGACCACCGCGTCCACCTCGCCCAGTTGCAGCCGCACCAGGCAGTCGAGCTGGTTGGGCACCGGGACGACCCGCGCGCCGTGGCTGTCCTTGGTCAGTTCGGCCTCGGCGGTCGAGCCCCGCGCGGCGCAGACCCGCCTGCCGCGCAGCGACCCGTCGTAGCCGGTGATCTCCCGTTCGCCGTCGGCCAGCAGGTCCTCGCGGGTCGCCAGCACCTGCTGGCCGGCCCGGAAGTAGGCGGTGGAGAAGGCGACGTCCTCGGCCCGCTCGCAGTTGATGGTCATGGTGCGGACCACCACGTCCACGTCGCGGTCCTCCAGCGCGCCGACGCGCCGGCTGGTGGGGATGGTGCTGTAGACCACCTTGCCGTCCTTGCCGAGGATGTCGTCGGCGATGGCCCGGACCAGGTCGATGTCGAAGCCGGTGAGTTCGCCGGTGGCCGGGTTGCGGTAGCCCCAGTTGTAGCTGTTCTGGTCGACCCCGGCCCGCAGCACGCCGCGCTTCCTGATCTCCGCGATGGCCCGGCCGCTGCCGCGGGACGGTCGCAGGCTCGCCTCCGGGGTCTCGCAGCTGTCCGCCGCGGAGTCGACGTCGTCCCGGACGGTCCCGGTGACGGGCCGGCCGGCGCGGTCCCCGCCCGCGTCGCCGCGGTGGGCGGCGGCGGGCACCAGCACCGCGGCGCCGGTGGCGAGCGCCGCCGCGGCCGCGATCAGCCCCGGCCGGCGCCACCGCCGCACCGGGCCCGTTCCTCCTGCCGGTCGCATCCCCCTGACTCCTCTCATCGGTCTCACCGGTCTCATCGGTCTCACCGGTACTCCGACAGCCGGCGGCCGATGCCCAGGACCGCGCCCAGCGCGCCCAGGACCGCCAGCACCCCCGCGCCGACGGCGAGCCCGGTGAAGGCGCCGCGGGCGCTCTTCGCCGCCGTCTCGAACTCCCGCTGCTCGTGCGTCCGCGCCTCGGAGAGCGCCTCGTCCACGCGGGAGAAGGACTCGTCGGTGCTGCCCTTCCGGCCGATCACCAGGGAGAGCGCCTGGTCGTACTCGCCCTTGTCGCCGGCGGCCAGCGCCTTGGTGTGCCGGTCCTGCCACTCCCGGGCGGCGCGGGCCGCCCGGTCCACCGGCGCGCTGCCCTCGGTGTCGTCGGCCAGCGCCTCCGCCCGGGCGAGCAGGCTCTCCGGCCGGGCGCCGCCGCCGGTGCCTCCGGTGAGCTGCTTCATCTGCGCGGCGTAGCGCACTTCGTAGGCGTCCTTGCCCTGGTCCGGGCCGTCCGGCACCACGACCGCGCCGCGCGCCACCAGCGTGAGGTTCTCCGCGCCGCGCGCCTGCAAGGCGCTGATCTGGGCGGCGTTGAGCACCCGCAGCGACCGGGCGCCGTGCTCGTCGGAGTCGGTGAGGTGCACCCGGGCCACGCTGTGCCCCACCACCAGCCACACCAGCATCGCCAGGCTGGCGCCGGTCGCGCCCAGCACGCCGAGGTTGACCACCCGGTTGGTGCGCAGGTAGTCACGGCGCTGGGCCCAGACCAGCGCGCCCAGCGCGAGCGCCCCGGCGGCCAGTGCCACCCACGGCCACGCCTCGGCGTCCGCGTAGTCCTCGTTCAGCCGGGCCGACTCCGTCCGGTACAGCTCGTCGGCGGCCCGCAACAGGTCGTCGGTCATGGTGTCGTTGGCGTACCGCAGATAGGCGCCGCCCAGCGGCAGGCCCTGCCGGTTGGCGGCGCGGGCGGTCTCGATCAGCCCGGTGTACACCGGCAGCCGCTCGTTGAGCTTGCTGATCTGGGCGCGCGCCCGGGCCGAACCCTCGGTGTTGGCCGCGGCCTTGGCCAGGCTCCGGGACGCCTCGGCGATGTCCCGCTCGTACCGTTCGCGGGCGCTGTGCGGTTCCTTGCCGCCGGCCAGGAAGCCACCGGCGGCGGTGGTGTTGGCGTCCGCCAGGTAGCGGTAGATGTTCGCGGCCTCGGCGCTCAGCGGCTGACTCTGCCGGTGGACCGCGCGGGCGGCCTGCTGCCGGTCGGTGACCTGCCACGCCGTCACCGCGCCGAACAGCAGCACCAGGGCGGCGAGTGCCGCGCCGATGATCCGCAGCCGACCGGGCTCGGTCACCGCGGCGGCGCGCAGCTGGTCCAGCCCCTCCCGCCAGGCGGTCTGCCGGGGGGCGGCGGGTTCGTCGGGGCCGGCAGGAGAAGCCGGGCCGCCGGGGGGCGCGGTGGCCGGCGGTACGGCCGGGGCGCCGGGGACGACCGCCGCGAAGGGCGCGGCGGGTGAGGTGCCGGGCGGGCCCGCCGGCCGCGGGACGGCCGGCGCGCCCGGGGTGCCCGTCGCCGGTGCCCCCGGGCCGCCCGTCGCTCCGGTCGCGCCCGGTTCTCCGCTCGCGTTCGGTGCGGGTCCGCCCGTGGTCGGCGGCTGTGACACGAGACCCCTCCCCCTCGGTCGCCGGCGGTCCGTCGCCCGGTGCGGTGGGGGACGGGTACCGGCAGCAGTATGGCCGCAGCTCCGGCCAATCTCACCGGTATTGCCCGGATCTTGTTCGGATCGCGATCTTTGCCGAGTCTCGCGCCGGTCCTTGTCTCCCTTCACGCGCGTACCGGCCGTTTGGTTCCGGTACGAAATTCTGACGAATCCTCGGCGGGGGTGAGACAGGCCCCTGACACGCTCACCGACGTGCGACGACATCGGCGGCAGCGGAACACCGGCCCCGGCGGACGGTTCGAACCCCCGCCGGGTTTCGGGCCGGGCGCCCTCTTCGTCCGGGCACCGCAGCGCTTCGACCGCGCCGTGCTGGCCGGCCACGCGCTGCGCAACGCGGGGCCGCTGTGCCTCATGGCCGGCGGCGTCGCGGCGGGCCTGCCGTTCGTCTACCCCGTCCTCCTCGGCGTGGTCTTCGGCCCGCTGACGGTCCGGCCCGCGCTGCGCGACCTCCGGCTGATGCGCGTCGCCCGGGACGCACCGGACGCGGTCGGCCTCGACGAGCGCGGGGTGCTCGTCCGCTGCGAGGGCCGGCGGGCGTTCCAGGTGCCGTGGAGCCGGGTGCGGCGGCTGGACGCGGGGGCCGGCCGGGAGGCGGGCTGGCTGCGGCTGTGGCTCGTCCGCGACGCCACCGTCCCCGAGGTGGACCGGCTCCCCGGGCGCCGGCGGACCGGCGAGGGCGCGGTCCTGGTGGTGCGGTTCGGCGACGGTGCGGACCGGGACGAGCTGGCGCGGGCGGTGCGGCGGTTCGCCCCGGCGGGGATCCGCGTGCGACTGTGAGCGCGGCCCGGTCCGGAGCCGGTTCCTGCGACCCGGTCCGGAGCCGGTTCCGGCGCGCCCGGCCAGCCGGTTCCGGCACCGGGCGCCCGGCCCGGGTCACCCGGTGGCCGGGTCCGGGTCGCCCGGTGGCCGCGCGGTGAAGTGCCGCCGCAGCCGGGCGTAGGCGGCGGCCGGCGCCCCCAGGCGGTCCAGACCCAGCAGCGCCGCGCCGAGCACCGGCGGGGCGGTGACCACACGCGGTTGTGCGCCGGGGGCGCGCTCCGCGAGCAGGTCGTGCACCGGGCGGTCCAGCAGCGGATGGCGGGCCGCGAGCACCCCGCCGCCCAGCACCACCGGCAGGCGCGCGCCCAGCAGGCCCAGCCGGGACAGCGCCGCGGTGGCCATCACCACCACCTCCTCGGCCTGCCGGGCCACGACGGCACGGGCCACCGGGTCGCCCGCCTCGGCCACCGCGAAGAGCACCGGGGCCAGTTCATGGCGGCGCCCGGCCGGCAGGTGACCCAGATGGAGCGCCTCGATCAGGGCGTACATGTCGGGCAGCTTGAAGTGGGCGGGCAGCGCCCGGGCCAGCGCGGTCGGCTCCCCCCGCCCGTCGGAGGCGCGCGCCGCCCACCACAGCGCCTCCTCGGCCAGATGGCCGCCACCGCCCCAGTCACCGGAGATCCGGCCGATCGCCGGGAACCGGGCGGTGCGCCCGTCGGGCGCCAGCCCCACGCAGTTGGTGCCCGCGCCGCACACCACGGCCACCCCGGCCGGCGGGCCGTCGTCGCCGAGCCCGGCGCGCAGCAGCGCGAAGGTGTCGTTGGCGACGGTGACCTCCGCACCCCAGTCACGGGCCCGCAGCAGCTCGGTCAACTCCCGTTCCTCCACCGGGAGATCGGCGTTGGCCAGGCAGGCGGACACCTGCCGCACCCGGGGCGGCGGCGCCGCGCCCGCGCCCGCCGCCGCCCGGGCGACCAGCGGGGCGAGGTCCGCCACCGCACGGTCGGCGCCGGTCACCGGCGGCCGGAAGCCGCCGCCGCGGGCGGTGCCCAGGACCGTGCCGTCCGCCGCCACCAGAGCGACGTCGGTCTTGCTGTTGCCCGCGTCGATGGCGAGCACGGCGGCGGCCGCGGCCGCCTGCGGGGCGGCCGGCACGTCGGCGCCGTCCGCCGCGGCGGTACCGGCACCGGGGCCGGGTCCGGCCCCCGCGGCCGGCCGGGGCGCCGGGGCGCGGCCGGCCGCGGCCTCGGGGGGACGGCGCTCGCTCAGGCCCACGCCAGGTGCTCCCGGTTGTGCGCCAGCAGGGAGTCGGCGAGCCGGTCGGCGTACTCGGTCTGACCGATCAGCGGATGGGCCAGCAGCGCCCGGAAGACCCGGTCCCGGCCCCCCTTCAGCGCGGCTTCGAGCGCCAGCAGCTCATAGCCGGTGACCCCGCCGACCAGCCCGGCGAACAGCGGTTCCAGCGGACGCTGGGGCAGTGGCGCGGCGCCGTGCGGGCCCACCACGGCGGGGACCTCGACCACCGCGTCGTCCGGCAGGAACGGCAGGGTGCCGTCGTTGCGGGTGTTGACCACCAGCACCTCGCCGTCCACCGGCCCGGCCGCCGGGCCGCCGCCCCCGGGGGCGCGGGGCCGCAGCAGGGCGGCGGTGAGGTCCACGGCGGCCTCCGAGTAGAAGGCGCCGCCGCGCCGGGCCAGCAGTTCGGGCTTCTCGTCCAGTGCCGGGTCCGCGTACAGCTCCAGCAGCCGCTGCTCGATCGCCGCCACCTCGGCCGCCCGCGAGGGCTTCGTCCGCGACTCCCGGACCACCGCGTCGTGCTGGTAGAAGTAGCGCAGGTAGTACGAGGGGACCACCCCGAGCCGGTCCAGCAGCGAACGGGGCATCCGCAGGTCGGCGGCGATCGCCTCGCCGTGCTCGGCGAGCAGGCGCGGCAGGACGTCCTCGCCGTCCGGGCCGCCCAGCCGCACCCCGCGCTCCCAGGTGAGGTGGTTGAGCCCGACGTGGTCGAGCGCGACGTCCTTCGGGGGGACGCCGAGCAGCCGGGCGAACTTGCGCTGGAAACCGATGGCCACGTTGCACAGGCCGACCGCCCGGTGCCCCTCGGTGAGCAGGGCGCGGGTGACGATGCCCACCGGGTTGGTGAAGTCCACGATCCAGGCGCCGGGGTTGCGGCGGCGCACCCGTTCGGCGATGTCCAGGACCACCGGGACGGTGCGCAGCGCCTTCGCCAGCCCGCCCGCTCCGGTCGTCTCCTGGCCCACGCACCCGCACTCCAGCGGCCAGGTCTCGTCCTGGTCGCGGGCGGCCTGTCCGCCGACCCGCAGCTGGAGCAGGACCGCGTCGGCGCCGTCCACCCCCGCGTCCAGGTCGTCCGTCCAGGAGATGCGGCCCGGGTGGCCCTCCCGGGCGAAGATGCGCCGGGCGAGCGGGCCGATCAGCTCCAGCCGGTCCCGGGCCGGGTCGACCAGGCTCAGTTCGGTCAGCGGCAGGACGTCGCGCAGCCGCGCGAAACCGTCGATGAGTTCGGGTGTGTAGGTGGAACCGCCACCCACGACCGCGAGCTTCAACTCCTTGCTCCTCTCCATACGGGACCGTGCGGGACGCTGCGCGGGCACCGGGTGCCGCGCGCACCGAGGTGCGGCACCGGGCCCGCGGAGCGGCGCGGTGCGATCTGCATCGAACTGGACTGAACCGGACCGAACCGGACCAGACCGGATCGGCCCAGACCTGACCAGGACGGGTCGGACCGGAGCAGACCGGATCAGGCGGGACGAGGCCGGGCCGGGCGGCATCGGGTCGGACCAGGCCGGATCGAATCCGGGCGGGCCGGGGTGGGCCGGACCGGATCGGCTGGGGCGGGGCGGCCGGTGGGGCGCGACCGCGGCGGACGGGACGGGGCGCCCGGGCGGGCGCCGGGCCGGGTGCCGACCGGGCCGGGCGCGGGTGCCCGGCCGCGGGGCGCTGGGTCAGGCCGTGTCGAACACGGAGTCGCGGGCCGCCGCCAGGGCGGTGCGCAGCGCGCCGGTCAGGATCGGAGGGCCCTCGACCGCGCTCAGCCGCAGCCGCGGGGCGGGCAGTGCCAGTCCGGCCAGCCCGGCCTCGACCAGCTCGCGCAGCCGTTCGCCGCCGGCCTGCGCGGTCCGCCCGGAGAGCACCACCAGCCCGGGGTCGACCACGGCGATGACCGCGGCCAGTCCGGTGGCGAGCCGGGACGCCAGTTCGCCGAGCACCCGGTCGCCCCGGCCGGGGGTGCGCAGGGCCGCGCCGACCGCGTCCGCGGCGGTGGGCGCGGTGATGCCGTGCGCCCGGGCCAGTTCGCGTACCGCGGCCGCGCCCACCAGCCGCTGGAAGCCCCCGCCGCCGTCCGGTGCGGCGGTGGCGTCCGGCCCGCCGCGGGCCAGTGGGGCACCCGGCAGCGGCATGTAGCCGATCTCGCCGGCGCCTCCGGTGGTCCCGCGCAGCGGCCGGCCGCCGAGCACCACGGCCGCTCCCACCCCTTCGTCCGCCCAGACCAGGACGAAGTCGTCGGTGCCGCGCGCCGCGCCGTGGTGCCGCTCGGCGACCGCGGCGAGGTTGACGTCGTTCTCGATCACCACCGGGCCGCCCAGCGCGGCGGCCAGGTCGGCGCGGATCGCCGGGGCCTGCCAGCCGGGCAGGTGGGGTGCGTAGCGCAGCTCGCCGGTGCGCGGGTCCAGGGCGCCGGGCATGCCGATCACGGTGTGGTGCACCCCGCCGGGCGCCAGCCCGGCCGCCGCCAGCGCGTCGCCGACCACCTGGGTGACGATCCCGGTGGTCCGGGCGGCCACCGCGGGATCGGTCGCCGGCGCGGTCACCCGCCGTCGGCCGAGCACCCGGCCGGTGATGTCGGCCACCGCCGCGGTGATCCCCGCCGGGTCCACCGTGAGGGCGGCGACATGGGCGGCCGCCGGGTCGATCTCGTACAGCCGGGCGTTGGGCCCCGGGCGTCCGCTCGCGGTCCCGGTGGCCCGGACCAGCCCGGCCGCCTCCAGCCGGGTGAGCAGTTGGGAGGAGGTGGGCTTGGACAGCCCGGTGAGTTCACCGAGCCGGGTCCTGGTCAGCGGGCCGTGGGCGACCAGCAGTTCCAGCGCGGTCCGGTCGTTCATCGCACGCAGTACGCGGGGTGTACCCGGAGTGACCGCGGTACCCGCCATCGGCTCTCGCCTCCGCCCGGGGCTCTGTTAGGAAAGTTTCCTGTCGGTTGCAGACGGTACGGGGGCCACAGCGGCGGGTCAAGAGTGTCTGCCGGGTGCGCCTGCCCGGCACCGGGCCCAGCGGGATGGATGTCCCGGGCCGGCCGCGTTCACACGGCCCCGGGCCCGGGAACCGCCGCGCGCGGAGCGTCCGAGGGCGCGCCCCGCCCGGGGTGCGCGCCCTCGTGCCCGGCGCGCCCCCAGGGGCGGAGCGCGCTACTTCTGGGTGGGCGGCGCCGGCAGCTGCGGCGCGATCGGGCTCGCCGCCATCGCCTGCGGAGAGGTGGGGTTGGCCATCGCCGAGGGCGCGGCGACGCCAGCCGTGGGGTCGGGGGCCTCCTCCATCTCCAGGTCGGCCTCCGGCGGCCGGCCGACGATCCGGATGCCCTCCGCGTCCAGCGCCCGCTTGATCCGCCAGCGCAGCTCCCGCTCCACGCCCAGCGCCTTGCCGGGCATGGTCTTCGCCGACACCCGGATGATCACCGAGTCCAGGAACACCGCGTCCAGGCCCAGCACCTCGACCGGCTCCCAGAGCCGCTCGTTCCACGGCTCGTCCTTCGCCATGCCCTCACCGGCCGCGGTGATCACCGCGCGCACCCGGTCCAGGTCCTCGTCCGCGCGGACCTGGACGTCCACACCGGCGGTGGCCCAGCCCTGGCTGAGGTTGCCGATCCGCTTGACCTCGCCGTTGCGCACGTACCAGATCTCGCCGTCCGCGCCGCGCAGCTTGGTCACCCGCAGCCCGACCTCGATCACCTCGCCGCTGGCGACGCCCGCGTCGATGGTGTCGCCCACCCCGTACTGGTCCTCCAGGATCATGAAGACCCCGGAGAGGAAGTCGGTGACCAGGTTGCGGGCGCCGAAGCCGATGGCCACGCCCGCGACACCGGCACTGGCCAGCAGCGGGGCCAGGTTGATCTCCAGCGTGGAGAGGATCATCAGCCCCGCGGTGCCCATGATCAGGAACGACGCCACACTGCGCAGCACCGAGCCGATCGCCTCCGAGCGCTGCCGCCGCCGCTCGGCGTTGACCAGCAGCCCGCCCAGCGCGGTGCCGTCCACGGCCTGCGCGGTGCGGTTCATGCGCTCTATCAGCTTCGTCAGCGAGCGGCGCACGATCGACCGCAGCACGAAGGCGATCACCAGGATCAGCAGGATGCGCAGGCCGATGCTGAGCCAGGTCGACCAGTTCTCCTCGACCCAGCCGGCGGCGTTGCTGGCGCTCTGGTGCGCCGCGTCGAGGCGGTCGGGGCGGGTGGAGCCGGGACGGGGCGTCGAGTCTGCGGCCACGGCAGCGGACCAGAACACAGCATGAACCCTTCGTGAGCGAGATGCCCGCGCGGATGGCACACGGGCAGACTCACCACACTAACGGGGCACGCCCGCCTCCCCGCTGCCGTGTTCGAGAGATAACCGCCTCACTGCGGGGGATGAAGACCGTGTGGTCGAAAACACTTCCAGGCCGTTACCCGGTGGTGGTGGCGCGCCGACCAGGGATCCGGAGAGACTAAGGGGAGATCGTCCCGGCGCGAGCCACGCGCCGCCGGCGTATTAGGAGGCACCGTGCCGCACGTCCTGGTCCTCAACGCGTCGTACGAGCCGCTCGGCGTCGTACCGCTCCGCCGCGCGCTCGTCCTCGTCCTCAACGACAAGGCCATCAGCCTTGAGGACTCAGGCGCCCTCATGCACAGCGCAACCCGCGTCATACCCGCCCCGAGCGTCGTGAGACTCAAACGCTTCGTGCGGGTGCCCTTCCGCGGCCCCGTCCCGCTCACCCGCCGCGCCCTGTTCGCCCGCGACGGCGGCCGGTGCGCGTACTGCGGTGGCGTCGCAACCAGCGTCGATCACGTCATTCCGCGCAGTCGCGGCGGCCAGCACACCTGGGAGAACGTGGTGGCCGCGTGCCGCCGCTGCAACCACGTCAAGGCCGACCGGCACGTCGCGGAGATCGGCTGGCGGCTGCGCCACCAACCCGAGCCACCATCCGGCCTGGCCTGGCGCATCATCGGCACCGGGCATAGGGACCCGCGTTGGCTGCCCTACCTGCAGCCGTACGGCGCGGACGACGCGATGGCCCGGATCGACGGCAGATCTGCCTGAGGACCGGGCCATCGTCGTACCCGCGGGTGCCGGCACCCGCGGGCCGCGGCCGCACCGCCGTCAGCTCCCGCCCTCGCCGGCCGGCCGCACCTGGTACGCCCGTACCGACCACAGCGAGTAGCCGGTGGGGGCGGCGTCGGCCGGGGCCCCGGGAAGCGCCGCGCGCTCGACGCCCTGGATCCGGACGAACCGGGTGTCCGGGGCGTCCATCCGTACCGTCTCGTGCCCGCCCCGGCCGTCGTCCACCGTCGCCGCGGTGCGCCAGGTGCGGCCGTCCGCCGACACCTGCACCCGGTACCGGGCGGCGTGCGCGGCCTCCCAGTGCAGGTCCAGCCGGCCGAGCCGGACCGGCCGGGCCAGCTCCAGCCGGAGCCAGGCGCCGTCCTCGGGCGTCGAGGACCAGCGGGTCGCCGGGTCGCCGTCGATGGCCGCCGAGGCCGGGAACCCGCCGGTCTCGTCGCCGGACGAGGTGGCCTCCGCGCCCGCCTCCGCCGAGGCCAGGTCCGTACCGCCGGCCGGCGGGAACGCGCGGACCGTCAGCACCGCCTCCTCGGAACCGAACCGGACCGGCACCCGGTAGGTGCGCGCCCCGCCGCCGGCCGGCACCGCCACCTTGAGCCGGGCCGTGGCCATCCCGCCACGCACCGCTGTGACCTGCGCCGGAGCGCTGACGGTGACCCCTTCCGGGGCCCGCACCAGAAGATCGCCGCGCACATCGCCGGGCCGTCGCGGGGTGAGCCGCGCCTCCACCACCGCGGGTGAGCCGCCGATCTCCGCGTCCACCACCGTCCGCGACAGCCGCAGTTCGGCCGCGGGGGTGTCGGCGAACCACGGGGTGAGCTCGTGCACCGCCGGCGGCTCCCGGTCCCCGGCCCCGTCCCACACCAGCCGCACCGCGTCCGCCCGCACCCCCTTGCCGGGGGCCTGCGTCCAGCCGCTGCCGGAGACCGCCTCCAGCCGTCGCCAGCCGCTGCCCGGCACATGCGCCTCGATGGTGCCGCGCTTCCCGCCGCCCGGCCCGGTGAGCGCGGTGACCGCGGTCAGCGGGCGGACCCGGTCGAACCGCAGGGTCACCGGTGATCCGGCCGGCACGGAGGTGCGCACGTCGCCGTCGGCCGCGGCCCGCTGCCCGGCGTCGGTCCGCGGCGGCTTCTCGGCGGTCTCGTCCAGCCCGGCCCAGGCGTCGGCCCGCTCCAGCGCGGTGGCCAGGAAGGGCGTGAGCACCCCCTTGCCGACGGTGGCCGGACTGGCCGCGATCTCCGTGCGGAGCCGCTGCAGGGCGAGCCGGTGCCGCCAGGCCGCGGCGCCGTCGCCCCGCGCCTGGGCGGTGAGCATGTCCACCGCGTGCAGCCCCGCCTCGCCGTACCGGCCGAGCTGGTCCAGCCAGGGGCCCACCTCGTCGCCGAGCGTCCGGTCCAGCCGCCCGGGGGTGTCCCGCAGCGTGCGGAACGCGGCGCGCAGCCGCTCGGCGGCCTCGTCCAGCGCCGTCCGGTCGGTCCCGGCGTGCGCGGCGAGGAAGGCGTCGAGCTGCGGGCGCAGGTACTCCGATTCGCCGCTGCCCGCCTCCGGGCCCCGGGCGCCGCCCAGCAGCGAGGAGGCGTTGTTGGCGGCCAGGGCGCGCAGCGCGGTCCGGGTGGCCCGGTCCGGCCCGGCCAGGTCGTCGATGGCCGCCTGCCAGGACTCCCGGGGACGGTAGCCGCGCGGGTTCCAGGCGAAGTCGGCGGTGGTGAAGAGCGCGATGCGGGAGACCGTCGGCTGCTCCATGGCGTTGGCCAGCAGACCGGAGGAGCCGGCGGCGACGGCCGGGTCGCGGCCGGTGTAGGGGCCGAGGAAGATCCGGTCCTGGGCGAAGTCGTTGACCGGGTAGTTGTCCATGGTGACCAGCGGGTGGCCGAACGCCTCCCGGGCCGCGGCGAGTTCCCCGCCGGTGATGGTGCGGGGCACCACGCCGACCCCGGTCCAGGCCACCTCGACCCGGTCGTCCAGCCGCTCGGCCAGCGCGCTGCGGTACTCGGTCGTGCCGTCCTGGTAGTACTCGGTGGGCATCAGGGACAGCGGCGGGGCCTCCGGATGACGGCGCGCCAGGTGGTCCGCGACCGCGTTCGCCACCTGCGCCTGGGCCCGCGCGGCCCGGTCCGGCCCGGAACCGAAGGCGATCCGGTCACCCACGCAGTGCCACTCGTCGTAGCTGACGTCCTGGAACTGGAGCTGGAAGCCGCGCACCCCCAGCGCCCACATGGCGTCGATCTTGCGGAGCAGCGCCTTGACGTCGCCGCTGGAGGAGAAGCAGAAGTTCTGGCCCGGTGCCACGGCCCAGGCCAGCGTCACGTGGTTGCGGCGCGCCCGGTCCGCCAGCTCCCGGAACCGGCTCCGCTGCTCCGCCGGGTAGGGGTCCTGCCAGCGCGCCTGCCGGTACGGGTCGTCGCCCGGCGCGTACAGATAGCGGTTCTGCTTGGTGCGGCCCATGAAGTCGAGCTGCTCCAGCCGCTGCTGCGGGGTCCAGGGCTCGCCGTAGAACCCCTCGGTGGTGCCGCGCACCGCCGCGCCCGGCCAGTCCCGTACGGTCACCGACGGGAAGCTGTGGCCGCCCCGGCCGGAGTCGCCGTCCGCCGGCCGCACCAGCAGCTGACGCAGGGTCTGCACGGCGTGGAACAGGCCGTCCGCGCCGACCCCGGCCATCGCCACCGAGGGCGCCCCGCGCACCGTGCCGGCCGCCAGCCGGTAGCCGCCGGAGGGCAGGTCGGCGCGCTCCCCGGCGCGCAGCTCGCGCAGCGCCGCTTCCGCCTGCCGGCCCTGCGCGTACACCACGAGGCCGGCGGGGTGCTCGCGCCCGCTCTCCGGGCCGGCCTCGGTCACCTCCGTGACGGTGCGCGCCCCGGCGTCCCGCAGCAGCGCCCGGAGCGCGTCCAGGGCGTACGGGTCGGCGTCCCCGTCGGCCACCAGCGTGACGTGCTCGCCGACCGGGACCGACGTCCCGTGGGCACGCAGCGACTGCGGACGCGGCCACACCGGGGGCACCCCGGCGGCGTCCGCGCGGTCCGGGGCCGAGGTGCCGGGGAGACCGGGATCGCCGGGGGCGGCCGCCGCGCCCGGCGCGCCGCCGAGCAGCCCGCCGAGGACCGCGGCCGCGAGGGCGGTGGCTCCGGCGGCCTTCGGCCGGTTGGCCCAGATCCCGCGCAACTGCACCGCCCACTCCTCGTTCCTGATCGGTGTCCCGCCTGGTCGGCGGCGTCCTCGGCGTTTTCCGGCGGGTCTTCGCGGGGCGCGCTGCCGCCCGCGCGACGCGCGCGTGCGGGGCGCCGGTGACGCGCCGGTAGGCGACGAGCCCACCACTCGGCCGGGCAGGTGTCAACGGCGGTGACCGAAGTGCCGGTATTGAACTTCCGGGGCTCCCGCGGAGGGGCGCCGGGGCGCCGGCCGGCCCCGCAAGTCCGCCGCCCGGAACCCCGCTCCGGCCGTACGCTCTGCGCCTCCGGGCGGGGTGTGCCGCGAATTCGCCCGCCACCCCTGGGTGTGACCTGAAGCACGTTCCCGGGCCGATCACGTCTGCGGTCGCGGGCAGTGGGTAGGGCACCTGCTATCCCACTCCCGAGACCCACGGAGGCCCCTGTGGCCGCGTCCGCACAGCTCCTGCTCGACGCCCTGTCCAAACCCGAGGTTCCCGGCTCCACACCCGACGGGGACGGCCCCTGCCCCGGGGCCGGCGGCCGGGAACCCGATCTGCTCGCCGGGGTGCCCTACCCCGACTCGGGCCTGGAGGGCGCCGGTTCCGCCGCCGGTGTCGAGGCCCCGCTGACCAGCGAGCCGCCGCTCGCCTGTGAACTGCCGCTGACCAGTGAGCCGCCGCTCGCCGTCGCCCCGCCGCTCACCAGCGAGCCGACCGCGACGGTTCGCGACACGGGCGTGGGTATGGAGTCGATGGAGTTGTAATCGGCGGCGCCGGGACCGACGGTGGTGTGGCCGACGGAGTGGTGAGGAGTCCCGATGGGCAGAGCACGGCTCGCCGAACTGCACGGCGTCTCCACCTCCTACGAGCCCGCGCCGGGCCGTACCGTCCGGGTGTCCGAGGACACCGTCGTGGCGGTGCTCGCCGCGATGGGCGTCGACGCGACCACACCCGGCGCGGTGCGCGCCGCCCTGGACCGGCACGCGCACGGGGAACGCAACCGGCTGCTGCCGCCCTGCGTCGTGGCGCGGCCCGGCCGGCCGCCCCGGCTGCAACTGCCGCCGGGCACCGCGCTGCGGGTGGACACCGAGGACGGCCGCACCCGGGACTGGGGGCTGGAGGCACCCCGGTGGGCGCCCGGAGCACGGGGCCGCGGCGCGACGACACCCGGCCGGGCGCCCGGCACCGCCGCCCGCCCCGGCCCGCGCGGCGCCGGGACCGGCGCCGAGGACCTGCCCGGGGTCGGGTTACCGCCCGGCCGCCACACCCTGCGCGCGCACGCCCCCGACGGCCGTTCCGCCCGCGCCGCGCTGATCGTCGCCCCGGACCGGCTGCCCGCACCCCCGGCCCGCACCCACGGCCTGCTGGTCCAGCTCTACTCCCTGCTGTCCGCCCGTTCCTGGGGCATGGGCGACCTCGGCGACCTGGCCGATCTGGCGGCCTGGTCCGGCCGCACGCTGGGATCCGGCTTCGTCCAGATCAACCCGCTGCACACGGCCATGCCCGGCACGCCCGACGCCCCGACCGACCCCTCGCCGTACCGGCCCGCCACCCGGCACTTCCCCGACCCGGTCTATCTGCGGGTGCCGGACGTGCCCGAGTACGCGCTGCTGACCGGGGCCGCCCGGGAGCGCGCCGACGCCCTGCTGGCGGACGCCGCCGCGCTCCGCGACGGCGTCCTCCGCCGCGGCGAGCTGATCGACCGGGACCGGGTGTGGGCGCTGAAGGGCGAGGCGCTGCGGCTGCTGCGGGCGGTCCCGATGAGCCCGGACCGGCGCGCCGCCTACGACGCCTTCCGCACCGAGCGGGGCCGGCCGCTGGAGGACCACGCCACCTGGTGCGCCCTGGCCGAGGTGTACGGACCCGACTGGCGCGGCTGGCCCCGGGAGCTCCGTGACCCGCGGTCCCCGCGCACCGCCCGGGCCCGCGGCGAACACCTGGACCGGGTCGACTTCCACCGCTGGCTGGCCTGGCTGACGGACACCCAGCTGGCCGCCGCTCAGCGTGCCGCGCGGGACGCCGGGATGGGCGTCGGGCTCGTGCACGACCTGGCGGTCGGGGTGCACCCCTCGGGCGCGGACACCTGGGCCCGGCAGGACGCCTTCGCCGCCGGCATGTCGGTGGGCGCGCCCCCGGACGCGTTCAACGCGCGGGGCCAGGACTGGGGGCTGCCGCCGTGGCGGCCGGACGCCCTGGCCGCCACCGGGTACGCCCCCTACCGGGACCTGCTGCGCGGGCTGATGCGGCACGCGGGCGCGCTCCGCGTGGACCATGTGATGGGGCTGTTCCGGCTCTGGTGGGTGCCCGAGGGCAGGGAACCCACAGACGGCACCTACGTGCGGTACGACGCCGAGGCCATGCTCGGCGTGCTCGCGCTGGAGGCGCACCGCGCCGGGGCGGTGGTGGTGGGCGAGGACCTGGGCACCGTCGAGCCGGGGGTCCGGGAGACCCTGGCCGCGCGAGGGGTGCTGGGCACCTCGGTGCTGTGGTTCGAGCGGGACTACGACGGCGCGGTGGCGCGGCGGGAGGAGCCGGAACCGGAACCCGGGCCGGCCGGACCGCCGTCGGCCGCGGCGCCCGGTGGCGCCACTTCCCCGCCGTCGCCAGCGGTGTCCGGTGGCGACGGCGCCCCGCCGTCGCCCGCGGCCGCGCCGGAACCGGCCGGCGCCCCGGTGGCCGGGACACCGGCGGCGGAGGTCCGCGGACCGGTCGGCCGGGGGACCGCGCCGGCGGCCGCGCGCACGGCGGCGGAACCGGGACTCGCCACCGCCCGGGTGACCGGGCCGGCGCCGGCGGTGCTGCGGCCGGCCGCGCGGCCGCCGGTCCCGGAGTCCGCGCCGGTGACGGCCGCCCCGCCGGCCCGGGAGTCCGCGCCGGTGGCGACCGCGCCGCCGGTCCCGGAGCCCGGGCCGGTGACGGCCGCCCCGCCGGTCCCGGAGCCCGGGCCGGTGACGGCCGCGCCGCCGGTCCCGGAGCCCGGGCCGGTGACGGCCGCGCCGCCGGTCCCGGAGTCCGCGCCGGTGGCGCCCGTCCCGCCCCGGTCGGCCGCCGGCGCCGGAGCAGCACCGGGGGACGGGCGGCCCCCCGGTGCGGCCGCGCCCCCGGCCGCCGCCGGGGCCGCCCCGGCACGGCCGCGACCGCTGCCCCCGGAGGCCTGGCGCGAGGGATGTCTGGCGACCGTCACCACCCACGACCTGCCGAGCACCGCCGCCCGGCTCACCGGCGAGCACGTGGAGCTGCGGCACCGGCTGGGGCTGCTGTCCCGGCCGCTCTCCGTGGAACGGGCCGAGGACGCCGCGGAGGTCGCCGAGTGGCTGGCCCTGCTGGCCCGGCGCGGACTGCTGCCCGAGGGCCCCGCCGACGAGGCCGGCGCGATCACCGCCCTGTACCGCTTCCTGCTGCACACCCCGGCCCGGATGGTCGGGGTGTGGCTGCCGGACGCGGTGGGGGACCGGCGCCCGCAGAACCTGCCCGGGACCTGGGACCAGTACCCCAACTGGCGGCTGCCGATCGCCGACGCCTCCGGGCGGCCGGTCTCCCTGGAAGAGCTGGTGGCCTCGCCCCGGCTGCGCGCCCTGATGGCGGAGGTCGCCCGGTGCGCGGCGGCGGCCCAGGGCCCCGGGGGAGAGCCGGCCGCCGGGCGGTGACGGGCTCCTGCGGAGCCCGGTGGTCCGGCCTAAGGTGACCCCGGACGCGCGGGGTGTTCGGGGGTTCGCTAGTTTGGGACCGTGGTCAAGAGAAACGCCCTGCGCGCCGGCGCCGTGTCCGCCGGAACGACGCTGATGCTGCTGATGTCGTCCTCCGCGTTCGCGGTCACGCCCGACGACGGCGACGACCCGGGTCCGGGCCTGAGCGTGATGGAGACGCTCGGCCTCTACGTCGCGCTGCCGATCGTCTCGTTCCTGGTGATCACCGGCCTGGTGATCGTCGGCGACAAGTCGCGCAAGCAGAGCTGACAGACTTCTGACGCCGAGGGCGCCCACCGGCCATCCGGCCGATGGGCGCCCTCGGCATGTCTTCCCGGCCGCACACACCGCGCCGGTCACCGCCCGGTGGCTGTGTAGCGTGCCCGCATGGCCGACTGGGACATCAGAAAGCTGCGGGTGCTGCGCGCCCTGGACGAGCTGGGCACCGTCACCGCCGCCGCCGAGGCACTGCGACTGACCCCGTCGGCCGTCTCCCAGCAACTCTCCGGCCTGGCCAGGCAGCTCGGTGTGCCGCTGCTGGAGGCGCACGGCAGGCGGGTGCGGCTCACCGACGCCGCCCGGCTGGTGCTGCGGCACGCCGAGGAGGTCTTCGCCCAGCTGGAGCGGGCCGACGCGGACCTGGCCGGATACCTGCGCGGGGAGACAGGCCGGGTCAGGGTGGGCGCCTTCGGCACCGCCGTTCCGGCGCTCGTGGTGCCCGCCGTGGTGGAACTGCGCCGCAGCCACCCCGGGCTGGAGGTCGGCGTCCGGGAGGCGGAGGCCGCCGAGGCGTACCAGCTCCTGGCGGACGGAACCGTCGACATCGCGCTGTCGCTGGCCGCGCACGCCCCCACCGCGCGGGATCCGCGGTTCACCCGGCTGCCGCTGCTCGCCGACCCGCTGGACGTGGCCCTCCCCGCCGGGCATCCGCTGGCCACCGCCCCGGAGCTGCGGCTCGCCGACCTCGCCGCCGAACCGTGGATCTTCGGCAGCAGCGGGCCGTGGTCGCGGATCACCACCGCGGCGTGCGAGGCCGCCGGGTTCGCCCCGGAGCAGGCGCACGCGGCGGCCGACTGGCACTCGATCCTGTCCATGGTCGCGGCCGGCATGGGCGTGGCGCTGGTCTCCCGGATGGCGCTGGCGGTGGTGGCGCCGGGCCGGCCGGCGGAGGGCGTGGTGGTCCGGGAGCTGCGGGCCGACCGGCCGCACCGGCACGTGGTGGTGGCGGTACGGCGGGGCGCGGAGCGGGCCCCGGGCCCGGCCACGGTGCTGCGCGCGCTCCGCCGGGCCGCCGCCGCGGCCGGGGCCGGGGCCGACGGGATGGCCGGGCCTGCCGGGACGGCCGGGGTCGCGGGGTCTGCCGGGGCCGGCGCAGCCGCCGGGGCTGACGGGACGGCCGGGCCTGATGGGATGGCTGGGGCTGACAGGACGGCCGGGGCCAGCGGGATGACCGAGGCTGGCAGGACGGCCGGGGGCTGACGGGACGGCCGGGCCTGATGGGATGGCTGGGGCTGACAGGACGGCCGGGGCCAGCGGGATGACCGAGGCTGGCAGGACGGCCGGGGGC
>NZ_JBIRFT010000007.1:179014-350079 GCF_044327625.1 Streptomyces sp. NPDC018031
GCTGACGGGACCGCCGGGGCGTCCGGGGCCAGCGCAGCCGGCGGGATCGCCGGGCCTGCCGGGTCCGCCCAGGTGCCGTTCGCCGTCGAGGGCGACCGGTCCGCCGCCGACCGGTAGCCGGGCCCGCACCACACAGCACCGTTCACCATTCAGTTCGCCTGAAAGGAACCATCGAAAACTTTCGATGGACCTGATGGTTCTCCCTGCCGGAGAGTCGTGGACGAGGCCGCACCACGGCCGCCGATCCGCTCCGGCCCGCGAAGGAGAGCCATGAACGACCCCCGCACCGCCACCGACCGCCCCACCGCCGACGAGCCCGACGGCAGCCGGGACGCCGCCCCGTACGGCGGCGGCGACCCGTACGCCGACTACCGCCACGGCGATTTCCCCTTCACCGGCCTCGTCGACCTGGCCGACCGCCGGCTGGGCGGCGGTGTACTGGCCGCGAACGACGAGTTCTTCGCCGAGCGCGAGAACCTGCTCACCCCCGAGCGCCCGGTCTTCGACCCGCACGCGTTCGGGCACAAGGGCAAGATCATGGACGGCTGGGAGACCCGGCGCCGCCGCGGCGCCTCGGCCGGGTCCCCCTTCCCGGCGGCCGGGGACCACGACTGGGCGCTGATCCGGCTCGGGCTGCCCGGGGTGGTGCGCGGCCTGGTGGTGGACACCGCGCACTTCCGCGGCAACTATCCGCAGCGGATCAGCGTGCAGGCCACCGCCGTGCCCGGCACTCCCGGCGCAGCGGAACTGCTCTCCGACGGCGTGCGGTGGGAGGAGATCGTGCCGCCGTCGCCGGTCCGCGGCCATGCCGCCAACGGCTTCGCCGTCACCCGCGAGAACCGCTGGACCCACCTGCGCCTCGTCCAGCATCCGGACGGCGGAATCGCGCGGCTGCGGGTGTACGGCGAGGCGCTGCCGGACCCCGAGTGGCTGGACCTGCTGGGGACCGTGGACCTGGCGTCGGTGCTCTACGGCGGTGTCGTCGAAGGGGCCTCCGACCGGTTCTTCTCCGCCCCGCTCAACATGATCCGCCCCGACCTGTCGCGGAAGATGGAGGACGGCTGGGAGACCCGGCGCCGCCGGGACGCCGGCCACGACTGGGCGCGGTTCCGCCTCGCCGGCCAGGGCGAGATCCGGGCGGTGGAGATCGACACCGCCTACTACAAGGGGAACGCCGCCGGCTGGGCCGCCCTCTCCGGCTGCGACGCCCTCACCGCGGACCCCGCCGATCCGGCCGCGTGGAGCCCGCTGCTGCCGCCGGTGCGCCTGGAGCCCGACACCCTGCACCGCTTCCCGCTCCCCAAGCGGGCCACCGCGACCCATGTGCGACTGGACACCTTCCCCGACGGGGGAGTGGCCCGGCTGCGGGTGCACGGCACCCTCACCGAGCGCGGGCTGGAGCAACTCCGGGAGCGCCACGCCAGGTTGACCGCCTGAGCCGGCGCCCGCCGCCCGGCGCGGGCCCGGGCGGCTTCCGGCCATCGCCTAGCAGATCTCCGTCCGTCTTACGAGCCGTTTATTCTCGCTTTAACCTACGGTGACGTAACCTACGGGGCCGTAAGTACATCCGATGGCTCGACGTCCCCAGGAGCTCGCATTGACCCTCGCCCCCTCCCGCCATCACGGCTCCGCCGTGTGGAGTGACAGCCAGCTGCTGTACGCCCTCGAAGAGGTCGTCGAGACGGAACTCAACCGGCATCTCAAGATCGCCAAGGAGTGGATGCCGCACGAGTACGTGCCGTGGAGCGAGGGCCGGGACTTCGACGGGGTGATGGGCGGCGAGGCATGGGCGCCCGAGCAGTCCAAGGTCACCGACATCGGGCGGATCGCCCTGGTGGTCAACCTGCTCACCGAGGACAACCTGCCCAGCTACCACCACGAGATCGCCACCCTCTTCGGCCGGGACGGTGCCTGGGGCACCTGGGTGCACCGCTGGACCGCCGAGGAGGGCCGGCACGGCATCGTCATGCGGGACTACCTGCTGACCTCGCGCGCGGTCGACCCGGTGGCGCTGGAGCGGTTCCGCATGCAGCACATGTCGGAGGGCTTCCAGTCCGACAACCGGCACAGCATGCTGCACTCGGTGGCCTACGTGGCCTTCCAGGAGCTGGCGACCCGCATATCGCACCGCAACACCGGCCACCACTCGGGCGACCCGGTGTGCGACCGGATGCTGGCCCGGATCGCCACCGACGAGAACCTGCACATGGTCTTCTACCGCAACCTGCTGGGGAAGGCGTTCGAGCTGGCGCCCGACCAGACCATGAGCGCCGTCCGCGACGTGGTCGTCAACTTCCGGATGCCCGGCCACGGCATCCCCGGCTTCGAGCGGGCCGCCGCGCAGATGGCCATCGGCGGCATCTACAACCTGCGCATCCACCACGACGACGTGCTCCAGCCGGTGCTGCGCTTCCTGAAGGTCCTGGAGATCTCCGGGCTGGGCCCCGAGGGACTGCGCGCGCAGGAGGAGCTCGGCCTGTACATGGGCGGGCTGGACGATCAGGCCGTCAAGTTCGACGAGCGCCGGGAGGCGCTGCTGGCCCGCCGGCGGGCCCGGGCCGAGAAGGCCTGAGCCACTCGCACGGCCCACCGCCGGACGGTGCGCAGCCGCCGCCGGGCGCGGGTCGACCGGCGCCTGGTGCGGCACGGCCGCGCAACACCGCGGGGGCGCCCCACACCAGGACGGAACGCCGCGAGGGCGCCCGGGACCAGAAGGTCCCGGGCGCCCTCGCGCTGCCGTCCGCCCGGTCAGGCCCCGGCGGCGGCGTCCGCCGCCTGCGCCTTCAGCGCCCGCTCCACCCCGGAGCGGGACTCCGAGATCAGCCGGCGCAGCGCCGCGTTCGGCTCGGCCGAGGCCAGCCAGGCGTCGGTGGCGTCCAGGGTGGCCTGCTCCACCTGGAGCGCCGGGTAGAGGCCGACCGCGACCTGCTGGGCCATCTCGTGGCTGCGGGCGTTCCAGACGTCCTTGACCACCGCGAAGAACTTCTCCGCGTACGGGGCCAGCAGCTCCCGCTGGTCGGTCTGCACGAAGCCGCCGATCACGGCCTCCTGCACCGCGTTGGGCAGCTTGTCGGACTCCACCACCGACGCCCAGGCGGCCGCCTTGGCCTCGGCGGTCGGGCGCGAGGCGCGGGCGGTGGCGGCGTGCCGCTCGCCCGCCGCCGTCCGGTCCCGCTCGTACTCGGCCGCGATCTCGGACTCGCCGGCCCGGCCGGTCGCCGCCAGCCGCTGCAGGAAGGCCCAGCGCAGCTCGGTGTCCACCGCCAGCCCCTCGATGGTCTCCGCGCCGTCCAGCAGTGCGGCCAGCAGGTCCAGCTGCTCGCCGGTACGGGCCGTCGCGGCGAAGGCCCGCGCCCAGGCCAGCTGGTGGTCGCTCCCCGGCGCGGCGGCCCGCAGCTGCTCCAGGGTGGCCTCGGTCCACCGGGCCAGCCCGGTCTCCCGCCACTCCGGCGCCGCGTACAGGTCGATCGCCAGCTTCACCTGGCGGTGCAGCGACTGCACCACGCCGATGTCGGACTCCTGGGTGATACCGGAGAGCACCAGCTCCAGGTAGTCGCGGGCGGCCATCTCGCCGTCGCGGGTCATGTCCCAGGCGGACGCCCAGCACAGAGCGCGCGGCAGCGACTCGGTGAAGTAGCCCAGGTGCCGCTGGACGGTCCACAGCGACTGCTCGTCCAGCCGCACCTTGGCGTAGCTCAGGTCGTCGTCGTTGAGCAGCACGACCGCCGGACGCTGCCGGCCGACCAGCTGCGGGACCTCGGTGAGCTCGCCGTCCACGTCCAGCTCGATCCGCTCGGTGCGGACCAGGCGGCCGTCCTGGTGGTCGTAGAGACCGATCGCGATGCGGTGCGGGCGGAGCACCGGCTCGCCCTTGGCACCGGCGGGCAGCGCCGGGGCCTCCTGCCGCACCGCGAACGCGGTGACCACACCGGTGGAGTCGGTCACGATCTCCGGGCGCAGCACGTTGATGCCCGCCGTCTCCAGCCACTTCCCGGACCAGGTCTTCAGGTCCCGGCCGCTGGTCTCCTCCAGCGCGCCCAGCAGGTCCGACAGCCGGGTGTTCCCGAAGGCGTGCCGCTTGAAGTAGGCCTGCACACCGGCGAAGAACTCGTCCATGCCGACGTACGCCACCAGCTGCTTGAGGACGCTGGCGCCCTTGGCGTAGGTGATGCCGTCGAAGTTGACCAGGACGTCGTCCAGGTCCCGGATCTCGGCCATGATCGGGTGGGTGGACGGCAGCTGGTCCTGCCGGTACGCCCAGGTCTTCATCGAGTTGGCGAACGTGGTCCAGGAGTGCGGCCAGCGGCTCCCCGGCGCCATCGCCTGGCAGGCGATGGAGGTGTAGGTGGCGAACGACTCGTTCAGCCACAGGTCGTTCCACCACTCCATGGTGACCAGGTCGCCGAACCACATGTGGGCCAGCTCGTGCAGCAGGGTCTCGGCCCGCATCTCGTACGCCGCGTCCGTCACCTTCGACCGGAAGACGTACTGGTCGCGGATGGTCACCGCGCCCGCGTTCTCCATCGCGCCGGCGTTGAACTCCGGCACGAAGAGCTGGTCGTACTTGGCGAACGGGTACGGGTAGTCGAACTTCTCCTCGAACCACTCGAAGCCCTGCCGGGTGACCTCGAAGATCGCGTCCGCGTCGAGGAACTCGGCCAGCGAGGGACGGCAGTAGATGCCCAGCGGCACCGAGCGACCGGTGTCCTTGCTCTCGTAAGAGCTGTGCACCGAGTGGTACGGGCCGACGATCAGCGCGGTGATGTAGGTGGAGATGCGCGGGGTCGGCGCGAAGCGCCAGACGGTGCCCTCGGGCTCCGGCGTCGGCGAGTTGGAGATCACCGTCCAGCCCTCCGGCGCCTTCACGGTGAACCGGAACGTCGCCTTCAGGTCCGGCTGCTCGAAGGAGGCGAACACCCGCCGGGCGTCCGGCACCTCGAACTGGGTGTACAGGTACGCCTGGTCGTCCACCGGGTCGACGAAGCGGTGCAGACCCTCACCGGAGTTGGTGTACGCGCAGTCGGCGACCACCTTCAGCTCGTTCGCGCCGGCCACCAGCCCCGACAGCGCGATCCGCGAATCGGCGAACACCGTGCCGGCGTCGAGCGCCTCGCCGTTGAGCACCACCTCGTGCACGGTGGGGGCGACCAGGTCGATGAAGGTCTCCGCCCCGGCCTCGGCGCTGTCGAAGCGCACGGTGGTGACGGAGCGGAAGGTGCCTCCCTCCTGCGCGCCGCTCAGGTCGAGGTCGATCTCGTACGCGTCGACGGTGAGCAGGCGCGCCCGCCGCTGCGCCTCTTCGCGGGTCAGATTCGTGCCAGGCACGTGGGCATCTCCTCGGTATGTGACGTTTCCGGTCATCCTTCCACGCTCCGGCCTAACCGTGGCCGGGACGGACGGCACACCGCCACGGCCCGTCCGCGTCGATCTTCAGCAGCCCCGGCCCGCCGAGCGGGGCGGAGAGGTCGATCTGCCCGATCTCGTTGACCAGCAGCTCCTCGTAGTCCTCGGTGAGGTCGCCGAGGTGTTCGACGGTGACGTTGCTCTCCCCGCGGTGGGCGAACGAGAGCAGTCCCGGCGGGCCCTCGTACAGCAGCACGTCCGAGCCGTGGCCCTCCAGGACGGTGGTGAGGCGGCGCGCGGTGCCGATCGGGCGGACCGTGAGCACCCAGTGGGTGTCCGCCTCCACCCGGAGGGTGAGCGGCCGGCCCTCGGGGGCGGTGCCGACGGTACGGGCGTGCACGTGGTCCTCGTAC
The DNA here is from genome assembly GCF_044327625.1 of Streptomyces sp. NPDC018031. Classification (NCBI taxonomy): domain Bacteria; kingdom Bacillati; phylum Actinomycetota; class Actinomycetes; order Kitasatosporales; family Streptomycetaceae; genus Streptomyces; species Streptomyces sp. NPDC018031. Next base: position 184,771 of record NZ_JBIRFT010000007.1, read on the forward strand.
CGGTCCAGCAGGTAGTCCTCGCTGCGCCCGTAGACGTCGCAGGACCGGACGGCCACCGAGATGCTGTCGTGGCACTCGATCTCGACCAGGACCCGGCCCGGGGGGATCCGCGGGTCGCAGCTGACGGTCTGGTTCCCCCGGCCCCGCTTGACGAAGGGCGCGAAGGAGGGACCGGTGGGCGCGCCGGGTGCGCCTGCCGGGGGCTGCGCCGGCGAGGGCTGCCAGGCCGGCCCGGCGGGGGGAAGGGACGGTCCGGTGGGCGGGAAGGACGGTCCGGCGCCGGCGGGCGCCCCGGCGGGGGCGAAGGGCACCCCGGCCGGTGGCTTGGCGGGCGGCGCCTGCCCGCCGGGCGGGAACGGCAGCGCGGGCCCGGCGGGCACCGCGAACGGCACCGGGGTCGCCGGCGCGGCGGGCGGCGGGGGAACCGGCACCGGGGCCGGCGGCGGGGGCGGCGGCGGCACCGCGCCGGCCTGCGGTTCGTCCGCCACCTCGATCCCGAAGTCGGTGGCGAGCCCGGCGAGCCCGGAGGCGTACCCCTGCCCCACCGCGCGGAACTTCCAGCCGCCCGAGCGCCGGTAGAACTCGCCGAAGACGAACGCCGTCTCGGTGGTGGCGTCATCGATGCGGAAGTAGGCGACGGGCGCACCCGCCGCCGTGTCGACCCGGACGGCCAGACCCGGTATCCCGCCGAAGGTGCCGCCGTCACACGAGGCGGCCACCACGATCCGGTCGGTCTCCGGCCCCACCCGGGCCGGGTCCACCGAGAGCCAGTCGGCCCGCTCCGGCACGCCGGCCGGGGACTTCCCCAGGTGCCGGACCGCGCCGCTGGGGTGGCTGCGCTGGTTGTAGAACACGAGGTCCGCGTCGCCGCGGACCCTGCCGCCGGTGTCGAGCAGCAGCGCCGACACATCGACGTCCGGCGCCCCGGCCGCGGCGTTCCAGCTGACGGCGACGGTGAGCGGCTCGGCGGGGACGGGCAGGTTTCCGCCCTTGACGATCTGGGTCATGTTCGAACTTTCCCATGAAGATCCGAACATCACCGGGCGTTGTCCACAGCCCGCCCCCGCCGGTATGACTTATCCGAGTTCGGCGGCCACCAGCTCCGCGATCTGCACCGCGTTGAGGGCCGCGCCCTTGCGCAGGTTGTCGTTGGACAGGAAGAGCGCCAGACCGTTCTCGGCGGTCTCGTCGGCCCGGATCCGGCCCACGTACGAGGCGTCCTTGCCGGCCGCCTGGAGCGGGGTGGGGATCTCCGACAGCTCGACGCCCGGCGCGTCCTTCAGCAGCTCGTAGGCGCGCTGCACGCTGATCGGACGGGCGAAGCGCGCGTTCACCTGGAGCGAGTGGCCGGAGAAGACCGGCACCCGGACGCAGGTGCCGGAGACCTTCAGCTCCGGGATCTCCAGGATCTTGCGGGACTCGTTGCGGAGCTTCTGCTCCTCGTCGGTCTCGAAGCTGCCGTCGTCGACCAGGTTGCCGGCGAGCGGCAGCACGTTGAAGGCGATGGGCCGCTGGTAGACGTTCGGCTCCGGGAACTCGATCGCCTCGCCGTCGAAGGCGAGCTGGTCGGCGGCCTCGGTGACCTTGCACGCCTGGCCGTGCAGCTCGGCGACGCCGGCCAGACCCGAGCCGGACACCGCCTGGTAGGTGGTGGCGACCATGGCGGTCAGCCCCGCCTCCAGGTGCAGCGGCTTGAGCACCGGCATGGCGGCCATGGTGGTGCAGTTCGGGTTGGCGATGATGCCCTTCGGACGGTCCTTGAGCGCGTGCGGGTTGACCTCCGAGACCACCAGCGGCACCTCGGGGTCCCGCCGCCAGGCCGAGGAGTTGTCGATCACCACGGGACCCTGCGAGGCGACCTTCTCGGCGAGCGCCCGGGAGGTCGCGCCGCCCGCCGAGAACAGCACGATGTCCAGGCCGGTGTAGTCGGCCGTGGCGGCGTCCTCGACGGCGATCTCGGCACCCCGCCACGGGTAGGTCCGGCCCACCGACCGGGCCGAGGCGAACAGCCGGAGCTCACTCACCGGGAAGTCGCGCTCGGCCAGTATCGACCGCATGACGCCGCCGACCTGTCCGGTGGCTCCGACGATTCCGATCCTCACGAGGTGCTCCTTCTTCCGTCCATCAGGTGTATCCATCATGCGTGTCGGCCCGCGGGTCTTGTCCAGTCCGTTCCACCGGCCGGTACCGGGCGACGGCCTGCGCATACCCTCCGGACGCGGTCGCACGCCCAGCGTGACGCACGCCTCTCCCCGCCCCCCGGCGGCGCGCGGCCGGCGGAGGGGGCGGCGCGCGGCGGGACGGGCCCGTGGAGGCCGGGCCACCGGCGGGGCGGCCCCGGGACGCGCGGGATCCGGGATGGCAGGAGGGGCGGCGGGAAGGCCCGTGAGGCCCGTGAAGGGAGGGGACACGCCAGGGGGCCGGCGGTCACCCAGGAGCCCCGGGAGGGCGCGGACACGCGGAGGGGCGGGCCCCCGGGAAGGGACCCGCCCCGATCACCGTTCCGGCCGGTCCGTCAGGACACGACCTTCTCGATCTTCACGCTGCCGCCACCGGTGACGGTGCCGGCGCCGTTGACCAGCTGCACCTGGCCGAAGAAGGAGCGGCCCTCGGGGGCCGCCGCCGCCACCTCGACCTTGGCGCCGACCGGCGCGGTCGCGCCGTTGGCCAGCCGCAGGGTCGCGGAGCCGTCCACCGTGATCTTGCCGAGCGACGGGGCGAAGTACACGTCGCGGTAGTCGTACTCGGTGGAGCCCGCCGGGACGGCGTAGCCCACGACCTCGATGGTGTACGTGCCGGCCTTCGGGCTGGTGAGGCTCACGGCCTCGTCCGAGTCGCCGTCCGCCGAGGAGCCCACGACCTTGCCGTCCAGCTTGACGTTGAGGTCCAGGTCGGCCTTGTTGTCGGAGACCCCGCCGATCGCCACGTCGAGCTTGGACACGCCCTCACCGACGGTGACGGTGGTGGTCCTGGTCTCGCCCTCCTTGATCACCGGGCGCTCGGTCTTCGCCGAGCCCAGCTCGCCGCCCTTCAGCCGGCCGCCCTCGATCAGGGCGAAGCCGTTGGTGGCCTTCCACTCGACCGGGGTCGGGGTGCCGACCTTGGCCTCGGCCACGGTCTGCACCTCGGGCTCGAAGGTGGTGCCCAGCGCGGTCGCGGTCAGCGTGTACGGGTTGTCGAGCAGCGGCGAGGTGCGGCGCGACTCGACCTCGAACTCCCACACGCCCGGCATCGGGTTGGCGTAGGACCGCAGGTCCGGGCGGCAGGTGTTGGCCGGGTTGGGGTAGTTCGGGTAGCAGTTGATCGTGGAGGTCGGGTCGACCGGGACGCCGTAGGGGTTGATGGCGATCCACCGGGTCTGGCTGTCGGTGGCCAGGCCCTTCAGCGAGACCTCCAGCGACTTGGCGCCCGCGGGCACCTTCACGAAGTACGAGGTGGGGTCGTTGCGCTGCACCGAACCGGACTGCCCGTAGGCGAAGTGCGGCTTGGTGAGCTCCTTGGCGACGACCACGGTCGACAGGATCTTCTTGTCGACGCCCACCGTGCCCGGGTCGTCCACGTCCAGGATCGCGGTGTGGATGCCCGCGGCCCGGGTCTTGGCGGTGACCTTGACGGTGACCGGCTCGTCCAGCGGCAGCGCGACCGAGGTCCGCGCCAGCGTGAAGGTGCCGTCGTTGTTGCGCAGTGCCAGGTCGTGCCGGACCGGGCCCGCGGGGCCGGTGGTGCGGGTGACGGTGACGTCGTAGGTCCGCGACTCGTTGGTCTTCAGACCGCCCTCGCGGTCGTAGACGCCGGTGCCGAAGCCCGGGGTCTTCAGGAAGCCCGCCAGCGCGGTCTTCACCGGCGCCTTCACCGTGTACTGGTGGCTGGTGGCGCCCTCGCGGATCGCCTTCCAGGCGCCCACGATGTTGATCAGGCCGGAGCCCTCCTCGTACGCCTGCGCACCCTTGATGTGCTTGGCGGTGCTGGTCAGCGCGGTCCGCAGGTCGGCCGGCTCCAGGTCGATGTTCTTCTGCTTGGCGGCGGACAGCAGCAGCGCGGAGGCGCCGGCGGCCTGCGGGGACGCCATCGAGGTGCCCTGCAGCATGCCGTAGCCGGGCGGCAGCTGGTAGCCGGCCTCGGCCACCGGGGCGCCCGGCATCCAGGTCTGGATGGTGTTGACCGAGGCGCCGGGGGCGGAGATCACCGGGGTGAAGCCGCCGTCCTCGCGCGGGCCGCGGGAGGAGAAGGGCATCACGGAGTACGGGGTGGTGACCTCGGAGCCGTAGTTGGCGGCCCAGGTCTCCTTGGAGACGGTCGCGCCGACGCTGATGACCTTGTCCGCCAGCGCCGGGTCGCCGATGGTGTTGGCGCCGGGGCCGCTGTTGCCCGCGGAGATGACCAGCTGCACGCCGTAGGTGTCGATGAGCCGGGTGTACAGCTCGGCCCGGGCGTTGTTGCCGTCGTTGAGCGCCGGCAGGCCGCCGATCGACATGTTGACGATGTCGACGTGGCGGTTGACGACCAGGTCGATCATGCCCTCGGTGAGGGCGACGTTGGTGCAGCCGCCGGTCCAGGTGCAGGCCCGCGAGGAGACCAGCTTGGCGCCGGGCGCCGCGCCGTCCATCTCGCCGCCGAACAGGCCGTTCGCGGCGGTGATGCCGGCCACGTGGGTGCCGTGCTCGGACTCGATGACGCCGATGTTGACGAAGTCAGCCTTCTTGCCGGCCCAGTCCCCGCCGAAGGCGTCCATCGGGACGTCCTTGCGGATCTCGATCACGAACGGGATCCGCTCGGCGATCGGGGTCTTCGGGTCGTCGGTGCCGAAGTAGCCGATCTGGAAGCCGTCCCGGTACGGCTTCATGGCCTCGTCGTTGCCGAAGTCGCCGTTGTTGTCGAGGTCGACGCGGACGGTGCCCTTGGCGGCGTCGTAGAGCAGCGCCCAGGAGTCGGTGGTGTCACCGTCGCGGTTGAGGTCGCCCTTCATGTCGCCGCCGGAGGTCACGCTCTCCTTGAAGAGGCTGACCTGGTAGGAACCGGCCGGGGCGGTGTAGGTGCGGCCGTTGAAGCCGAAGCTGGGGCCGGAGGCGGAGGTCACCATCGGGCGCCAGGTGCCGTCGGAGTCCACGATCGGGTCGGTGGCCGTCACCCAGTCGACGATCTTGCGCTCGCCGGTGGTGGTCTTCTGCAGCGCCGGGTGCCCGAGGTCCACGCCCGAGTCCAGGATGCCGATCGTCACGCCGCGGCCGTCGGCCTTGGGGTTCTTCGCGACGAAGTCGACCGCGCCGGTCTCGAAGGCGGGCTGGTACGGGTTCTTCGCCGGGGTGTCCTCGCCGGGCGCCGGGTAGGAGCCGGCGGCGGCGGTCCTGGCGCCCTTGGCGCGGTCCGCGTCCGGGGTCGGGTCCGGCAGCTGGATCTCCTGGCGGAGGTCGATCCCGTGGACCGAGGAGAGCTTCTCCGCCTTGGCGATCGCGGCCTCGGCCTTGCCGGTGGGCACCGTGGCGCGGACGTAGCCGAGCTTGTCGTGGGTGCGGCCGACCGCCGCGCCCTTGACCGCGTCCAGCTGGTCGGCGACCTGCTCGGTCTTGCCGGGTGCGGTCGCGATCATCATCGTGATGTTCTTGTCGCCGTCGGCCTGGGCCTCGGCGAGGAGTTCGGCGTCGGTGGCGCCGAGCTTGTCCGATGCGGACTTCGCCGTACCGGTCGGGGCGGTGGATCCCGGGGTGTCACCAGGGGGGGTGGCGAAGGCGGGGACGGGGCCTGCGGCCGCGAGGGCGGCCACCAGGCCCGCGCCTATCGCTATGCGGGCCGCGCGCCTCGGGCCGCGGACGGATCTCTCTTCGGGTGATGGGGACATGGGCATCCTTGTTCGGAATTCGGTGCCGTCGGTCCGTTCACCTTTGTGGAAGTGACTGATGTTTGGGGAGAGTTGCCCGACCCTGATTGTCTCGTTGGCACATTTCCGCCATACGCCATCGCGGACAAAGTGCGGCCAAACCCGTCAAGCCGCCATCCGCCGGGGGCGCCCGAGGGGTGTCGAGGGGTGCCGGGAGAGCCGGGCGGTGTGCCGCGGCCCGGGTGGGTCAGGGACGGCTCTCCCGGGACCGCGCGTAGTGCCGGGAGGCCTTGGCCCGATTACCGCACCCCGCCATGGAGCACCAGCGGCGGGTGCCGTTACGGGAGGTGTCGAAGAAGTGAAGGACGCAGTCCGGGTGCTGGCAGGCGCGGATGCGGTCCGGGGCGGTCCGCAGCAGCCGCAGGTAGTCGTAGGCGGCGGTCCAGGCGGGGCCCCACACGGGGTCGTCGAACTCGACGGACTCGTCCGGGCCCTCGGCGGTCAGCACCGGGCGGATGCGGCCGTGCCGCAGTACGGCGTCCATCCGGCGCACCGCGTCCGGTGAGCCGGGCGCGCGCACCGCGGCGGCGATCGCGTCCCGGGCGCCGAGCAGTGCCCGCAGTGTGGCGGACGGGTCCGGGGCGCCCGCGGCCGGGGCCTCGCCGGCGGCCGGCAGCAGGTGGCCGAGATCGTTGTCGGCGAGCCAGATGTGCAGCCCTTCCACCGAGGTGAGCAGGTCCTGTCGGCTGCCCTGGACCACCCACCAGGTGTTGAGCAGGTCGAGCGAGACCGGCTCGCCGAGCAGGGGGCGGGGTCCGGCTGGTGGCATCGCTGGGGTCCTTCGGTACGGCTTGTCCTAACCCGTGAATCGTACGAGGCCGGTTGACGACGAGCGCGTCTAACCACTAACTTCCACTTAGGCGGTTAGTTCGGGAAGGGCTCGGGCGGCCGTTCGACGGAGGGGAATGTCATGTCCACTGCTCTGCGTACCGGACACATCGGGATCAACGTGACGGATGTCGACCGCTCGGCCGGCTTCTACGGCCAGGTCCTCGGCCTCGAAGTGGTCACCAAGGGGAGCGAGGAGGGCCGCCGCTTCGTCTTCCTCGGCCGCGACGGCAAGCTCGTGCTGACCCTGTGGCAGCAGGCGCGGGACGCCTTCGACGCCGGCCGCGCCGGACTCCACCACCTCTCCTTCGAGGTGGACACCATCGAGGAGGTGCGCGCCGCCGAGACGCTGCTGCGCGAACTGGGCACCGAGTTCGCCTACGACGGGGTGGTGGCCCACGGAGAGGGCGCCTCGTCCGGCGGGATCTTCTTCACCGACCCGGACGGCACCCGCCTGGAGATCTACGCCCCCACCGGCGCGGAGAACGCCCCGGCACCCGTCGCCGCCGCCCCCACCTGCGGCTTCTTCTAGACCCCGGACTCCGGACGGCCGATCGCGGGCTGCCCGGAGCGCCCACGCCGACCGTCCGGAGCGGGTCCGGGCGGGCCCACCGCCCGTCCGGCCCCGCCCGGATCGCCGATCGACCGACCGGAAGGAAGCCCCGTGAACAGCACCCCGACCACGCCGCCCGGCCCGTACCACCCGGGGGAGCGGGAGGTGCAGCGCCGCGCGGGGCTGCTCGCCCAGGCCGACCACTCCGGGCGGGCGATCGGCGACGGGATCCGCGAGGTGGCGGCCGCGTTCCTCGGCCTCCAGCCGATGCTGGTGGTCGGCGCCGCCGACCGGGCCGGGCGGATGTGGAGCTCCCTGCTCACCGGCCCGCCCGGGTTCGTCACGGCGACCGGCCCGCACTCCATCGGCATCACCGGCGGGGTGGCGGCGGCCGACCCGCTGGCCGAGGCGCTCGCGGCACCCGGGACGAGCGTCGGCACCATCGCGCTCGACCCGCGCACCCGCCGCCGGATGCGGCTCAACGGCACCGCCCGCCCGACCGGCCGCGGCCTGGCGATCGAGGCCGACCAGGTCTTCGCCAACTGCCCCAAGTACCTGCAGAAGCGGCAGCTGGAGGAGGTGGTGGCGGACCGGGCGCCCGGGGCCGCGCGGCGGTCGCCGGAACTGGGCGCGGCGGAGGCGGACTTCGTCCGCGCCGCCGACACCTTCTTCATCGCGACCGCGTCCCCGGCCGGCGACCCCGTCCGGGGACCCGGCGAGCCGGCCGGGGCGCGCCGTGCGGGACCGGCCGACGCCAGCCACCGGGGCGGTCTGCCCGGCTTCGTCACCGTCACCGCGCCGACCCGGCTGAGCTGGCCGGACTATCCGGGCAACGCCATGTTCCTCACCCTGGGGAACCTGGCGGCCGACCCCCGCGCCGGCCTGCTGTTCACCGACTGGAGCAGCGGTGACACCCTCCAGCTGACCGGCACCGCGCGCACCGAGTTCGACGACGGCGGACGCACGGTCCACTTCGAGCTGACCGAGGCGGTGTGGCGGCCGGCGGCGAGTCCGCTGCGCTGGTCCGCCCCCGAGTACTCGCCGGCGAACCCGCCGCTGCCCGGCTGACCCGCCGGCCGCGGGCCCCGCAACGGCCCCCGGGGGAGCGCGGCTCCGCGCCGGGCGCCGGGGCTCTCGGGCCTGCGGCCCCCGGCCGTGGCCGGCCCGTCCTGCCGGTGCCGCAACGCCGGCCCTTCCCCGGTACGTGAACTCCCGGTGAGCGGACGACAGCCGTCCGCCGAGCACCGGATGGCGGTCCGGGCCCTGCATGATCCCTGTGCGCATCTCGGCAGCGCGCGTTGCGGCCGAGTTCACGCACCGGTCACACCCGGTGCCGAGCATCCCCGGTGACGGGTGGCCCCGCCGCCCGGCCGCACCGCGTCCGCGCTCGCACTCGGGGAGATCACGCATGTCCCGCATACGGTCCGCCGCCGCGGCCATCGACCGCCGTACGCTGCTCGTCGCCGCGGGCGCCGCCGGAGCCGCCACCGGGCTCGGCATGGCCCTGGGGCCCTCACACGGATCCGCGACCGCCTCCCCGGCCGCCGGGCCGGACCGGGCCGCCCGGGCCGGGGACGCCGGGGCCCGGCCGGCCGGCCCGTTCACCGCCGGCACCACGCTGCAGGGCGTCGCCGCGCCGCGCGGCGGCCGGGGGCACCTCCCCGGCGCCGGGTACCGGCGGCTGGGCGCCGGCCCCGGCTGGCAGCGCGTGGTCCGCACCGACCTCGCCCGGGCCCACGGCGGCCGGGACCGCCGGCGCACCGCGCTCGCCTCCTTCGTGCACCTCACCGACCTGCACCTGACCGACGTCCAGCACCCGGTGCGCTACGAGTTCCTGCGCTCCGGGGAGCGGAACGCCTGGCGGCCGCACGAGGCGCTGACCGCGGCCGGCGCGGTCTCCCTGGTGGAGCGGATCAACCGGCTGCCCGGCAGCCCGGTGACCGGCGCGCCGCTCGGCTTCGCCATGACCACCGGGGACAACACCGACAACAACTCGCGGATCGAACTCGACTGGTACCTGACCGCGATGAGCGGCGGCCGGATCACTCCCGACTCCGGGGACCCGGGCCACTACGAGGGCGTGCAGAACAGCGGGATCCGGCACTTCTGGCACCCGGAGAGCGCCCTGCGCGACATCGACAAGCGGGACGGGTTCCCGCGCATCGACGGCTTCCTCCGGGCCGCCCTGCGCACCCTGGACAGCCCCGGGCTCCGGCTGCCCTGGTACTCGACGGTCGGCAACCACGACGGGCTGTCCGGTGGCGTCTACGCCTTCGACCGCGGCTACCTCACCGAACTGGCCACCGGTGACCGCAAGCTGGAGATCATCCCGGCCGCCGAAGCCGAGCGGCTCTACCGCGAGGAGCGCAAGGGCGCCGACCCCCGGGGCGCGCGGATGAAGGAGCTGTGGCGGGCGCACGCCCGGGACATGCGGACCGTCACCGCGGACGAGCGGCGCGCCCCGTTCACGCTGCGCGAGTACCTGGCCGCGCACCTCGACCCCCGGCACACCGGAGCCGGGCCCGCCGGCCACGGCTACACCAGGGACAACCTCGACCAGGGCACTCTGTACTACGCGTTCCGCATCTCCGACGACACCGTCGGGATCAGCCTGGACTCCACCGACCCCGGCGGCCACTACACCGGTTCCGTCGGAACCCGCCAACTCCGCTGGCTGGAGCGGACCCTGAAGGCGCACCGGGACGACCACGTACTCGTCTTCAGCCACCACTACAGCCGCAGCATGAAGAACCTGCACCGGGACCCGGCCCGGCCCGACGAGGCCCGGCACACCGGCGCCGAACTGGTCGACCTCTTCCAGCGCCACCCGCAGGTGCTGGCCTGGATCAACGGCCACAGCCACCGCAACGAGATCACCCCGCGCGGCACCTTCTGGGAGATCACCACCGCCTCGCACATCGACTTCCCGCAACTGGCCCGGATCGTCGAGGTCACCGACAACCACGACGGGACGCTGTCGCTGTTCACCACCCTGGTGGAGTCCGCCGCGCCGTACCGGACGGACTTCGCCGACCTGTCCGGGACCGGTCTCGCCGCGCTCTACCGGGAGCTGTCCTTCAACGCGCCCGGGGCCCGCGGCACGCTCGCCGGGGAGGCCGCGGACCGCAACACCGAACTGCTGCTCCGCAAGCGCTGACCGGGCCCGGTCAGCGCGGCAGGACCACGACGCGGACGGCCGGGCCGGACTCGCCCGGCCCCGCGGCGAGGAGCAGCCCGGCCGCGGCCATCAGGGCGGTACGGACCACCGTGGCCTGGTCCGCCGGGGCCTCCCGCAGCCGGTCGGGGGCGACCCGCACCACGGTGATCCCCAACCGCTCCAGGCGCTCGCGGGTGCGGGCCACCCGGCCCTGCGCCAGGTCGGGGGCGCAGCCGTCCGGCCGCATGTCCAGGTGCAGGGCCACCGCCTGGTCCGGCCAGTAGGCGTCCACGTCGCCGACCAGCGGTCCGCCCGGCAGCCGCAGGGTGACGTTCCACAGCGGCTCGGGCAGCCGGTGCCGCCGCACCATCGCGTACAGCCGCCCCTCGGCGACCGCTCGCCCCTCGGCGAGCACCGCTTCGGCGGCGTCCGCCACATGGGGCCGGGTCAGCAGCCGGCACCGGCTCAGCTCGCGCACGACCGCGGTCGCCTCGCAGTGGCCGCCCCGCACCGCCTCCAGGAGCAGCCCGCGCACCACCGCGGCCTCCGGGATCCGGTCCACGGCGTCGGCCAGGGCGCGGGGCACCGGCGCGGTGGGCACCCCCGCCACGTCCTCGGGCGGGGGCAGCGACGGGCCGCGCACCACCCGGACGTACCCGGTGGAGCGGAGCCGCCGGGTCCGCGGCACCAGGACGTCCACCTGGTCGAGCGACGGCAGCGGGGGAGCGGAGGCGAAGTGGTGCAGCGCCAGCGCGGCGAGTCCGGTGATCATCGCCGGGCCGTAGCGGTCCGGCGGCCGCCCGGCGTCCGCCCCCGGCGCGGCGGGGTCCCCGGCGGGTTCCGGGGCGCGCCCGACGGTGTAGAGCAGCGCGGCGTGCAGCCGCTCCTCGTCGGTCACCGGCCCCGAGCGGAGCAGCACCACTCCGGGCAGCAGCAGCTGCCAGGGGCCGCCGGGCCGGCAGCGGGCGGTGACGGCCGACGGGGCGACGCCGTGCGCCCGGAGCTGGCGCAGGGTCAGGACGGTGCGCCCGGCGCCGGATACGTGGTGGGCGCCGGAGAGGTGGCGGACGGGGCGGGGCGGCGGCGGGGAGGGCGGGCTCTCCCCGCCGGGGGCGGCGGAAGGGTGGGTCATGCTCCGGGCCATTCCCGTGCCCGCCACGCCCGCTAACCGCTGTGACACACCTGTCGACAAACCGGAACAACACCGCTCTGGAGTACGGGAGTTCGACCGCCGAATGGCGGTCGGGCCGCCGGCCGGGCCGAAGCCCGGCCGGTCGCCCGGTGGCCTGCGGGACCGGCGGCGCGGAGGTACCCCCGAACGGGCGGCGCGGGCCGGGCGCGACCGGCATACGGCCGGTGCGCCCGGCCCGCGCCGGAGCCACCCGGTGGATCAGGCCGTGGCGCGCGCGTCGCACTCCTGGGCGCGCAGCGCACGCGCCAGGTCGTCCCGGGCCTCGACCACCAGCCGGCGCAGCGCGGGCGGCGCGTCCGGGTGCTCCGCCAGCCAGGCGTCGGTGGCCGCCAGGGTCGGCGCGTCGCCCTGCGGCGCCGGGAACAGGCCGCGCACCACCGCCATCGCGATCTCGATCGACCGGCTCCGCCACACCTCCTCGATCACCGAGAAGTACCGCGGCGCGTACGGGGCCAGCAGCTCCCGCTGACTGGGCTGCCCGAACCCGGCGATGGTCGCCTCCACCAGGGCGTTGGACAGCGCGTCGGAATCCACCACGGCGGCCCAGGCCGCGGCCTTGACCTCGGCCGACGGGCGGGCGGCCAGGCAGCGCACCTGGTGGCGCTTGCCGGAGGCGGTGTCGTCCCGGGCCAGCTCGGCGGCGATCCCGGACTCGTCCACCGCGCCGTGGGCGGCCAGCGGCTCCAGGAACGTCCAGCGCAGCTCCTGGTCCACCTCCAGGCCGTCGATCCGCGCCGTGCCGTCGAGCAGGCCGCGCAGCAGCTGGAGGTCACCGTCGGTGGCGGCGGACTGGGCGAAGAAGCGCGCCCAGGCCAGCTGGTGGCCGCTGCCGGGCTCGGCGAGCCGCAGCTCCCGCAGGGCACCCGCGGCCAGCTCGGCACCGCCCCGCTCGCGCCACCGCGGGTCGGCGTAGTGGCCCAGGGCGGTCCGGGCCCACGCCTGGACCATCTGCAGCACCCCGATGTCGGTCTCGGCGCCGGCGAAGCGCAGCACCAGGTCGAGGTAGTCCCGGGCCGGCATCAGCCCGTCCCGGGTGAGGTTCCACAGCGCCGACCAGCACAGCGCGCGGGCCAGCGGATCGGTGAGGTCGCCCAGGTGGCCGCGGAGGGTGGCCAGCGAGTCGGCGTCGAAGCGGACCTTGCAGTAGGTCAGGTCGTCGTCGTTGACCAGGATCAGCTCCGGCCGCTCGGCGCCGGTCAGCTCCGGTACCGCGGTGTGCTGACCGGTGACGTCGATCTCCGCCCGCGCGTAGCGGACCAGGGCCCCGTCGGCGTCCTGCCGCCGGTAGAGGCCGACCGCCACCCGGTGCGGCCGCAGCGTCGCGGTGCCGGCGTCACCGGTGTCCGGCCGGGCCGGCTGGTGCGGCTGGTCGGCGTCCTCCTGGACGATGGACAGCTCGGTGATGCGGCCGGAGGCGTCGTAGGTGGCCCGCGGGGTGAGCACGTTGACCCCGGGGGTCTGCAGCCAGGCCCGGGACCAGGCGGTCATGTCCCGGCCCGAGGTCTCGGCCAGGACCGACAGCAGGTCGTCCAGCCGGGTGTTGCCGTAGGCGTGCGCCTTGAAGTAGCGGCGGGCGCCCTCCAGGAACGCGTCCCGGCCGGCGTACGCCACCAGCTGCTTGAGGACGCTGGCGCCCTTGGCGTAGGTGATGCCGTCGAAGTTGAGCTTGGCGTCCTCCAGGTCCCGGATGTCGGCGGTGATCGGGTGGGTGGAGGGCAGCTGGTCGGCGCGGTAGGCCCAGGACTTGCGGTTGTTGGCGAAGGTGACCCAGCCGTTGGTGAAGCGGGTCGCCTCGACCATCGAGAAGGAGCCCATGAAGTCGGCGAAGGACTCCTTGAGCCACAGGTCGTCCCACCACTCCATGGTGACCAGGTCGCCGAACCACATGTGCGCCATCTCGTGCAGGATGACGTTGGCGCGGCGCTCGTAGGCGGCCTGGGTCACCTTGCCGCGGAAGACGAACTCCTCCCGGAAGGTGACGCACCCGGGGTTCTCCATCGCGCCCAGGTTGTACTCCGGCACGAACGCCTGGTCGTACTTGCCGAACGGGTACGGGTAGTCGAAGTGGTCGTGGAAGAAGTCCAGGCCCTGCTTGGTGACGGTGAAGATGTCGTCCGCGTCGAAGTGCTTGGCCAGCGAGGCCCGGCACAGCGCCCCCAGCGGGATGTCCAGCACCCGGCCGTCGTCGAAGGTGCGGCGGTAGTGGTCCCGCACCATGTGGTAGGGGCCCGCGACCACCGCGGTGATGTACGTCGAGATCCGCTCGGTCGGCACGAAGCGCCAGGTCGCCGCCGCCTCCCCGGCGGGCTCGGGCGCGCCGGCCGCCTCGCCGTTGCTGAGCACCGTCCAGTCGTCCGGGGCGGTCACGGTGAAGGTGAAGGGGGCCTTGAGGTCCGGCTGCTCGAAGTTGGCGAACACCCGGCGGGCGTCGGCCGGCTCGTACTGCGTGTACAGGTAGACCTTGCCGTCCTCCGGGTCGACGAAGCGGTGCAGCCCCTCGCCGGTCCGGCTGTAGGCGCACTCCGCGTCCACCACCAGGACGTTCTCCGCGGCCAGCCCGTCCAGCGCGACGCGCGCGCCGTCGAACACCGCCGCCGGGTCCAGCTCGCGCCCGTTGAGCACCACCGAGGTGACGCGCGGGGCGATCAGATCGGCGAACGTCGCCGCGCCCGGCTCGGCGGCGCGGAACCGGATGGTCGTCGTCGAGCGAAAGGTCCGCCCCCCGCCGGCCTCGCCGGGGCCCGTCGCCGACCGCAGGTCGAGCGCCACGTCGTAGGCGTCCACGGTCAGCAGCCGGGCCCGTCGGCGGGCCTCGTCTCGGGACAGATTCTCACCGGGCACGACGCGACTCCTTCGTCTTCGTCTCGAATGTCGGACGTCGCGCATCATGTCACGCGGCTTTCGAGGCGGTCATCGGGGAATGCCCGCCCCCGACCCTTGCGTTGCTTGAATGACGTACCGGATACGCACCGTGTACGCACGGCAATCGACAGTCCGCGAAGGAGCGACCGTGACCGCGACCGCCACCGACCCCGCCGGCAAGACCCCGGCCGATTTCTGGTTCGACCCGCTCTGCCCCTGGGCCTGGATGACCTCGCGCTGGATGCTGGAGGTGGAGAAGGTCCGCCCGGTCGAGGTGCGCTGGCACGTGATGAGCCTGGCCGTGCTCAACGAGGACAAGCTCGACCAGGTCCCCGAGGAGTACCGGGAGGCGCTGCGCACCACCGCCTGGCACCCGGTCCGGGTGTGCATAGCGGCCGCGAAGAAGCACGGCAGCGAGGTGCTCGGCCCGCTGTACACCGCGCTGGGCACCCGGTTCCACAACCAGGGCCTGGAGCAGAACCGGGAGACCATCGTGGCCGCGCTGGAGGAGGTGGGGCTGCCCGCCGAGCTGGCGGACGCCGCCTACAGCGACGCCCTCGACTCCGAGCTGCGCGCCTCCCACCAGGAGGGCATCGACCTGGTCGGCCAGGACGTCGGCACCCCGGTCATCGCGGTGCCGGGCGCGGACGGCGAGCAGATCGCGTTCTTCGGCCCGGTGGTGACCCCGGCCCCGAAGGGCGAGGACGCCGCGAAGCTCTGGGACGGCACCCTGCTGGTCGCCTCCATCCCCGGCTTCTACGAGATCAAGCGGACCCGGACGGCCGGCCCGGTCTTCGACTGAACGCGCCGCGCGAGCGTCCCGGCGCCCGCACCGCATGACGGATGGCCCCGCCGAGTCCTGTCCTCGTCGGGGCCATCCGTCCGTCCGCCTGCCGCGTGAAGGGTGAGAAGACGATCACGAGCAGGACGCCTGCGGGTGGTGGCGTCAGGGGGCGAGCAGCAGGTTGTGCGCCCGCTCTTTGGCGGCGGCGTAGCGCTTCGCCACGTCCTGCCAGTTCACGACCTTCCACATGGCCTCGATGAAGTCCACCTTCTGGTTCTTGTACTGCAGGTAGAAGGCGTGCTCCCAGGCGTCGAAGACCAGGATCGGCACGGAGCCCTGGCCGACGTTGCCCTGGTGGTCGTAGACCTGCTCGACGATCAGCCGGCCGGTCACCGGCTCGTACGCCAGCACACCCCAGCCGGAGCCCTGGGTGGTGGCCGAGGCCTTCGACAGCTGCGTCCGGAACTTGGCGAACGAGCCGAAGCTCTCCGCGATGGCGTCGGCGAGCTCGCCCACGCCGTCCTTGTCCAGCGGCTCGCCGCCACCGTCACCGGACATGTTGTGCCAGTAGATGCTGTGCAGGATGTGGCCGGACAGGTGGAAGGCGAGGTTCTTCTCCAGCCCGTTGACGGAGCCCCACTGGTCCTTGTCCCGGGCCTCCGCCAGCTGCTCGAGCGTGTCGTTGGCGCCCTTGACGTAGGCGGCGTGGTGCTTGTCGTGGTGCAGTTCGATGATCTCCGGGCTGATGACCGGGGCCAGCGCCGAGTAGTCGTACGGAAGTTCAGGAAGTGTGTAGATGGCCATGCCGAGCCCTCCGACTGCTTATTGCAATGAAGTTGCAAGTGCACGCTACCAGCAAGTCTGTTCCGCGCCGCGGAACGGGACCGGGATCGGTCCGAAGACGGAGCCCCGATGGGCCTGTGGACCGAGGCCGGTTCCCGCCGGAACCCACCCGCGACCGGGTGCGGCTGCCTTAGGCTTGAAGGTCGTCTCGATCACGCCAGGGGGGCATCCGATGGATCCGCAGCTCGCCGACCTCGCCCGGTCGGCCGGAACGACGGTCGTGGCACTGATGGCGACCCAGGCATGGGAATCCGCGCGGGACGGCGTGCTCTCGCTCTGGCGGCGCTTCCAGCCGGAGCGCGCCGACGGCGTCGGCGACGAACTGGAGGCCGGGCGCGCCGACCTGCTGCTGGCCCGGGAGGCGGGGGACGAGGAATCCGAGGCGGAACTCGCCGCCGAGTGGCAGGGCCGGCTGCGCCGCCTGCTGGTCGCCCGCCCCGAGGTGGCCGACGAACTGCGCCGCCTGCTCGACGAACTGACGCCCCGGCTGCCGGAGGACGCGCGGCCCGCGGTCGGCGAGATCCACCTGCGCGCCGAGGCGTCCGGCAACGGCCGCGTCTACCAGGCCGGGCGCGACCAGCACATCACCGAACGGTGAGCGGGCCGGGACCGGTCCACGGCCAGGCCCGGGGCGCGGGGCGGGTGTTCCAGGCCACCGGCGACCAGCACATCCAGGAGCACCACCACCACTACCCGCCGGGCGCCGGCACGCTGCTCACCCAGGTCGAGGTGCCCGCCCGGGCCGCACCCCAGGGCCTGGCCCCCGACTCGGTGCGGGTGCCGCTCGTCGGCCGCCCGCCCGGTGCGCTGCGCGACCGGCAGGACCTCATGCGCCACCTGCGCGACCGCCTGTCCGGTCCCGGCGGCGTGCAGGTCATCCACGGCATGGGCGGCCTGGGCTGCCGGTGGCCAGGGGCGAGGTGACGCTGGCCGACCGGCTGCCGCCGCTCCCCGGGGACCGGCTGGAGCCCGCGCTGCGCGGACTGCTCGAACACTCCCTGATCGGGATCGTGGAGACGGAAGGGTCCGCTGCGCCAGCGCGCACGGGGTACTGCTGGACAGCGTGGCGGCCGCGGTGCCGGACGGTGAGCGCGCCGCGCTGGCCGACGCGGCGGTACGGCTGCTGGAAGCGGCGCTGCCACCGGACGAGTCGGTGCCCACGCGATCCCACACGGGCTGGCAGCTGCTGGTCCCGCACGTCGACCACCTGCTGCGGACGGCGCCGGGGGAGCGATCGGCCCGGCTGGCGGTGCGGGTGGCCCGTCAGATGCACCACGCCGGGGACTTCGCGGGCGCGCTGAAGTCCTCCCGGGAGACCGGCCGGATCGCCGCCCGGCACCTGGGCGCGGAGCATCCCGTGTCGCTGGCCGCGCGGGACGCCGAGGCGTGGGCCACCCACTTCCTGACCCACTACGCGGACGCCGAGGTGCTGCACCGCCGGAACCTGGCCGCCCGGGAGCGGGTGCTCGGCACGGACCGTCCCGACACCTGGTGGAGCTGCCTGGGCCTCGGACTGTCACTCAGCCTGCTCGGCCGGTACGAGGAGGCGGAGCGGACGCTGCGCCGGGCGGTCGACGGCCAGCGCCGGGTGCTGGGGGAGGACGCCCTGGAAACGCTCTTCAGCCGGTCACGGCTGATTCAGACCCTGCCACACCTCGGCAAGTGGGACGAGTTCAAGGCGGAGGCGCAGGTCGTGGAGGACTGCGAGCGAGTCCTGCCGCCGGACCACCTCACCACGGTGGCGGCCCGTCACGGGTGCGCCGAGGGGCTGCGCGTCTTCGAGCGCTTCGCCGAGGCGGAGCCGATCGCCCGCCGGGTGCTCGCGGACCGGTCGCGCCTCCAAGGTTCCGACCATCCACTCGCCCTCGCGGCGCTCAACCTCACCGCCCTCGTCGCCTACGGCCTGGGGAAGACCGGTGAGGCCGTCGCACTGTGCGAGCAGCTCGTCGAACGCCGTGAACGCGTCCTGGGCGCCGAGCACCCGTTCGTCCTGGGGAACCGTGAACGGCTCGCCCGGTGGCGGGCGGAGGCGGCCGGGGGCTCCTGACGCCAGGCCCCAACGGCCCCGCGGGCGGGTACGGACCTCGGGACCGAGGATCCGTACCCGCCCGCGGGGCGGGGCCGTTGCGGGCTCAGGCGTTCTCGCGCGCCTGGACCATCCGCTGGCGGACGAAGCCGATGACGGCCAGCGCCGCCGCCAGGCCGACGGTGAAGAACAGCTGGGTGCGGTTGTTCTCGTCACGCAGCATCAGCAGCAGCACGCCGATCGTTCCGGCCAGCGCCACCCAGGTGAGGTAGGGGAAGAGCCACATCTTCACCACCAGGCGCTCCGGGGCCTCCCGCTGGAGCTTGCGGCGCATCCGCAGCTGCGCCACCGCGATGAAGGCCCAGACCACCAGCACGGCCGCGCCGACCATGTTCAGCAGCCACTTGAAGATGGTGTCCGGCCACCAGTAGCTGAGCAGCACCGCGAAGAAGCCGAAGGCGGAGGAGGCCAGCACGGTCAGCCGGGGCACGCCGCCGCTCACCTTGCTCAGGAAGCGCGGGCCCTCGCCGCGGGCCACCAGGGAGTACGACATCCGGGAGGCGCCGTAGATGTTGGCGTTCATCGCGGAGAGCAGCGCCACCAGCACGATGACGTTCATGATCTCGCCGGCCGCCGGGATGTCCAGGTGGTTGAGCACCGCCACGTACGGGCCGTCACCGGCCACCGACGGGTCGTCCCAGGGGATCAGGGTGACGACGATCAGCATCGAACCGACGTAGAACAGCGCGACCCGCCACATCGCGGTCCGCACCGCCTTGGCGACGCCCTTCACCGGGTTCTCCGACTCGGCCGCGGCGATCGTCACGGTCTCCAGACCGCCGTACGCGAAGACCGAGGCGAGCAGACCCACGACCAGGCCGTCCACGCCGTTGGGCATGAAGCCGCCGTCACCGGTGAGGTTGTCGGCGCCGGGGGCGTCGGTGCCCGGCAGCACGCCGAGGATCGCCAGCACGCCGAGGGCCAGGAAGAGCACGATCGCGGCGACCTTCAGGGCCGCGAACCAGAACTCGAACTCACCGAAGTTGGAGACCGCGGCGAGGTTGGTGCCGCAGAACACCAGCATGAAGAGGAGGACCCACATCCATGATTCGGTCTCCGGCATCCAGCTGACCATGATGTTGGCCGCGGCGATGGCCTCGGCGGCGATGCCCACGCAGAGCAGTACCCAGAACATCCAGCCCGCGGTGAAGCCCGCCCAGGGGCCGATGGCCCGCTCGGCGTGCACCGAGAAGGATCCGGAGGCGGGGTTCGCCGCGGACATCTCGCCCAGCATGCGCATCACCAGCATGACGAGCAGGCCGGAGGCGGCGTAGGCCAGCACGATCGACGGACCGGCGGCGGCGATGCCGGCGCCGGAGCCCACGAAGAGGCCCGCGCCGATCACGCCGCCCAGGGCGATCATCGACAGATGGCGCTGCTTGAGCCCGTGGGAGAGCGGCGTTCCGGAGTCGTGTGGGGTCGTTCCGGCCTTCTCGGCCTCGCGCTCTCGCGCGGACGACGCAGTTGTCCGGTTCATCAGAGTTTTCTGTCCATTACGTGAGAGCGGAGCGGTGCTGAGCGCCCTCAGTGTGGAGTTCGTGTCCGCTCAGGACAACACCTGCGTCAATGCTGTCTGAATATCGGACGTCAATATGACGCTCCGTGCCCGACCGATCGTCAGGTTGGCTTGATCCGGTGTCAGGCCCTCCGGAGCCGGAGCTCCCGCAGCGCGGCGACGATCAGTACCGCTCCGGTGGCGCCCGCCGACCACAGTAGCTGCGGCCGGGCCCCGTCGTCGGTCAGCATCAGCACCAGCACGGCCCCGATCGCGGCCAGAGCGGCCCAGGTCAGCCAGGGGAAACCCCACATCCGCAGGGTCGCCCGGCCGGCTGTCTCCCGCTCGATGCGGGGGCGCAGCCGCAGCTGCGACACGGCGATCAGGGCCCAGACGAAGAGCAGTACCGCACCCACGGAGTTGAGCAGGTACTGGAAGATCGTTTCTGGCCACTGGAGATTGAGCAGGACCGAAATGAAACCGAATGTGACCGATGCCAGTACGGCGCGGCGCGGCACCCCACCGGGGGACACCCTGAGCAGCGCGCCCGGCGCCTCCTTCCGCTCCGCGAGCGAGAACACCATCCGGGACGAGCCGTAGAGGTTGGCGTTGAGCGCGGACAGCAGGGCCACGAAGACCACGATCTCCATGATCTGCCCGGCCTTCGGCACCCCGAGGTGGGAGAGCACCGCCACGAACGGACTCCCGCCCGGCGTCATCGACGTCCAGGGCAGCAGGGTGACGATCACCAGCATCGAGCCGATGTAGAAGAAGAGGATGCGCCACACCGCGCTGCGCACCGCCCGGCCCACCGCGCGGGCCGGATCGTCCGACTCGGCCGCCGCGATGGTGAGGACCTCCAGGCCGCCGAAGGCGAAGACCACCGCGAGCACCCCGGAGACCACCCCGCCCCAGCCGTGCGGCAGGAAGCCGCCCTGCCCGGTGAGGTTCGCCAGCCCCACCGGGTCGCCGGAGTAGTCGGAGGCGGCCGGCAGCAGTCCGAGGATCGCGAGCAGCCCGAGGACCAGGAAGAGCACGATCGCGGTGACCTTCAGGGTGGCGAACCAGAACTCGAACTCGCCGAAGTTCTTCACGGCGGCCAGGTTGGCGCCGGTGAAGACCACCATGAACACCAGCACCCAGGCCCACTGCGGAACCGACGGCAGCCAGCCGTGCGCGATCCCCGCCGCGGCCGTCGCCTCCACCGCCGCCACCACCACCAGCAGGAACCAGTAGAGCCAGCCGACGGTGAACCCGGCCCAGCGGCCCAGTGCCCGCTCCGCGTGCACCGAGAAGGCCCCCGAGGCGGGCATCGCCGCCGACATCTCGCCCAGCATCCGCATCACCAGCGTGGCCAGTGCGCCCGCGAGCAGGTACGAGATGACGATGCCGGGGCCGGCCACCGCGATCCCGGCCCCCGAGCCGACGAACAGCCCGGCGCCGATCACCCCGCCCAGGCCGAGCATCGTCAGATGGCGCTGCTTGAGGCCCCCGGCGAGCGGTTCGGCCGCCTCGGGCGAGAGCTGCTCGGCGGGCGGGGCGTGGTGCATGGTGCTGGTTCACTCTCGGCTAGCAGCGCCCGACCTGAGCGCGTTGGGGGGTTTCCACAGTCTCCACAAGCGGTCCGCCTGGGCGCAAAGCCATTGACGGCGGAGCCGTCCGAACGTGAGCAGTATCACTGACCTGCCCGAATATGACGTCCGGAGGGTGACTGAACGTCGCGGCGTGCATGGAAAGCGCCAAGCGCGGTCGTGAGGTCTTTGTGGGCAGTCAACGGTGATCGGGGGATGCACGCTGGGTTAACGTCTCGGTGTCCCGCAGTGCCCCGGGAATCACCCGGGGTAGCGGTCCGGTTGTCACGGCAGTTCCCGCCGTGCGCCCGGTCGTCGCGCCCCGGCGCCGCGGGCCGTCCGCAGTCCACCTCTCACCTCGGGGAGAACCGATGAGCTCCGCCTCTGTCCCAGCCGCCCGGACCGGAACGGTCCTCGCCGACGTCGTCTTTCCGGCCGGCGCCGCCCGCCGGGTGCTCGTCCGTGACGCGGCCCTGATCGCCGGCGGAGCCGTGCTGACCGGCCTCGCCGCCCAGATAGCGGTCCCGGTGCCGGGGTCGCCGGTGCCGGTGACCGGGCAGACCTTCGCCGCGCTGCTGGTCGGCACCTCGCTCGGCGCCCGTCGCGGGTTCCTGTCGCTGACCCTCTACACCCTGGTCGGCATGGCGGGCATGCCGTGGTTCGCCGAGGGCGGGTCCGGGGCGCTCGCCCCGTCCTTCGGCTATGTGCTGGGCATGCTGCTGGCCGCGACCGTGGTGGGCGGGCTGGCCCGCCGCGGCGGCGACCGTGACGTGCTGCGCACCGCGGGCACGATGGTGCTGGGCTCCGCGATCATCTACGCGGTCGGGGTGCCCTACCTGGCGGTGGCGGCGGACCTGTCGCCGAGCGCGGCGGTGGCGGCCGGCCTGACCCCGTTCCTGCTCGGTGACGCGCTCAAGGCGGCACTGGCGATGGGCGCGCTGCCGGCCGCCTGGAAGCTGCTGGGCGGCCGCCGGGGCTGACCCCCCGGCTCCCCCTCCGGCGCCCCGCGCCCCCGGACACCCGACGGGCCGGGACCGCACCCCCTTCCCTGGTGCGGCTCCCGGCCCGTTCGGCTGTGCGGTGACGTCCGTCCCGGCTAGCGGGTGGTGGTGGAGTCCTCCCGGGCCGGCTCCACGGCACCGCCCTTGCCGATCCGCTCGCGGACCAGCGAGACGACGACCACGACCGCGGCGACCAGCACCGACATGGTGACCTGGTCCCGGTTGGCGTCATCGGTGAACATATAGCCCAGCACGAAGACGATCATCGCGATGGTCGCCCAGGTCAGGTACGGGAACAGCCACATGCGGACGACCAGCTTGTCCGGGGCCTCGCGGAGGATGATGCCGCGCATCCGCAGCTGGGTGACGCAGATGACCAGCCAGACGAAGAGCGCCACGGCGCCGGAGGAGTTCAGCAGGAACTGGAACACCGTGTCCGGCCACTTGTAGTTGAAGAACACCGCCACGAAGCCGAAGACGACCGAGCAGAGGATGGCGACCTGGGGGACGCCGCTCGCGTTGGTGCGGGCGAACGCCTTGGGCGCGTCGCCGCGCCGGCCCAGCGAGAAGGCCATCCGCGAGGCGGTGTAGAGGCCGGAGTTCAGGCAGGACAGCACGGCGGTGAGCACGATGACGTCCATGACGTTGCCGGCGTGCGGGATGCCGATGGAGTTCAGCGCCGCGACGTAGGAGCCGTCCTCGGCGATCGCCTTGGAGTTCCACGGCAGCAGCGTCAGCACCACGAAGATCGAGCCGAGGTAGAAGACGGCGATCCGCCAGATCACGCTGTTGGTGGCCTTGGTGACCGCGCGCTGCGGGTCCTCGGACTCGCCGGCCGCGAGGGTCACGATCTCGCTGCCCATGAAGGAGAAGACGACCATCAGCACGCCGGTGAGGATCGCTCCGGCGCCGTTGGGCAGGAAGCCTCCGGCGTCGGTCAGATGGGCGAATCCCGCGCCCTCGTTGTCCGAGCCGGGCAGCAGGCCGAACACCGCGAGCCCGCCGACGACCACGAAGGCGGCGATCGCGACGACCTTGATACCGGCGAACCAGAACTCGAACTCGCCGTAGGAGGCGACCGAGACCAGGTTGGTCGCGGTCAGCACCACCATGACGATCAGGGCCCAGCCCCACTGGGGCACGCCGGGCATCCACTTCTCCAGGATCTCCGCGCCCGCGGTCGCCTCCACGGCGAGCACCACGACCCAGAAGAACCAGTAGAGCCAGCCGATGGAGAACCCGGCCCAGCGGCCGAGTGCGCGGTCGGCGTAGGCCGAGAAGGAGCCGGAGGTCGGATTGGCCGCGGCCATCTCGCCGAGCATCCGCATGACGAAGACGACCATCACGCCGACCAGGGCGTAAGAGATCAGGATGGCGGGGCCGGCCTTGGCGATGCCGTCCTTGGAGCCGACGAAGAGGCCGGCTCCGATCACGCCGCCGATGGCGATCATCGACAGGTGGCGGTTCTTGAGTCCGGCCTGGAGGCCGTCCGCGCCGGGCGTCTTCCCGGGATCGCCGGGTGACGTGCCCGGCGGAGTGGTCACGGGCTGTGCGCTCATGTGCACGATCCTTAGCACCGAAGGGTTTTGAGCCGTGCCAGTGAATCTCAGGGATCGGGATAGATGAACCTTTGAATCCGGATCGTTACTTGAGGTTTCCATGAGGTTTAGTGGTTGATCAGCGAATATCCAGCTAAGCGGAGAAGCTAATTCCGCTATTACGCACCGCACTTCAGCGTGCCTTCGCACCCCGCGCGGTCCGGCGGGGCCGCCCGTGTCACACTCGTGGCATGCGCGTGTACCTCGGCTCCGATCATGCCGGTTTCGACCTGAAGAACCACCTCGTCGAGTGGCTCAAGGCCCATGGCCACGAGCCCGTCGACTGCGGCCCGCACATCTACGACGCCCAGGACGACTACCCGCCGTTCTGCCTGCGTGCGGCCGAGCGGACCGCCGCCGACCCGGACAGCCTCGGCATCGTGATCGGCGGCTCCGGCAACGGTGAGCAGATCGCCGCCAACAAGGTCAGGGGCATCCGCGCCGCGCTGGCCTGGAGCGAGGAGACGGCCAAGCTCGGCCGGGAGCACAACAACGCCAACGTGATCAGCATCGGCGGCCGGATGCACACCCAGGAAGAGGCGACCGCGTTCGTCGAGGCCTTCCTGGCCACCCCGTACTCCGGCGAGGAGCGGCACACCCGCCGCATCGAGATGCTCGGCGCCTACGAGACCACCGGCGAGCTGCCGCCCATCCCGGCCCACCACCCGCAGCAGGGCTGATGCCGGAGGGGCACACCATCCACCGACTGGCCGCCGACCACTACGAGAGGTTCGGCGGCCGGTCCGTGCGCGCCAGCAGTCCGCAGGGGAGGTTCGCCGAGGGGGCCGCCCTGGTCGACGGACGCGTCCTGGACCGCGCCGAGGCGCACGGCAAGCACCTCTTCCTGGGCTTCGAGGGCACCGGCTGGATCCATGTGCACCTCGGGCTCTTCGGCACCTACGGCTTCGGCGGGGCCCCGGCGCCGCCGCCCACCGACACCGTGCGGCTCCGGCTGGTCGGCGCCGATTCCTACGCCGACCTGCGCGGCCCCACCGCGTGCGCGCTGATCACCGACGCCGAGAAGGGCGCGATCCAGCAGCGGCTGGGTCCGGACCCGCTGCGCGCGGCGACCGCGCCGGAGGGCGACCGCGGCGGCGAGCGCGCCTGGCTGCGCATCTCGCGCAGCCGCACCTCGATAGCCGCGCTCCTCATGGACCAGAAGGTGATCGCCGGGGTCGGCAACGTCTACCGGGCCGAGGTGCTGTTCCGGCACGGTATCGACCCGTACCGGCCCGGCCGGGAGCTGGTCCGCGCCGAGTGGGACGCCCTCTGGGCGGACCTGGTGCTGCTGATGCGGGAAGGCGTGCGGAACAACCGGATCGACACGGTCCGCCCGGAGCACACCCCCGAGGCGATGGGCCGTCCGCCGCGCGTCGACGACCACGGCGGCGAGGTCTACGTCTACCGCCGCGCCCGGCAGTCCTGCCACATCTGCGGCGGTGAGGTCCGCACCGCCGACCTCGCCGCACGCAACCTCTTCTGGTGCCCGGGGTGCCAGACGCGGTAGCCCGGGCCGGCCGCCGCTGACCCGCCGGCCACCGGGCGGCACCCGCCCTCCCCGGCCGGGCAGGGACCAGCCGGCCCCGGTGACCCGGACGGGGACCCGCGGCGCGGACCGGGGCCCACCGCCCGGGCCGGACCCGGCGCCCGGGCCGGGACTCCGCGGCGCGGATCCGGTCCGGCGGCCGGCCGGCCCGGCCGGCCCTGCTCCGCCGCCGGCCCTTCCGTCGGGGGTTCGCCCGGTCGGCCGGTCAGGCCGCCGTCAGGTCCAGCACCGCCTTGCCGTGCAGCCGCCGGCCCAGCAGCGCGTCCACCGCCTCGGCGGCCTGGTCCCAGCCGCCCCGCCAGGAGATCTGCGGGTCCAGGTCGCCGGCCGCCACCCGGTGCGCCAGCCAGGTCAGATCCGGCCCCAGGCCGGTGGCGGTGAGCAGGAAGAAGGTGGCGATGGTGCGGTCGTGGCGGCCCGGCTCGTCCCAGAAGGCGCCGAGCGGGAAGCGTTCGCCGCCGCCCGTCGACTGGCCCACCGGCACCAGCGTCCCGCGCTCGGTGAGCTTGCCGAACGCGGTGACGAGCTGCTCGCCGCCCACCATGTCGAGCACGCCGTCCACCGGCTCGGTGACCGCCTGCGGCCCAGGGACCACCTCGTCGGCGCCCAGCGCCCGCAGCCCCTCGCCGTGTGCCGCCGGGTCGCCGGTGGAGGCGATGACATGGGCGCCGCCGAGCCGGCCGAGCTGTACCGCGTACCGGCCGACGCCGCCCGTCGCCCCGGTGATCAGCAGCCGCCGGCCCAGGATCGGGCCGATGCGGTGCAGGGCGCGCAGCGCACTCGCGCCCGCGACCGGCACCGTGCTGATCGCGCCCAGGTCGGCGCCCGCCGGCGCGGTGCCCATCAGCGCGGTGTCCACGGCCCGCAGCTCGGCCCAGGCACCGTCGGCGCCGAGCGTCACCACCGGGGTGCCGACGGCCGGGCCGGTGCCGTCGGCGGCGGCCTGTTCGACCACTCCGGCCGCGTCCCAGCCCAGTACCGCGCCGTCGGCGGCGTCCTCGATCCCATGGCGCACCTCGCCGTGGTTGAGCGAGGTGGCCACCACCCGCACCAGCGCCTGGTGGGGCGCGGGCTCGGGGTCGGGGGCGGTGCCGAGACGCAGTCCGCCGGGGGCGGAGCGGTCGACGAGCAGAGCGCGCATGGGTCCGTGCCTTTCAGAGGGGACGGAGGCGGCAGCGAAAGTCGCCTCAGTGGTTAGTGCCACTCAGTGGCATAAACCTACAGGGGGCAACTGCTCCTTCGCTACACTCCCCGGCATGAGCACCGCGCCCCAGGCCCCGACCCCCGGCGAGCGGCTGCCGCTGCGGGCCCGCAAGAAGCTCCGCACCCGGCAGGCACTGATCGACACCGCACTGCGACTGTTCACCGAGCGCGGTTTCGACGGGGTGACCCTCGACGAGCTGTGCGACACCGTCGAGGTCTCCAAGCGCACCTTCTTCCGCACCTTCACCAGCAAGGAAGACGTCGCGATGGCCCCCACCCAGGACATGTGGGCGGCCTTCCTCGACGACCTGGAGACCCGCGACCCGCGCGGCGGCACCCTGCTGGAGATGCTCCGGGACGCGCTGCTCGCCGCGATCGGCGCGATGACCGAGGAGGGCTGGGCGGAGCGGGTGCGGCTGAGCGGACGGCTGGCCGCCAGGACCCCGTCGATGGACGCGCACGGACTGCAGTTCTGCGACCGGACCTGCCGCACCGCGCTCGACACGCTGCACCGCCGGCTGTGGCTCACGGACCCGGCGGCACCGGCGGACCGGGCGGCCGCCCCGGGTCCCGCCGCTGCCCCGCCCCCGGACCCCGCCGGCGGCCCGGCCGGGCCCGCCCCGCTCGCCGACCTGCGGCCACGGCTCGCCCTGGACCTGCTCATCGCGGTGTTCCACCGCGCGCTGGAGAACTGGACCGCCACGCCGGGCAGTCCGACCCGGGACGACCTGGCGGCCCTGGTGCGGGAGGCGTACGACGCCGTGCCCGGCAGCCTCACCCTGCGCCCCGCGCCGCGCGACCCGGCCGGGGCGTAGCGGCCGGACCGGCACACTTCGCCTCCGCCGGGCGCGGGCGGGCCGGCTCCGGCGCGGCCGGCAGCCGGTCAGCCGGCCCGTCGGGGACAGCGGATCAGCCGAGGTCAGCCGCCCGGCCCTCCGGGCCGGCGGGCCGGCGGGTCCGCCGGGGGCGGCAGCGGATCAGCCGGGGCCGGCGGGTCGCTACCGGATCAGCGCACGTCGGCGGGCCGGCGCCGGATCAGTCGGTGCCGCCCGGCCCTCCGAGGCGGCCGGGCCGACGGGCCGGTGCCGGACGCGTCAGGGGCCGGCGCCGGAGGGTCGGGCGGGTCAGAAGCCGTGCGGGAGCCACGGGGCGACATCGCTGCCGAACGCCGTGGACGCCTCGGCCAGCGCCCCCGGCCGCAGCTCGGCCACCCGCCCCGCGCCGGCCAGCGCGGACAACCGGGTCCCGCCCAGGTACACCGCCCCCAACTCCTGCACGTCCAGCCGCAGATCGGCCGGCTCGTCGTCGGCGGCCCGCTCGCAGGACGCGCCCTTGGGATCGCCCACCAGGCGCCAACGCCCGGCGTTCCAGGGGCAGAAGCGGTCCTCGACGTCGAGCACCACATCGACCGGCGCGGTGTAGGTGCGGGCCGACAGCGCCGCCCCGAGGTCCACCAGCCGCACATGGAGGGAGTCGCGGACCCCCACCCGGCAGCGGCGGACGTCCGAGACCAGTTGCAGCAACGGGTCGTCGACCGGCCGGCTGCGCACCATCAGCTTCGAGGTCAGGTCGATCTCGAACAGGAAGCGCCACAACGCCGCGTACGAGGCCGGATCCAGCGCCTCCAGGTCGCGCAGCTGCACCACCCCCTCGGGCCCGGCCGGCTCCCAGACCGGCCGGACGGCGTACCGGGCGTACCCGGTCACCTCGCCGTCCCGCTCGGCCAGGACGCACAGCAGCGGCGACGCGCCCTCGCGGTTCGACGGCGGGTCCAGGAGCGGCAGCCGCTCCCAGCCCGGGGCCCGGGCCAGCATCGCGGGGCGGGCGGCGACCCGCCGCGCGTACACCGACTCGCACGCGTCCCGCGCGTCCGCCGGGGCCGCCATCCGCAGCCGGACCCGGTCGGTGCCCTCGGGGACCCGCAGCACCACCCGGCTGGTGTCGATCTCGGCGGACAGCGTCTGGGTGGCGATGCCGTACCCGAACCGGCCGTAGATCGCCGGCTCCGACGCGGTGAGCGCGGCGACCGGCTCACCGGCGGCGCGGATGTCGGCCAGCTGACGCTCCATCATGGCGGTGAGCACCCCGCGCCGCCGGTGGGTGGCCTGGACACCGACCATGGTCACCCCGGCGGTGGGCACCAGCGATCCGCCGGGCACCGTCATCCGGAAGCCGAACGCCGCCGCGCACCCGACGATGTCCTCGCCGTCCCAGGCGGCCAGCGACCTCTCGATCCCGGTGAGATCCCGCCACAGCGCCTGCTCCTCCGGAGCCTCGGCGACCCCGCCGAAGGCGAGGTCCAGCTTGGCGTACCACTCGTCCCACTCCTCGGACCGGAGCGGTCGTAGCTCAGTCGTCATACCGCCATGCCTACCAGCGGCCGCTCGCACTGGCGAACGGATTTCGCTCCCCTTTGCCCGCACAGGAGGGTGGTGTGACGGACGGCGAATCGACGCGCGTCCGAACGGGTGGGTAGGGTCCCGAAGCAATGACTGGCAGCGGTGGAGCGGACTCGCCGACGGCCCGGACGCGCAAGGCGCTGCACCGGGTCCGAACCGGCGTGCGCAAAGCCGGGGTCGACTACTTCCGCGGCGACGGCTCCGACTGGCTGGCGCTGGCCGCCCTGCTGGTCGCCATCCCCGCCATCGCCCTCGGCACGGTAACCCAGCCCGACTGGTGCTCGCCGGCCGCCCTGGTGCTGCCGATCGTGGCCGGCGGACTGCTGCTGCGCCCCGCCAGCCTGCTCGCGCTCTACGCGGCGGCAGCGGCGGCGCTCATCGTCGAGTCGGCCGTGCTCGGCCCGTACCCCGACGGGCCGGACCGGGTCACCCCCGGCACCATCCTGGTGGTCGCGGCGGTCGGCTTCCTCGGGCTGCTCATCGCCCAGTTCCGCAGCCGGGTCGGCGTGCCCTGGCGGCGCGGCGGCACCATGCTGTTCGACCTGCGCGAACGCATCCGGGTGCAGAGCAAGCTGCCCGCGCTGCCGCGCGGCTGGCACCGCGAGATGGCCCTCCGCCCGGCCGGCGGCCAGTCCTTCTCCGGCGACTTCGTGGTCGCGGCCCGCACCAACGGCGGCCGCACCCTGGAGGTGGTGCTGACGGACGTCTCCGGCAAGGGCATGGACGCGGCGTCCCGGGCGCTGCTGCTCTCCGGCGCCTTCGGCGGGCTGCTCGGCTCGCTGCCCCCGCACGGCTTCCTGCCCGCCGCCAACGGCTACCTGCTCCGCCAGGACTGGGACGAGGGGTTCGCCACCTCCGTCCACCTCGTCCTCGACCTCGACAGCGGCGACTACGAACTGCTGTCCGCCGGGCACCTGCCCGCGCTCCAGCTCAACGCCGGGAGCGGGAAGTGGGAGGAGAAGGCGGCCGAGGGGCCCCTGCTGGGTGTGTACGACGGCGCCCAGTTCGACCCGGTGAAGGGCCGGCTCCGGCCCGGCGACGTCCTGATGCTCTTCACCGACGGGCTCGTCGAGACCGCCGACCGCGACATCAGTGAGGGCATGGACCGGCTGACCGGCGAGGCCGACCGCTATGTGGCGTCCGGTTTCCACGGGGCGGCCTGGCATCTGATCGAGGCCGTCGCCAAGGACGTCAACGACGACCGGGCCCTGCTGCTGATCTGCCGCGACTGACCGCGGCCCGCTGATCCGCCGCGCCCGACCCGCGGCGCACCCGCGTCCGGTACCGGACCGGGGACCGGGGTCCGACCTCCCCGCGGCGCCTCACACCCCCGCGACCGCCGACCTGGTACCGCCTTCCCTCGCGACCCGCCGCCCCCGACGCCTCCCGGGCCCGCGCGGCTTCCCGGGCCCGCGACGCCTCCCGGCCCCGCTTGTACGGCGGACCACCCCCGCGACCTCGGGTTTTCCCCACCCCCGATCCGCCGGC
This sequence comes from Streptomyces sp. NPDC018031, assembly GCF_044327625.1. Classification (NCBI taxonomy): domain Bacteria; kingdom Bacillati; phylum Actinomycetota; class Actinomycetes; order Kitasatosporales; family Streptomycetaceae; genus Streptomyces; species Streptomyces sp. NPDC018031. The sequence goes on from NZ_JBIRFT010000007.1 coordinate 215,252, forward strand.
GGCCGCCATGGTCCCGGCCCCCCTCCGCTCCGTACGTTCGAAGCATCCCGGCACCACGGCAGGTGGCGGGCGGAACGGGACACGGAACCACGGCTCGGCAGCCGGGACGAAGGGAACGACACCATGTGGCGGCGCGGTACGCGGCGGAACCAGCGGGAAGCGCCGAGCACCGGCGACTGGGCGGTCGAACTGTGCGGCGTGCGCCGCCGCTACGGGCGCGGCGCCCGCGCGGTGCACGCGCTGCGCGGCATCGACCTGGCCCTGCCCCGGGGCAGCTTCACCGCGGTCATGGGGCCTTCCGGGTCGGGCAAGTCGACCTTCCTGCAGTGCGCGGCGGGCCTGGACCGGCCCAGCGAGGGCGTCGTCCGGCTCGGCGGCACGGAGATCACCGGCATGAGCGAGAACAAGCTGACCGCGCTGCGCCGCGGCCGGCTCGGCTTCGTGTTCCAGTCGTTCAACCTGCTCCCCTCCCTCACCGTCGAGCAGAACGTCCTGCTGCCCATGCGGCTCGCCGGCGCCCGCCCCGACCGGGCCCGCGCCCGCGAGGTCCTCGCCCAGGTGGGCCTGGACCAGCATGCCCGGCGGCGCCCCGGCCAGCTCTCCGGCGGCCAGCAGCAGCGGGTGGCGATCGCCCGCGCCCTGGTCACCCGGCCCGACGTGGTCTTCGCCGACGAGCCGACCGGCGCGCTGGACACCGGCACCGCCGCCGAGGTGCTGACGCTGCTGCGCCGCGCGGTGGACGAGATGGGGGCGACGGTCACCATGGTCACCCACGACCCGACCGCCGCCGGTTACGCGGACCGGGTGCTCTTCCTCGCCGACGGGTCGTTCGCCGACAGCCTGCCGCGGAGCTCCGCCGACCGGATCGCCGCCCGGCTCGGCGAGCTGACCGCCAAGGCCGGGGCGGCGCCCGCCCCGGTGCCGGCCGCCGCCGCCCTCGGGGGCGCGCCGGTATGAGGTCCCTGACCAACGGGCTCGCGCGCGCCGCGATCCGGTTCAAACCGTCCTCCTTCGCGGGCACCTTCATCGCCCTCGCCATGGCCGCGATGATCGTCTCGGCCTGCGGCATCCTGCTGGAGACCGGCATCCGCGCCACCGCGCCGCCCGCGCGCTACGCCGACGCTCCGGTCGTGCTCGCCGCCGACCAGCGGGCCCACCCCTCCGAGGGCCGCGGCGGGGACGCGGAGAGCGACCCCGAGCCGGTGCCGGACCGGGCCCGGCTGGACGCCGGACTGGTGGCCGCCGCGGCCCGCACCCCCGGAGCGGCCGCCGCCGTCCCGGACCTGACCTTCCCGGTCCGGCTCGCCGCCGGGCAGCCCGCCGACCCGGGTGCCCGCCAGGGGGCGGGCCCGGCGCCGGTGACCGCGCACGGCTGGGGCTCGGCCGCGTACACCGGCGTCGAACTGCGCTCCGGTACGGCGCCGCACCCCGGCGAGGTGGTACTGGACTCCGCCGCCGCCGAATCCTCCGGGGTGGCGACCGGCGACCGGATCACGGTGCGCGGCGCCGACGGCGACCACCGGCTGCGGGTCTCCGGGATCGCCGCCGACGGGCCGGGCGGCAGCGGCGCGGGGACCGTGTGGCTCCCGGACCGGGAGGCGCCGCGCATCTCGGGGCACCCGGGCCGCGTCGACGCGGTCCTGGTCCGCCCGGATGCCGGGACGGACCCCGGCGCGCTGGCGGACCGGCTGGAGCGGGACCTCGGCTCCCGCGCCGCGGGCCTGCGGGCACACACCGGCGACGGCCGCGGCGGCGTGGAGCAGCCCGGCCTCGGCGAGGCCAAGGAGATGCTCACCGCCCTCGGCGGATCGTTCGGCGGGATCGCCACCATGACCGCGATCTTCACCGCGGCGGGCACCGTCGCCCTCTCCGTGGGCCAGCGCCGCCGCGAGTTCGCGCTGCTGCGCGCCATCGGGGCCACCCCGCGCCAGATCCGCCGCTCGGTGGCGACCGAGGCGCTGCTGGTCGCCCCGGTCGCCGGTGCGGTGGGCTGCCTGCCCGGCATCGCGCTGGCCCGCTGGTGGTTCGGCGAGCTCAAGGACCGGGATGCCGTCCCCGCCCCGGTCCGGCTCGCCGTCTCCTGGATCCCGCCGACCGCCGCGATCGGCGCCGTAGTGGTCACCGCCCTCTTCGCCGGGCTGGTGGCGGCGCACCGGCCGGCGAGGATCAAGCCGGGCCAGGCGCTCGGCGAGGCCGCGGTGGAGCGGTTCGCGCCCGGTGTCGTCCGTACCGTGCTGGGCGCCGCCGCGCTGGTGGGCGGGACCGTCCTGGCCCGCGTCGCGGCCGAGGCGACCGGCGAGGACGCGGCCACCACGGCCCTCGGCGTGGTGATGCTCTTCATGCTGGCCGTCGGCCTGCTCGGCCCGCTGATCGCCCGGCTGTGCGCCTGGCTGGTCGGCGTGCCGCTGCGCGCGGGGCCCGCCACCGCCCAGCTGGCCTCCGCCAACTCCCGGGCCAACGCCCGCCGCCTGGCCTCCGCCATCACCCCGATCGTGCTGGCCATGGCGTTCGCCTCCACCCTCGTCTTCATGCACACCAGCGAGGATCACGTGGCGGCGGGGGAGCGCCACGCGGGCATCGTCGCGGACCACGTCGTCACCGGGGCCGGCGGACTGCCCGCGGGCACCGCCGCCCGGGTCGCGGCCACCCCGGGCGTGGACACCGCGGTGGGTCTGCTGCGCACCGGTGTGCTGGTGCCGGTCGACGGCGGGGGCGTGCGGATGCTGCAAACCGCCACCGCCCAGGGCGTGACCGGTGGCGGCCAGGCGCTCACCGCCGTCCAGGACCTGGGCGTGTCCACCGGGCGGCTGTCGGATCTGCGGCCCGGCACGGTGGCCCTGGACACCCGGCTCGCCGACGCGGCGCACGTCGGCCTGGGCGACCGGCTCCAGCTGCGGCTCCCGGACGGGACCCGGCACCGGGCGACCGTGGTGGCGACCTACTCCCGCGGCCTGGGCGTGGCCCAGGTGACGCTGAGCCGTTCGGTGCTGGCGGAGCACGTCACCGCGCCGCTCGACGCCGAGGTGCTGGTCCGCGCGGTGGACGGCACGGACCCCGGGGAACTCACCGCGCGGCTCTCCGCGCTCGGCGAGGTCAGCGACCGGGACGGCTACCAGGCCGCCCGGGACGCGGACCGGGCCGTCAACGCCTGGGCGAACCACACCATGGCGGCGGTGCTGGGCGGCTTCGCCGCGGTGGCCGCGGCGAACACCCTGGTGATGACGGTGCTCGACCGCCGCCGTGAGCTGGGTGTGCTGCGCCTGGTCGGCTCCACCCGGCGGCAGGTGCTGCGGATGATCCGCTGGGAGGCGCTGCTGGTGACCTGCGCCGGGGTCGCCCTGGGCACCGCCATCGCGCTGGCCACCCTGTACCCGATGGTGCGCGGTCTGACCGGCGCGGCCCCGTACGTCCCGGTGCCGCTCTACGCGGCCTTCGCCGGCGGCACCCTGCTGCTGGGGCTCGCCGCCACCGCGCTGCCGGCCCGCGCCGCGCTGCGCACCGCGGCTCCGGCGGACGGGGTCCGCGGGTGAGCCCGCCCGCCGGGGCCGGTCAGCCGGTGGCCGCCCCGGCGCCGGACCGGCGCCGGGCCTGCTCGGCCGGGTCCTTGACGAACGCCCACGCCATCCGGGGCTCCATGGCCCAGCGGAAGAGCCGCTGGACCGGTGGGGTGCACAGCGCGGTGACCACCGCGGCCGCGATGACCGAGACGACGATCGCGCCGAGCGGGGTGTGCAGCCACCGGTACTCGTCGAACCAGCCCCAGAAGCGGGAGCCCTTGGCGAGGAAGCCGTGCAGCAGATAGCCGTAGAGGGTTCCGGCGCCGAGTGCGGTGAACCACGTCTGCCGCCGGGGCACCCACGCCAGGAAGCCGATGACCAGCACCGCCGAGCAGCCGAACAGCGCCAGGGTCATCACCGGGCCGGTCCACGGCGGGGCGCCGAGCTCCTGGACGCTGTCCCGGTGGTAGAACCACGCCGAGTTCATCCGGGGGCCCGCCCAGTAGGCGACGGCCACCGCGCAGAGGAAGGCCGGGACGGCCAGCAGGCGCACCTCGCGGCGGCGCAGCCGCTGGAAGTGCTCGGGCTTCAGGTGCAGCCCGATCACGAAGAACGGCAGGAACTGGAGCACCCGCTGCAGGTCCAGGTCGTCGCCGATGTCCGGGGAGACCGACGCCAGGGTCGCGACGGCCAGTGCCACCGGGACGGGCCAGCGGATGAGCTTCCAGATCGGGGTGGTCATCCGCCAGACGAAGAGCGCGATCAGGAACCAGGTGAGGTACCAGGGGTCGAGCAGGCTGAAGTCGTAGGTCGGGTCGTCGTCCGCCCACCGCTTGAAGAAGGTGTACGCCACCTCGAACAGCAGGTACGGCACGGCGACCCCGGTGATCAGCCGCTTGAGCCGGTCCGGCCGCATGTCGAAGCTGCGGGAGAAGTAGCCGGAGATCAGGATGAAGGCCGGCATGTGGAAGGCGTACACGGTCATGTACAGCGCCTCGGCGGCCCGGCTGCCGTCGGTCAGCGGCTCCCACGAGTGCCCCATGGCGACCAGCACGATCGCCAGGTACTTCGCGTTGTCGAAGAACGGGTCGCGCTGCTTCGGCCGCTGCCCGGCCGGGGCGGCGGGTGGCGCGGCGCGCTCGGGCGCCGGCTGCCGGGTGCGGTCCCGGGGCGGTGATTCCTGGACCGGGGGGAGCGGCGACCGCTCATAGCCGTGCGGACGCAGGGAGTTCGTCACAGGCCCTCCGGTGGGGATGTGGGGGAAAGGACCTTGGACCGCACTGCGCAATGCGAGGTGGGGGCAGCGTGGAACATCTGAGGGACCTTAGCGCCGGAACCGCTATTCCGTAAAACTCCGTTCAGCTTCCCTTTGCTTATCGGGCGATTTTCATGCATGCACGCCGATAAAACGGGCCGTTCTGTCCGTTCTGTGCTATTTCATCCACCTTAAACGGGGCATATGCCCCGCAAGCGGCTCGGGTGAAATGTCCAAATCAATGGTGCTTTGCAGGGGCGTCGCGCCATGCCGGAGTGAATTCGGAATTCCTGCCGGGACGCCTCCCGGCAGGCTCCAATTCGATCGCCGCGCATACCGTCGAATTGTGCGCGGCGTCACTTCGCGGTCTCCCCGGCGCGGTCACCGGGAGAGTGATCCTCGTCGCTCCGGAGGGTCTTCGATCGGTCAGCTGCCCCCATTGCGGGGCGAGTTGATGGCACGATGGGTGCAGCGGGGGGTGTGCGGGGAAGGGTGCCTCTCGGGCCGGTGAGACGGATGGCGACCGCGAGGGCGAGTGATCAGTTGTGGTTATTTCCCTGTCCTTGGTGCTGCTGGTGGGGATCGTCATGGCGCTGATGATCCGGAGCGGCAAACTCAAGGGGGGTCCGGCGCTGGTCGCCGTGCTCTTCGGATTCCTGCTGGCCTCCACCGACATGGCGCCGGACATCCAGGAGTTCCTGGACTCGCTCGCCGAGACCATCGCCGAGATCGACATCTGACCGTGCCCGGGGCCGTCCGGCGTCGGTGTGCTTCCGGCGCGCGGGCCCGGTGCGCCCGCCGTGCCATTCCGGTTCCGCGGCCGGGCGTGCGCGCGGGCGCGCGACGGTTTCGCACGGCGCACGCCCACGGGTGCGCCTCCGTGCGCGTCCCCTGGGTCACCGGCCCGCCACCCGGTCCGAAGCCCCGGCTCGGGCCCCGCCCGTCACCACGGTCCGGCCGGTGTGCCGGCCCATGCGAACGGCCCGGTCGAGGGAACCTCGCCGGGCCGTGTGTCGAGCTCTGGAGCGGGCGACGGGAATCGAACCCGCGTAGCCAGTTTGGAAGACTGGGGCTCTACCATTGAGCTACGCCCGCGCGCGCCGGTCGGCCGCCGCGGCGGCGGCGAGTCGGCACGATGTGCATCGTAGCGGGTCCGGACCGTGTCCCGCACACCCCGGCCGGCACCGCGATCACCGGCCGCGGGGCGGCCCCGCGTCCCGGCCCGTCCCCGGAGGTACACCCGGGGAAATGCGGCAGCCAGGGCGTCCGCGGCCATGTACCCTACGTGTCGCACCGACGGGGTGTGGCGCAGCTTGGTAGCGCGTCCGCTTTGGGAGCGGAAGGTCGTCGGTTCGAATCCGGCCACCCCGACCATCAGCACCGGCACCGATCACCAAGATCGCATTGTGGGTGCGATCGCGCATGCGGTTACTATGCAAACTGCGTGCCTGTGTCTCTCTACCGGGCGCGGTCCGCCGAGTCGCTGAACCGAGCGACCGGCGGGATCCCAGATGTCAGCCCCAAGGAGACCGAACCGTGAAGAGCGCCGTGGAGACCCTGAACCCGACCCGGGTTCGGCTCACTGTCGAGGTGCCCTTCGAGGAGCTCAAGCCCAGCCTCGACGCGGCGTACAAGAAGATCAACCAGCAGGTCAGCGTGCCGGGTTTCCGCAAGGGCAAGATCCCTGCGCGCGTCATCGACCAGCGGTTCGGCCGCGGCGCGGTGCTGGAGGAGGCCGTCAACGACGCGCTCCCGAAGTTCTACACCGAGGCCGTCAACGAGGGTGAGCTCAACCCGCTCGGGCAGCCCGAGGTCGACATCACCGAGCTCAAGGACAACGAGCTGCTGACCTTCACGGCCGAGGTCGACATCCGCCCGGCCATCGAGATCCCGGACTACTCCGGCATCGAGGTCACGGTGGACGCCGTGGAGATCTCGGACGAGGACATCGAGAAGTCGGTCCAGCAGCTGCGGGAGCGCTTCGCCACCACCTCCGCCGTGGAGCGCGCCGCCGCCGAGGGCGACGTCGTCACCGTCGACCTGGAGGCCAAGGTCGACGGCGAGGTGCTGGAGGACGGCGTCGCGAAGGGCGTCAACTACACCATCGGCTCCGGTGAGCTGCTGGAGGGCATCGACGACGCCGTCACCGGCCTGGAGGCCGGTGGCAGCGCCACCTTCACCTCCGAGCTCAAGGGCGGCTCCGCCCAGGGCAAGGAGGCCGAGGTCAAGGTGGACGTCACCGAGGTCAAGGCCCGTGAGCTGCCCGAGCTGGACGACGACTTCGCCCAGCTGGCCAGCGAGTTCGACACCCTGGACGAGCTGAAGGCGGACAGCCGCAAGCGCCTGGAGCAGTCCCGCAAGTTCGAGCAGGCCACCCAGGCCCAGGAGAAGGTGCTCGACGCCCTCCTGGAGCTGGTCGAGGTCCCGATCCCCGAGAAGCTCCTCGAGGACGAGATCCAGACCCGCAAGCACAACCTGGAGCACCACCAGCTCGGCCAGATGGGCCTGACCCTGGAGGCGTACCTCAAGATCCAGGAGAAGACCGCCGAGGAGTTCGACGCCGAGCTCAAGCAGCAGGCCGAGAAGGGCATCAAGACCCAGTTCATCCTCGACGAGCTGGTCAACAAGGAGAAGTTGTCGGTCGGCCAGGAGGAGCTCACCGAGCACCTGGTGCGCCGTGCCCAGTCCTCCGGCATGAGCCCGGACCAGTTCGCCCAGGCCGTCGTCGAGGGCGGCCAGGTGCCGATGCTCGTCGGCGAGGTCGCCCGCGGCAAGGCCCTCGCGGTCGTCGTCGAGGCCGCCAAGGTCACCGACAGCAACGGTGAGGTCGTCGACCTCGAGGACGACGAGGACGAGACCGCCGAGACGGTCGAGGCCACCTCCGAGGAGGCCGGCGAGTCCGCCGAGGCCGCTTCCGAGGAGTCGGCGGAGAAGTCCGAGGGCTGATCCACCGCCCCGGCACCGCCCTCCTGAGGCTCGCCAGAACGGGCCCGGACGCCTCGTCGCGTCCGGGCCCGTTCGCGGTCCCGCGGGCATGCGTCCGGGGCCGCGAACGGGCCCGCGGGGCGGGCGGCGGCCGGTGAACCTGCGCTCAGAGCGAACAGTTCCTGATGCGGGATGGCGCCCGCCCACCAGCGCGTTAGGGTCCGTAGATACGAGGGCAGGGGAGTCCCCGTAAGACCCCCGGTAGTACCCGACGAAGATGCTGAGACGGCGCGCCGCCGTCAGAGACGAGCAGGTGGACACGTGACGATTCCGATGCCTTCCGCCGCCAGCGAGACCAACCTCGGTGGCCTCGGCGACCAGGTCTACAACCGACTGCTCAGCGAGCGGATCATCTTCCTCGGTCAGCCGGTCGACGACGACATCGCCAACAAGATCACCGCGCAGCTGCTCCTGCTCGCCGCGGACCCGGACAAGGACATCTACCTCTACATCAACTCTCCGGGCGGCTCGATCTCGGCCGGCATGGCGATCTACGACACCATGCAGTACATCAAGAACGACGTGGTCACCATCGCCATGGGTCTGGCGGCCTCCATGGGCCAGTTCCTGCTGAGCGCCGGTACCCCGGGCAAGCGCTTCGCGCTGCCGAACGCCGAGATCCTGATCCACCAGCCCTCCGCGGGTCTCGCGGGTTCCGCGTCGGACATCAAGATCCACGCCGAGCGGCTGCTGCACACCAAGAAGCGGATGGCGGAGCTGACCGCCTTCCACACCGGCCAGACCGTCGAGCAGATCACCCGCGACTCCGACCGCGACCGCTGGTTCTCCGCCGAGGAGGCCAAGGAGTACGGCCTGATCGATGACGTCATGCACACGGCAGCCGGCGTCCCGGGCGGCGGCGGCACCGGGGCGTGAGCCCACGCCACCGCGCAGCCAGCCCCAGCCCACTGCTCAGACCAGGACGGTGAACACCCAGATGAACAACTTCCCCGGCTCCCTTCCCGGCTCCGGCCTCCGCACGCCGCCGCAGACGCTCTACACCGGCCCCACCGCCGAGTCGCGCTACGTCGTCCCGCGGTTCGTGGAGCGCACCTCGCAGGGCATCCGCGAGTACGACCCGTACGCGAAGCTCTTCGAGGAGCGGGTGATCTTCCTCGGCGTGCAGATCGACGACGCCTCCGCCAACGACGTCATGGCGCAGCTGCTCTGCCTGGAGTCGATGGACCCCGACCGCGACATCTCGATCTACATCAACTCGCCGGGTGGCTCGTTCACCGCGCTGACCGCCATCTACGACACGATGCAGTTCGTGAAGCCGGACATCCAGACGGTCTGCATGGGCCAGGCGGCCTCCGCCGCGGCCGTGCTGCTCGCCGCCGGTACCCCCGGCAAGCGGATGGCCCTGCCGAACGCCCGGGTGCTGATCCACCAGCCGTACAGTGAGACCGGCCGCGGCCAGGTCTCCGACCTGGAGATCGCGGCCAACGAGATCCTGCGGATGCGCTCGCAGCTGGAGGAGATGCTGGCCAAGCACTCCACCACGCCGATCGAGAAGATCCGCGACGACATCGAGCGGGACAAGATCCTCACTGCCGAGGAGTCCCTGTCGTACGGGCTCGTCGACCAGATCGTGTCGACCCGCAAGACCTCCGTGGGCCTGGGCTGACACACCGGTGAGGTACCCCCTTGGACCGAGTCGGTCCAAGGGGGGCCCGCACACCGGGCCCGGCAAGGTACCGTCATAGAGGCTGGGGGTTCGGCCCCCGAACAGAGCGCAGCGCAAGCACCCGGGTCCGCGGAGCAAAGCGGATCCCAGGCGAAGGGGAAGCACCTCGTGGCACGCATCGGTGACGGCGGCGATCTGCTCAAGTGCTCGTTCTGCGGGAAGAGCCAGAAGCAGGTGAAGAAGCTCATCGCAGGCCCCGGTGTGTACATCTGCGACGAGTGCATCGACCTCTGCAACGAGATCATCGAGGAGGAACTCGCGGAGACCTCCGAGGTGCGCTGGGAGGAACTCCCCAAGCCCCGCGAGATCTACGAGTTCCTCGAGGGGTACGTGGTCGGCCAGGAGGCCGCGAAGAAGGCGCTCTCGGTCGCCGTCTACAACCACTACAAGCGGGTCCAGGCCGGTGAGAACGGCAGCCACAAGGACGACGGCATCGAGCTCGCCAAGTCCAACATCCTGCTGCTCGGGCCGACCGGCTCCGGCAAGACGCTGCTCGCCCAGACCCTCGCCCGGATGCTCAACGTCCCCTTCGCCATCGCCGACGCCACCGCCCTCACCGAGGCCGGCTACGTCGGGGAGGACGTCGAGAACATCCTGCTCAAGCTGATCCAGGCCGCCGACTACGACGTCAAGAAGGCCGAGACCGGCATCATCTACATCGACGAGATCGACAAGGTCGCCCGGAAGAGCGAGAACCCGTCGATCACCCGGGACGTCTCCGGCGAAGGCGTCCAGCAGGCGTTGCTGAAGATCCTGGAGGGCACCACCGCCTCGGTGCCGCCGCAGGGCGGGCGCAAGCACCCCCACCAGGAGTTCATCCAGATCGACACGACGAACGTGCTGTTCATCGTGGGCGGTGCGTTCGCCGGGCTGGAGAAGATCATCGAGTCGCGGGCGGGCGCCAAGGGCATCGGCTTCGGCGCCACCATCCGCTCCAAGCGGGAGATCGAGGCCAGCGACCAGTTCCAGGAGGTCATGCCGGAGGACCTGGTGAAGTTCGGGATGATCCCGGAGTTCATCGGCCGGCTCCCGGTCATCACCTCCGTCCACAACCTCGACCGCGAGGCGTTGCTGCAGATCCTGGTCGAGCCGCGGAACGCGCTGGTCAAGCAGTACCAGCGGCTGTTCGAACTCGACGGCGTGGAGCTGGACTTCGACCGCCCCGCCCTGGAGGCCATCGCCGACCAGGCGATCCTGCGCGGCACCGGCGCCCGCGGCCTGCGCGCGATCATGGAAGAGGTGCTGATGTCGGTGATGTACGAGGTGCCGTCCCGCAAGGACGTCGCCCGGGTCGTCATCACCGCCGACGTCGTCCACGCGGGCGTCAACCCGACCCTGGTGCCGCGCACCCGCGGCGGCGAGACCGGCGAGCGCCACGAGAAGAGCGCCTAGCGCGCCCGCGGCGGAGACGCGGAAACGGCGGAGGGCCCCGGATCCCCGGGGCCCTCCGCCGTTTCCGGTGGTGCTCAGGCCGACCGGCGCCCGTTCTCGTACAGCTCCGCGGTGAGCTTGGCGGCCGCCTCCAGGTCCAGGTCCTCCTCGGCGGTGACGTCCGCGTCGAGGTTCACGACCATGCCGGCGTCCGTCTTCTCCGCCCAGGCGCACACCGCGGCGTAGTACTCGCCGTAGAGCTTCACGCCCTGGCAGTCCACCGCCGGGCCGTCGGAGCCGTCCGGCCGGCTGGTCTTCCGGTCCTTGAGGAACTCCGCCTCGGTGTCGCCCTTGAGGTACCCCTTGAACATCTCGTCCTTGATCTTCGCCGGGTCGTTGATGTCGCCGTACATCCCGGAGAAGGACAGGCCGGATTCCGGGTTGTCGGTGCGGGTGTAGCGCGCCAGGACGGAGGTGGCGCCCTCCGGCATGCTGTCCTGCACGCTGGTGCCCTCGGCCTTGAGGTCCTCGGTCCCCTTGTCGAGCTCGTACACCTCGCTGCCCAGCGTCTTCGGCGGGACCAGCTTCATCGCCCCGGCGTCCTCGTCGCCGCCGGTCAGCACCACCACGCCGACCGCCACCGCGGCGACCACCACCACCGCGGCGGAGGCCACCGCGATGATCTTGGTCCGGTCCTTCCGCGGGCCCGGCGGGGCCGGGGCGGGCGGCGGCTGGCCGGCGCCCTGGTCGTACGTGCCGGGCGCCGGCGGGTAGCCGTACCCCTGCTGCGGCTGCCCCGGCTGCTGCTGGGGGTAGCCGTAACCCGGCTGGGGCGCGGGCGCCCCGCCGGTCTGCGGGTAGCCGTAGCCCTGCTGGGGGTAGCCGTAGCCGGACTGCCCGCCGTACCGGCCCGAGGGGTCGGCGGGGGGCTGCGGGGCGCCGTAGGAGCCCGGAGGATCGGCCGGGGTCTGGGGCGCGCCGTAGGAGCCCGGCGGGTCCGCCGGCGGCTGTCCGCCGTCGTACGGGCCGGGCTGCCCGCCTCCGTACGGGCCGGGCTGAGGGGGCGGCTGGTTGTAGCTCAATGGGGTCCTCTCGGGCTCGCTGCCGGTGTGCGGGGGCTACGCGGCCGGGACGAGCGCGTCCTTGCGGACCTTCGTCGCGATGGCCGCCGCCTCCTCGATCGACTTGGAGGAGGTGGGGGAGTCGGAGACCACCGCGATCTCGCCGACCGCGTGGTCGTCGGCCCAGATGCAGACCGGGAAGTTCACGCTCATCCCCGACTTGCTGACCTTGAACTCCTGGCACTTCATGACCGTGCCGTCGAAGCCCTCCGGCTTCACCCGCTCCGGCCGGCCCAGCGGCTCGATCTTGGGGTTGCTGGACAGCCGGACGCTCGCGTGCTCCAGCTGGAACGTCTCGTTCACGGCGCGGTCGGCGCTGGTGACCTTGCCCCAGCTGCCGTTGAACTGCAACGTACCGCCGGACTCGCTGCCGGTGCCGTCGTACTTGGCGGCGATCGGGTGCGGGTCCTCCAGACCGGGGATGTCCTTCTGGGCCAGTTTGTCGGCCTCGGTCATGTTGTCCTCGTTCTTGCCCTCCCCCACCCGGCTCCAGTTGCCGGCCAGCAGCTTGGGGGTGTCCAGCTTCATCTTCTGCGCGGGGGCGGGGGCGGTGGTGCCCTCGTTGCCGCCGTTGCCACCGGGGACCACGACGTCCGTGGTCTCCTTCCCCTTGGCCTTCTTCTTCTTGCCGTCGTCGTCACCGCCGTCGAGCAGCAGGAAGCCGCCCACGATGGCGCCGACCACGACGACCGCGCCGACGGCCAGGGCTATCGCCTTGTTCTTGTTGCCGCCGCCCTGCGGGGGCACCGGCGGCTGCGGGGCGCTGAACCCGTCGGGCTGCCCGTAGGGCCCCGGCTGGCCACCGGGCTGCTGCCCGTACGGGCCGGGCTGCTGGGGCTGGGCGTAGGGGTTGGGCGCGCCGGACTGGCCGGGGTACCCGTAACCGCCCTGCGGGGCCTGCTGCGGCTGTCCGTACGGTCCGGGCTGGGCCGGCTGCTGGGGTTGGCCGTAGCCCGGCTGGCCGGCCGCACCGCCCTGGCCGTAGGGGCCGGGCTGCTGCGGCTGGCCGTAGGGGCCGGGCTGGTTGTAGCTCATGTCAGTCCTCTTGCTTCCGTATGCCGATCGCTGCTGTTTCTCGAGGCGCGGGGGGTGTCGGACGGCGGCGGGGCGGGAACACCGCCCCGCCGGTCACATCGGGAGGCGGCGGGCCGCCCCGCGGGTCACCGCGAAACGCGGATCTCCTTGCGGACGTCGGCGATGGTCTTGGCGGCCTCCTCGGTGGACAGCGGGCTGCCCATGTCCACCAGGGCCACCACGGCCACCGTGCTGTGGTCCGCCCAGCCGCAGATCGGGATGGACGCCGGCATACCGGGCTGCGCCTGCTTGAACTTCATGTCCTGGCACTTCATCACCGCGCCGTCCAGGTTCGCCGGGGCCTGCGCCTGGGGGCTGCCGGTCAGCTCCACGTCGCCGTCGCCCGCCAACTCCTTCTGCCCCTCGGCGAAGATGGCGTCGAGCGCCTTGTCCGGGTCCGAGATGTCGCCGTAGGCGCCGAACACCGACAGCGCCTTCATCGAGGTCAGCTGGGACGGGTCGGGCGTGGCGGAGGGGCCGAGGGTGCTGTACTCGGCCTCCACGCCGGTGCCCTCGCCGGTCATCGTCAGCCCGGCCTTGTCCTCGGAGGACAGCGCGTCGGAGTCCTCGCCGCCGTCGCTGAGCTTGAACTCGCCGAGCACGGTCGGCGGGGTGCTCAGCTTGTGCGGCCCGTCGTTCTTCAGCCCGCCGCCCGGGCCGCCGTTGCCGCCCGGCACCTTGACCGACTCGTTGCCCTGGTTGCCCTTCTTGTCGTCGTCACCGCCGTCGAGCAGCAGGAAGCCACCCACGATGGCGCCGACCACGACGACCGCGCCGACGGCCAGGGCTATCGCCTTGTTCTTGTTGCCGCCGCCCTGCGGGGGCACCGGCGGCGGGGCGTTGAACCCGCCCGGCTGCGGGGGCTGCCCGTAGGGCCCGGGCTGGCCACCGGGCGGCTGCGGGGGCTGCCCGTACGGCCCGGGCTGGCCGCTGGGCGGCTGCGGGGGCTGGCCGTAGGGGCCGGGCGGCTGCTGGGGGTAGCCGTAGCCCGGCTGGCCGCCGGGCGGCTGCTGCGGGTACCCGTACCCGGGCTGGCCGGCCGGGGCGCCCTGGCCGTAGGGGCCGGGCTGCGGGGGCTGCTGGCCGTAGGGTCCCGGCTGCTGGGGCGGCTGCTGCCCGTAGGGTCCCGGCTGGTTGTAGCTCATGTCCGTCCTTACTGTTCCGCTTGTTGCTATCGGTCGATCTCGACGCGTGCGTCGCTGCGAACCTTGACGGTGAGGTCGGCCGCGTCCTTCAACGACATGCCACTGCCCAGGACCCCTGCCGCGGGGTCGGTCATCACCGTGACACCCAAGGTGTCCTCATCACCCCAGACGCACGCGGGGGCGTCCATGGATCCCTGGTCCGACGTCAACTTCACGGCCTGACATTTCAGTACATCTCCGTCGAATCCCTCGGGGGTGAACTCCTCGGGACTGCCCTGCGCCTCCGCCGTGCCGTCGTCCTCCAGGGCCGACACCACCATCGCCAGGGCCATGTCCGAGCCGCGGTCCGGGTCGACGACCTCGCCCCAGAAGCCGGTGAACTTCATCAGCTCCCCGCCCGAGGTCTCGTAGTCGGCCGACACCACGTGGGCGTTCTCCACCCCGGGGACCTGCCGTGCGCTCTGCCCGCCCTCGGAGAGGTCCTTCTCCCCGGTGCCCTCGCCCTGCCGCTCGTACTTCCCGGCGAGCTTCGGCGGCGTCGCCACCTTGTACGGGCCGCTCTCGCCCGAGCCGGTGAGCAGCACCGCCGCGGTCACCGCGGCGGCCACCGCCACCGCCGCGCCGACGGCTATGCCGATCTTCAGGCCGGTGCGGGAACGCCTGGGCGGCAGCTGCCCGTAGGGGCCGCCGGGCTGCGGCAGGCCACCGTAGGGGCCGGGCTGCTGCGCATAGGGGTTCTGCTGCGGGTAGCCGTAACCGGGCTGCGGCTGGTAGTACGGACCCGGCGCCGGATAGCCGCCCTGCTGCGGGTAGCCGTAGCCCGGCTGCGGACTGTACGGGTGCGGCACCGGTGGCTGCTGGCCTCCGCCGTACGGACCCGGCTGACCCCCGTAGGGACCGGGTTGCGGCGGCGGCTGGGAGTAGCTCATCGGGCCTCTCTTCGATGCTTCTTCTCTGCTTCTTCTCTGCGTCTTCGGTGCGCGCGACAGTTGCGCAACATCCTTCCCGACGCCTGTGGCTCCCTTCAGCCCGGGGCGGCAACGGGTTCGTAACGGAGTGCCCCGGCCCCGTAGACTGGCCGTCGTGACCGAGAACACTCAGCAGAGCCCCGCGAGCGGGCCGAACAGCCACCCCGAACTGCCGACCCAGTACACACCGGCCGATGTAGAGGGGCAGCTGTACGAGCGCTGGGTAGAGCGCGGTTACTTCGAGGCGGACGCGGACAGCGCCAAGGAGCCCTTCACCGTCGTCATCCCGCCGCCCAACGTCACCGGCTCGCTCCACCTGGGGCACGCCTTCGAGCACACCCTCATCGACGCCGTCACCCGCCGGAAGCGGATGCAGGGTCACGAGACCCTGTGGCAGCCCGGCATGGACCACGCCGGCATCGCCACCCAGAACGTCGTGGAGCGCGAGCTGGCCAAGGAGGGCAAGTCCCGCCACGACCTGGGCCGCGAGGCGTTCGTGGAGCGGGTGTGGCAGTGGAAGGACGAGTCCGGCGGGCAGATCTCCGGCCAGATGCGCCGCCTCGGCGACGGCGTCGCCTGGTCGCGTGAGCGCTTCACCATGGACGAAGGGCTCTCCAAGGCCGTCCAGACGATCTTCAAGAAGCTCTACGACGACGAGCTGATCTACCGCGCCGAGCGGATCATCAACTGGTGCCCGCGCTGTCTGACCGCCATCTCCGACATCGAGGTGGAGTACCAGGACGACGACGGCGAGCTGGTCTCCATCCGCTACGGCGACGGAGAGGCGTCCATCGTGGTGGCCACCACCCGGGCCGAGACGATGCTCGGCGACACCGCGGTCGCCGTCCACCCGGACGACGAGCGCTACCGGCACCTGGTGGGCACCGAGATCGAGCTGCCGCTCACCGGCCGCCGCATCCCGGTCGTGGCCGACCCGCACGTCGACCCGGAGTTCGGCACCGGCGCGGTCAAGGTCACCCCGGCCCACGACCCGAACGACTTCGAGATCGGCCGCCGGCACGACCTGCCCAACCTGACCGTGATGGACGACCACGCGGTGATCACCGCGCACGGCCCGTTCCAGGGGCTGGACCGGCTGGAGGCGCGCAGCGCCATCGTCGGCGCGCTGCGCGCCGAGGGCCGGATCGTCGCCGAGAAGCGCCCGTACACCCACTCCGTCGGCCACTGCTCCCGCTGCAAGACCACCATCGAGCCGCGGCTGTCCATGCAGTGGTGGGTCAGGACCGGCCCGCTGGCCAAGGCCGCGGCCGACGCCGTCCGGGACGGCCGGGTGAACATCCACCCCGAGGACATGTCGAAGCGCTACTTCGACTGGGTCGACAACATCCACGACTGGTGCATCTCCCGCCAGCTGTGGTGGGGGCACCGCATCCCGGTCTGGTACGGCCCGGACGGCGAGATGGTCTGCGTCGGCCCGGACGAGGAGCCGCCGTCCGGCGAGGGCTGGCACCAGGAGACCGACGTCCTGGACACCTGGTTCTCCTCCGGCCTGTGGCCGTTCTCCACGCTCGGCTGGCCGGAGCGGACCGAGAGTCTGGCGAAGTTCTATCCGAACTCCATCCTCGTCACCGGCTACGACATCCTCTTCTTCTGGGTCGTCCGGATGATGATGTTCGGGCTGTACGCGATGGACGGCACCCCGCCGTTCCACACCGTCGTGCTGCACGGCATGGTCCGCGACCAGTTCGGCAAGAAGATGTCGAAGTCCTTCGGCAACGCGGTCAACCCGCTGGACTGGATGGACAAGTACGGCTCCGACGCGGTCCGCTTCACCCTGGCGCGCGGCGCCAACCCGGGCGTCGACGTGCCGATCGGCGAGGACTGGGTCCAGGGCTCCCGGAACTTCGCCAACAAGATCTGGAACGCCACCCGCTTCGCCCTGATGAACGGCGCCACGGTGGACGGCGAACTGCCCCCCGCCGCGGAACTGTCCGCCACCGACCGGTGGATCCTGTCCCGGCTGAACGCCGTCGTCGCCGAGGTGGACGCGTACTACGAGGACTACCAGTTCGCGAAGCTCTCCGACACCCTGTTCCACTTCGCCTGGGACGAGGTCTTCGACTGGTACGTGGAGCTGTCCAAGACCACCTTCGCCAAGGGCGGCGCGGCCGCGGACGCCTCGCGGCGGGTGCTGGGCGAGGTGCTCGACACCACGCTGCGGCTGCTGCACCCGGTGGTGCCGTTCGTCACCGAGGCGCTGTGGACCTCCCTCACCGGCAAGGAGTCGGTGGTGGTCGCCGAGTGGCCCACGGCCGTGTCCGTCCCCGGCGCGGACACCCCGGGCGGCTTCCGCGACGCGGCCGCCGAGCAGGAGATCGGCACCGTCCAGCAGGTGGTCACCGAGGTCCGCCGGTTCCGCTCCGACCAGGGTTTGCAGCCCGGCCAGAAGGTCCCGGCCCGGCTCGGCCTGGACGGCACGGCGCTGGCCCCGCACGAGGACGCGATGCGCGCGCTGCTGCGCCTGACGCCGCCCGGCGACGGCTTCACCGCCACCGCGTCGCTGCCGGTCGCGGGGGCCACGGTGGCCCTGGACCTGTCCGGGGCGATCGACGTGGCCGCCGAGCGCAAGCGGCTCGCCAAGGACCTCGCGGCCGCCGAGAAGGACCTGGCGCAGACCACGGCCAAGCTCGGCAACGACGCGTTCCTCGGCAAGGCCCCCGATCATGTGATCGAGAAGATCCGTGCCCGGAAGGCCGCCGCCGAGGCCGACATCGCCCGGATCACCGCGCAGTTGGCCGCGCTCCCGGAGAGCTGACGCCCCCCGTGGCGCATCCCCGCCGCCCCGGACCGCCCGGTCCGGGGCGGCGGTGTCGGTCGCGGCCGGAGGTTGCCGCGGTGGCCTCGTAGACTTGGCACCGTGAGCGAGCCCCCACAGCACGAGCCCGACCCGTCCGCCACGCCCGACGACGCCTTCGACGAGATCGTCGACGCCGAGACGGACCGCGACCCCGACCTCGCGGTGATCGAGGCCGGCAGCCGAACCCTGCGCACCCAGGCCGGGCCGCCGCAGGGCGACCAGGTGCCCGCCCGCCCGCTGGACCCGGAGACCGACCGGGCGCTGCGCGAGGTCGAGGCCGAGCTGGCCGGCCGCTGGGGCGAGACGAAGCTGGACCCCTCGGTCCAGCGCATCGCGACCCTGCTGGACATCCTCGGCTCCCCGCACCGCGCCTACCCCGCCATCCACATCACCGGCACCAACGGCAAGACCAGCACCGCCCGCATGATCGAGTCGCTGCTGGGCGCCTTCGACCTGCGGACCGGCCGCTACACCAGCCCGCATGTGCAGTCGGTGACGGAGCGGATCAGCCTGGACGGGGCGCCGATCTCCGCCGAGCGGTTCATCGAGACGTACCGGGACATCCAGCCGTACATCGAGATGACCGACGCCCGGCAGGAGTACCGGCTGTCCTTCTTCGAGGTGCTCACCGCCATGGCGTTCGCCGCGTTCGCGGACGCCCCGGTGGACATCGCGGTCGTCGAGGTCGGCATGGGCGGCACCTGGGACGCCACCAACGTGATCGACGGCAATGTCGCGGTGGTCACGCCGATAGCGCTGGACCACACCGACCGGCTGGGCACCACCCCGGAGGAGATCGCGGTCGAGAAGTCCGGGATCATCAAGAAGGACGCCACCGCGGTGCTCGCCCAGCAGCCGGTGGACGCCGCCTCGGTGCTGCTCAAGCGGGCCGTCGAGGTGGACGCCACGGTGGCCCGGGAGGGCCTGGAGTTCGGTGTGCTCAGCCGCGAGGTGGCGGTCGGCGGGCAGTTGCTGACGCTGCGCGGGCTGGGCGGCGAGTACCCGGAGGTCTTCCTCCCGCTGTACGGCGCGCACCAGGCGCACAACGCGGCGGTGGCGCTGGCGGCGGTCGAGGCGTTCTTCGGGATCGGTTCGCAGCACGCCCGCACCCTGGACATCGACACCGTCCGCCGCGCCTTCGCCTCGGTGACCTCACCGGGGCGGTTGGAGGTGGTGCGGCGCAGCCCGACCGTGGTGCTGGACGCCGCGCACAACCCGGCGGGCGCGCGGGCGGCGGCCGAGGCCGTCACCGAGGCGTTCGGCTTCAGCCGGCTGATCGGGGTGGTCGGAGCCAGCGGCGACAAGGACGTCCGCGGCTTCCTGGAGGCGTTCGAGCCGATCTTCGCCGAGATCGTGGTGACCCGGAACTCCAGCGACCGGGCGATGGACGCGGACGCCCTGGCGCAGGTCGCGGTCGAGGTGTTCGGCGCCGAGCGGGTCCAGGTCGAGCCCCGGCTGGACGACGCGCTGGAGGCGGCGATCACCCTCGCCGAGGAGGAGGGCGAGTTCGCCGGCGCCGGTGTGCTGGTGACCGGTTCGGTGATCACCGTCGGCGAGGCACGACTGCTGCTCGGAAGGGGCTGAGATGCGCACGCTGTGTGCGAGCACGCTGATCGGTGAGTTCATGGTGATCGGCTTCGCCGGTCTGGTCGCGATGAACACCTCGGACCTGTCGACCGGCACCGTGTGGGCGGTCAGCGGCACGGCCATGGTGCTGTGCCTGCTGCTGTGCGGGATGGTCAACCGGCCGGGCGCGGTGCAGGTGGGCTGGGCGCTGCAGATAGCGCTGATACTGAGCGGCGTGGTGGTGCCCACGATGTACTTCCTCGGCGCGGTCTTCGCCGGGCTGTGGTGGGCGTCGGTGCACTTCGGCCGGAAGGTCGACGAGGCCAGGGCCCGGTTCGCCGCGCAGGCGTCCGAGGCGTCCTAGGCCCGGGCGGGGCGCGGGAGGCCGTGCCGGGTGCGGCGTGCCGTCCGAGCCCCTGTAGCCTCGGGCGCACTGCACCCGTCCGCCCTACAACAGGAGCCGCATCATGACTCAGCGCACCCTCGTCCTCCTCAAGCCCGACGCCGTCCGGCGGGGCTTGGTCGGCGAGATCATCGGCCGGATCGAGCGCAAGGCGAACTGGTCCGTCACCGCGCTGGAACTGCGTACCCTGGGCCGCGACATCCTGGAGCAGCACTACGCGGAGCACGTGGGCCGCCCGTTCTACGAGCCGCTGGTGGAGTTCATGTCCTCCGGTCCGGTCGTGGCGCTCGTCGTCGAGGGCGAGCGGGTGATCGAGGGAGTACGGGCGCTGGCCGGCCCGACCGACCCGATCCAGGCCCCCAGTGGGACCATCCGGGGGGACTTCGGCACCATCGTGCGGGAGAACCTGGTGCACGCCTCCGACTCGGAGGAGTCCGCGCAGCGGGAGATCAAGATTTTCTTCCCCGGTCTGGCCTGACGCTCCGTCACCGCCTGACCGCCTCTGACCGGGGGCGACCGAGTAAAAATCGGTCGCCCTCCGGTATACGCGGGCCGATCGGGGGAACGCGACACCCCGACACGACGTCTCCCTTGGAGGAGGCGGGCGCTCCTTCCGCCGACAATGGCTCAAGGACCCTCACGTCGAGTCCGGGCGACCGAGACTACGATGAAAGCTTCCGCGCCTCGCAGCGCACCCTTTTCCTGCTCCCTGCCGACCTCAAGTAAGCATTCGCTCCAGTTGGGAAGGCCAGACGTATCCTCATGGGGAACAACATGTCGTTCATCGGCCGTGACATGGCTGTCGACCTCGGGACCGCCAACACGCTGGTGTACGTCAGGGGCCGCGGGATCGTCCTCAACGAGCCGTCAGTCGTCGCCATCAACACCAACACGGGCGGGATCCTGGCCGTGGGCGCCGAGGCGAAGAAGATGATCGGCCGGACCCCTGGCAACATCGTCGCGGTCCGTCCGCTCAAGGACGGTGTGATCGCCGACTTCGAGATCACCGAGCGGATGCTCCGCTACTTCATCCTGAAGATCCACAAGCGGCGCTACCTCGCCCGGCCGCGCGTCGTGGTGTGCGTGCCGTCCGGTATCACCGGAGTCGAGCGCAGGGCCGTCATCGAGGCGTCCACCCAGGCGGGCGCCCGCCAGGTGCACATCATCGAGGAGCCCATGGCCGCCGCGATCGGCTCGGGCCTCCCGGTCCACGAGGCCACCGGCAACATGGTCGTCGACATCGGCGGCGGTACCACCGAGGTCGCCGTCATCTCGCTGGGCGGCATCGTCACCGCCCAGTCCATCCGGGTCGCCGGTGACGAGTTGGACAACGCGATCATCCAGCACGTCAAGAAGGAGTACAGCCTGCTCCTCGGCGAGCGCACCGCGGAGAACATCAAGATCACTATCGGCTCGGCGTACGAGAGCGAGCACGAGGAGCACACCGAGATCCGCGGCCGCGACCTGGTCAGCGGTCTCCCCAAGACCGTGGTGATCTCCGCCGCCGAGGTCCGCAAGGCCATGGAGGAGCCGGTCAACTCCATCGTCGACGCGGTCAAGACCACCCTCGACAAGTGCCCGCCCGAGCTGTCCGGCGACGTCATGGACCGCGGCATCGTCCTCACCGGCGGTGGCGCGCTGCTCCGCGGCCTCGACGAGCGGCTGCGCGCCGAGACCGGCATGCCGATCCACATCGCGGAGGACCCGCTGGACTCCGTCGCGCTGGGCTCCGGCAAGTGCGTCGAGGAGTTCGAAGCGCTGCAGCAGGTGCTGGACGCCCAGCCCCGCAGGTGACCTCCGGTCACCGTCGCGTCCCGCCGTACGGACGCCGGTGAAGTCCGTACGGCGGCACGCTGGTATACAGGCAAAAGGTCCGACTCCTACGAGGAAGGCACGTCGCCGCACGTGAGGGACACACGAGAGAGCCGCCTGCTCCTGGTGCTGCTGGTCGCCATCGCGTTCGCACTGATCACGGTCGATATCAGAGGCGGCGAGGACTCGCCCCTCGACGGTGCCCGGGAGACCGCGGCCTCCGTCTTCGGCCCGGTGGAGGAGAGCGTCGCCGGAGTCGTCGACCCGGTCGGCAACGCCATCGCCGCGGTGCGGGACTCCGACGAGCGCCACGACCGCATCAGCGACCTCGAACGAGAGAACGCCGAACTCAAGCAGCGGCTCGGCAGCGACGACCGCAACCGCGCCCGCGCCACCGAGTTCGACAAGATGCTCGCCACCGCCGGCCGCGGACAGTACGGCATCACCGGCGCCGAGGTCATCGCCATCGGCAGTACCCAGGGCTTCTCCTGGACCGTCACCATCGACGCGGGCAGCAGGGACGGCATCCGCCGCGACATGACCGTGATCAACGGCGACGGGCTGGTCGGCCGGGTCACCACCGTCGGCCGCTCCACCGCCACCGTGCTGCTCGCCACCGACCCCGACTTCACCGTCGGCACCCGGATGGAGAAGACCGGCGAGATCGGCTTCGCGAACGGCCAGGGCGACCGGCCGCTGCGGGTCCAACTGCTCAACGGCAAGGCCAAGGTGAAGAAGGGCGACCGGCTGGTCACCTTCGGCTCCCGCGGCGACCGGCCGTTCGTGCCCGGGGTGCCGGTCGGCGAGATCGTCCGGGTCGACACCCTGGACGGCGGGCTGACCCGCACCGTCCAGGTCCGCCCCTACGTCGGCTTCACCAAGCTCGACATCGTCGGTGTCGTCACCGAGCCGCCGCGCGCGAACCCCCGCGACTCCGTGCTGCCGCCCCGCCCGGCCGCCCCCAAGCCCAAGCCCGCGCCGAAGCCGAAGGTCACCGTCACGGCCACCCCGCCGGGTCGTGACGCCGCCACCAGGAGCTGACCGATGCTGCGCCTCAACCGGATCCTGCTGTCGACCCTCCTCGTGGTCGTCGCCCTCGTCACCCAGGTCTGTGTGCTCGCCCGGCTGAACCTGCCCGGCGCCGTCCCCGACCTGCTGCTGCTGGTCGTCCTGGGGCTCGCCCTGGTCTACGGCCACACCTCCGGCGCGCTGATCGGCTTCGGTGCCGGACTGCTCGCCGACTTCGCCCCGCCCGCCGACCACGCCGCCGGCCGCTACGCCCTGGTGCTCTGCGTCATCGGCTACCTGGCCGGCCTCGCCAAGCCGGAGACCGGCCAGCTGCGCTCCGCCACCGGCCCGATGCTGGTCGTGGTGGCCGGCGCGGTCGGGTCCACCCTGCTGTACGCGGGTGTCGGCTCGCTCGTCGGCGACGACGCCGGCGGCCACGCGGGCCTGGCCAAGCTGCTGTTCACCGCCGCGCTGTACGACCTGCTGCTGGCGCCCTTCACGGTGCCGCTGATCATGGCGGTGGCGCGGCGCACCGACCACGACCCGCGGGTGGACAGCACCGGCGGCGGCTCCGGCGGCGGCGACAACGCCTACCGCTGGCTCACCTCGGCCAGGCGCAGCGCCCGCGGCGGCCGGCTGGGCAAGGCCGCGCGGGTCGGCAACCAGGGCGGCGGCAGCCTGCTCGCCAAGAACCGGGCGAACAAGGCCGGGCGCATCAAGGGGGTCAAGCGACTGTGAACCCGGTGCCGCCGCCCTCCCCGGCCCACCCGAGCACGTTCCCGTCACCCCTCACCACCGTTCGCACGAGGTGCCGCGCGCGATGAGCAATATTCCGGAGACCGGACGGACGACACGCATCACCATCCGCCTCGTCGCCATCCAGATCCTGGTGTTCTCCCTCCTGCTCACCCTCGGCGGCCGCCTGTGGTACCTCCAGATCCGCAACGGTGACGAGTACGCCGACGAGGCGGCCAGCAACCACGTACAGCAGGTCATCCAGCCCGCCACCCGCGGCTCGATACTCGACGCGCGCGGCATCCCGCTGGCCGACAACGAGACCCGGCTGGTGGTCTCGGCGAGCCGTACCGACCTGATGAAGATGAAGGACGACGGCGAGGCCGTGCTGACCCGGCTCGCCGAGGTCCTCGACATGACCCCCAAGGAGGTCATGGACAAGGTCCGGCTGTGCGACTCGGAGACCCCGCAGCCCTGCTGGAACGGCTCGCCCTACCAGCCGATCCCGATCACCGACGAGGCCACCACCCAGCAGGCCCTGCAGATCCGGGAGCGGGCCGAGGACTTCCCCGGCGTCAGTGCCGAGCCGACCCCGGTGCGCCGCTACGCCGCCCCCGGCGAGTCCAACGCCGCCCAGGTCCTCGGCTACCTCTCGCCGGTCACCGACGACGAGATCAAGAAGGCGGAGGACAGCGAGTCGCCGCTGCTGCGCTCGGACCAGATCGGCCGTTCCGGCCTGGAACGCGCCTACGACGCGCAGTTGCGCGGCAAGGCCGGCGTCACCCGCTACGAGGTCGACAACCTCGGCCGGGTCATCGGCAAGGCGGAGAGCGACCGCGCCGAACCCGGATCGAACATCGTCACCAGCATCGACGCCCGGGTGCAGGCGGTCGCCGAGAAGGAACTGGCGCTGGCGATGAAGGACGCCCGCAAGGTCCACGACCGGAACACCGGCATGAACTACAAGGCCGACGCGGGCGCGGTGGTGGTGATGGAGTCCAGGACCGGCCGGGTGGTCGCCATGGCCTCCAACCCGACCTACGACCCCAACGCCTGGGTGGGCGGCATCTCCGGCAAGGACTACAAGCGCCTGACCGGCAAGGACTCCAACTTCCCGCTGCTCAACCGGGCCATCCAGGGCCAGGCCGCCCCCGGCTCCATCTTCAAGGTGATCCCGACCACCGCGGCGGTCAACGCCGGCTACTCGTTCGAGGGGCCCTACCCGTGCCCCAGCTCGTACAGCATCGGCGGCCAGGTCTTCAAGAACTTCGAGTCGGCCGGCCACGGCAGCATCAGCCTGGGCAAGGCGCTGGAGGTCTCCTGCGACACCGTCTACTACGCCCTGTCGCACAAGGAGTGGCAGAAGGACGGCGGGATCGACCCCAAGAAGAAGCCCGACGACTGGTTCTACAAGACCGCCCACCAGTTCGGCCTGGGCAAGGAGACCGGCATCGACCTGCCCAACGAGGTCGCCGGCCGGGTCCCGGACCGGCAGTGGAAGAAGGACTACTGGAAGGCCAACCAGAAGGTCTGGTGCAAGGACGGCAAGAAGGACGGTGACTACGCCCAGCGGATCGCCTACGAGAACTGCCTCGAAGGCATGAAGATGCGCGCCGGTGACTCCGTCAACTACTCCATCGGCCAGGGCGACACGCTCGTCACCCCGATCCAGATGGCGACCATCTACGCCGCCATCAGCAACGGCGGCACCCTCTACGACCCCTCCGTCGGCAAGGCCATCGTCAGCGCCGACGGCAAGAAGGTCCAGGAGATCAAGCCCAAGGCGCACGGCAAGCTGCCGATGGACGCCACGACCCGGCGGAAGATAAACGACGCCCTCGCGGGGGTGGCCACCCGGGGCACCGCCGCCTGGCGGTTCGTCGGCTGGCCGCAGGACAAGATCCCGATGCACGCCAAGACGGGTACCGCCGAGGTCTACGGCAAGCAGACCACCTCCTGGTTCGCGACGTACACCAAGGACTACACGATCGTCATGACGATCTCCCAGGGTGGTACCGGCTCCGGTGCCTCCGGCCCGGCCGTACGCAACATCTACAACGCGCTCTACGGAGTCGACACGAAGGGCAAGATCAACCGCAAGAAGGGGCTGCTGCCCGTACCGCAGCCCAAGCTGCCCAGGATCGAGGCCGACGGCACCATCGAGGCGAAGCCGTTCGGCAAGACCTACAAGGCGGTCGGACTGGGCGGAGGGAAGCCGCAATGACCGCGTCCCCCTCCGGCTACCCCATCCGGCGCTACGCCCCCGAGCCGGGCACCTGGCGCAAGCTGATGGCACGCGACTCGGTCGTGCGCCGGCTGGACTGGATACTGCTGCTCGCCGCGCTCGCGCTGTCGGCGATCGGAGCGGTGCTGGTCTACTCCGCCACCCGCAACCGCACCGAGCTGAACCAGGGCGACCCGTACTACTTCCTGCTGCGGCACGCGCTGAACACCGGCATCGGGCTGACGCTCGCGGTGGCAACCATCTGGCTCGGCCACCGCACGCTGCGCGGGGCGGTGCCGATCCTGTACGCGCTCTCGGTGGTCCTGGTGCTGGCGGTGCTCACCCCGCTGGGCTCCACCATCAACGGCGCGCACGCCTGGATCGTCATCGGCGGCGGCTTCTCGCTGCAGCCCTCCGAGTTCGCCAAGATCACCATCATCCTGGGCATGGCGATGCTGCTCGCCGCCCGGGTGGACGCCGGCGACCGCCCGGACCCCGACCACCGCACGGTGCTCCAGGCGCTGGGACTGGCCGCGGTGCCCATAGCGGTCGTCCTGCTCATGCCCGACCTGGGCTCCGTGATGGTGATGGCGGTGATCGTCCTCGCGGTGCTGCTGTCCTCCGGCGCCTCCAACCGATGGGTCGCCGGGCTGATCGGCACCGCCGTGCTCGGCGCGGTGCTGGTCTGGCAGCTCGGTGTCCTGGACCAGTACCAGATCGACCGGTTCGCGGCGTTCGCCAACCCGGCCCTGGACCCGGCGGGCGTCGGCTACAACACCAACCAGGCACGCATCGCCATCGGTTCCGGAGGGCTCACCGGCAAGGGGCTGTTCGAGGGCACGCAGACCACCGGTCAGTTCGTCCCCGAACAGCAGACCGACTTCGTCTTCACGGTCGCCGGCGAGGAGCTGGGCTTCCTCGGTGCCGGTCTGATCATCGTGCTGATCGGTGTGGTGATGTGGCGCGCCTGCCGCATCGCGCGGGAGACCACCGAGCTGTACGGCACGGTGGTGGCCGCCGGCATCATCGCCTGGTTCGCGTTCCAGGCGTTCGAGAACATCGGGATGACGCTCGGCATCATGCCGGTGGCCGGTCTGCCGCTGCCCTTCGTCTCCTACGGCGGATCGTCGATGTTCGCCGTGTGGATAGCGGTGGGGCTGCTGCAGTCGATCAAGGTGCAGCGACCGATAGCGGCCTGAGGCCAAGCGCCCGGAACGGCCCGGCCCGGTGCCGGGCCGTTCCGCTGCAAGGGCCCGCCGCGGTCGCGGGCCGGCCGTGCCGGGGGTATCGCCGGGGACGCGATGCGCGCGTAAGTTCTCCCTATGGCGCGCACCGTGCGAGAGGTGGAACGGAAGTACGAGGCGGTCGCGGGCAGCGGTTCGCCCGCCCCGGCCGCGCTGCGCGCGGTCACCGGGACCCCCGGCGTGGCCGCCCTGGAGGAGCGGGGCGACGTCGTCCTGGACGCCGTCTACCACGACACCGCGGACCGGCGCCTGGCCGCGCACGGCGTCACCCTGCGCCGCCGCACCGGGGGCGACGACCAGGGGTGGCACCTGAAACTGCCGGTACGCGCGCCGGGCGGCGGCGGCAGCCTGATCCGGGACGAGATCCGGGCGCCGCTCGCCGACACCGTGCCCGGTGAACTCCTCGCCCTGGTCAGGTCCCGCACCCGGGACGCCGAACTGCGGCCGCTGATCCGGCTCACCACCGTACGGACGGTGTGCCACCTCCTCGGCACGGACGGGCGGCGGCTCGCCGAGCTCGCCGTCGACCGGGTGGCCGCCGAGCGGATGGCGGGCGACCCCGGCCCGGGCTTCCACTGGACCGAGGTGGAGGTGGAGCTCGCCCGGGGCGGCGACGCCGGGCTCCTGGACCGCATCGAGAGCCGGCTCGTCGCGGCGGGCCTGCGCCCGGCCGCCACCGGCTCCAAACTCGCCCGAGCCCTCGCCGAGACCGACCCGGACCCGGCCGCGCAGACGGCGGCCGCGCCGGGAGCGGCGGCCCGCGCCGAACCCGGCAGCGCCGGCGAGGTGGTGCTGGACTACGTGCGACGCCAGATCGCCGCCATCGTCGCCCTGGACCCGGCGGTCCGGCTCGACACCCCGGACGCCGTGCACCGGATGCGCGTCGCCACCCGCCGGCTGCGCGCCACCTTCCGCTCCTATCGCGCGGTGCTCGACCCGGCCGGGACCGGCCCGGTCGCGGACGAACTGAAATGGCTCGCCGCCGAGCTGGGGGTGGACCGCGACCGGGAGGTGCGGGCCGCCCGGCTGGTCGCCGCGCTGGAACGGGTGCCGGACACCCTGCGGCTCGGGCCGGTGCGGGCCCGGCTGCGCATCTGGTCCCAGGCCGAGCGCAGCGGCTCGCGGGCGCGCCTGCTCGCGGTGCTGGACGGCGCCCGGTACCTGGCGCTGCTGACCGCGCTGGACGCCCTCACCGCCGACCCGCCGGCCACCGCCGACGGCGCCCCGGTGCTGCGCCCGGCCGCCGCCCGCCCGGCGCGGAAGGTCCTCCGCAAGGCGGTGCGCAAGGACTTCGCACGGCTCACGGCCCGGCTGGCGGCCGCCTGGGAGGCTCCGCCGGGGGACGACCGGGACCGGGCGCTGCACGAGGCGCGCAAGAGCGCCAAGCGGGTGCGCTACGCCGCCGAGGCGGCCCGGCCGGGGCTGGGCGACGCCGCGGCCGGGCTGGCCGAGCGGATCACCGAGGTGCAGCGGCTGCTCGGTGAGCACCAGGACAGCGTGCTGGCCCGGGCGACGCTGCGCGACCTCGCCGTCCAGGCCCACGCGGCGGGCGAGAGCACCTTCACCTTCGGGCTGCTGTACGGGCGGGAGGAGGCGGCCGCGGCGGCGGTCGAGCGCGCGCTGCCGGGGCTGTGGCGGGAGGTCTCCGGGAAGGAGCACCGGGCGGCGCCGGAGGGCTGACCGCGGCGGCGGCGCCTCCCCGGCGCCCGGCCGGGCACCGGCCCCCGAGGGCACCGCCCGGCTTCCGGCGTGCCGCCGCCCGCGGTGGCCGCTGTGATCGTCGTGCCGGGGGCCGCTCGGAGCGGGTTACGCTTGAGGGTCACTCCTGCCAGCACACGAAGGTCACTGTGATGCCTGTCGAGTCCGTCTTCCCCCAGCTCGAGGCGCTGCTGCCGCATGTGCAGAAGCCCATCCAGTACGTGGGTGGAGAGCTGAACTCCACCGTCAAAGAGTGGGACGGTTGCGACGTCCGCTGGGCACTCATGTACCCGGACGCGTACGAGGTCGGGCTGCCCAACCAGGGCGTCATGATCCTTTACGAGGTCCTCAACGAGCGCGAGGGCGTGCTGGCGGAGCGCACCTACAGCGTCTGGCCGGACCTCGAGGAGCTGATGCGCGAGCACGGTGTGCCGCAGTTCACCGTGGACAGCCACCGGCCGGTGAAGGCGTTCGACGTCTTCGGGCTGAGCTTCTCCACCGAGCTGGGTTACACCAACATGCTCACCGCCCTGGACCTGGCCGGCATCCCGCTGGAAGCCGCGGACCGGGGTCTGGACGACCCGATCGTGCTGGCCGGCGGCCACGCCGCGTTCAACCCGGAGCCGATCGCCGACTTCATCGACTGCGCGGTCATCGGCGACGGTGAGCAGGCGGTGCTGGAGATCACCGAGATCATCCGGGCCTGGAAGGCCGAGGGCCGCCCCGGTGGCCGCGAGGAGGTGCTGTTCCGGCTGGCCCGGACCGGCTCCGTCTACGTCCCCGGCTTCTACGACGTCGAGTACCTGCCCGACGGCCGCATCGGCCGGGTGGTGCCGAACCGGTCCGGGGTCCCGTGGCGGGTGTCCAAGCACACCGTGATGGACCTCGACGAGTGGCCGTACCCCAAGCAGCCGCTGGTCCCGCTCGCCGAGACGGTCCACGAGCGGATGTCGGTGGAGATCTTCCGCGGTTGCACGCGCGGCTGCCGGTTCTGCCAGGCGGGCATGATCACCCGCCCGGTCCGGGAGCGGAGCATCACCGGAATCGGCGAGATGGTCGACAAGGGGCTCAAGGCGACCGGCTTCGAGGAGGTGGGCCTGCTCTCGCTGTCCTCCGCGGACCACAGCGAGATCGGCGACATCGCCAAGGGCCTCGCCGACCGGTACCAGGAGGACAAGATCGGGCTGTCCCTCCCGTCCACCCGGGTCGACGCCTTCAACATCGACCTGGCGAACGAGCTGACCCGCAACGGCCGCCGGTCCGGTCTCACCTTCGCCCCCGAGGGCGGCTCCGAGCGCATCCGCAAGGTCATCAACAAGATGGTCTCGGAGGAGGACCTCATCCGGACCGTCGCCACCGCCTACGGCAACGGCTGGCGCCAGGTGAAGCTGTACTTCATGTGCGGCCTGCCGACCGAGACCGACGACGACGTGCTGCAGATCGCCGACATGGCGACCAAGGTGATCGCCAAGGGCCGCGAGGTGTCGCGGTCCAACGACATCCGCTGCACGGTGTCGATCGGCGGGTTCGTGCCGAAGCCGCACACCCCGTTCCAGTGGGCGCCGCAGCTGTCCGCCGAGGAGACCGACGCCCGGCTGGAGAAGCTGCGCGACAAGATCCGCGGCGACAAGAAGTACGGCCGCTCCATCGGCTTCCGCTACCACGACGGCAAGCCCGGCATCGTGGAGGGCCTGCTCTCCCGGGGCGACCGGCGCGTCGGCGCGGTCATCCGGGCCGTCTACGAGGACGGCGGGCGCTTCGACGGCTGGCGCGAGCACTTCAGCTACGACCGCTGGATGGCGTGCGCCGGGAAGACGCTGCCCGAGTTCGGGCTGGACGTCGACTGGTACACCACCCGGGAGCGGAGCTACGAGGAGGTCCTGCCCTGGGACCACCTGGACTCCGGCCTGGACAAGGACTGGCTGTGGGAGGACTGGCAGGACGCGCTCGACGAGACCGAGGTCGAGGACTGCCGCTGGACCCCGTGCTTCGACTGCGGCGTCTGCCCGCAGATGCAGACGTCCATCCAGATCGGCCCGACCGGGAAGAAGCTGCTGCCGCTCACGGTGAAGTGACGCCCGCAAGCCGTGGGTGAAACCCGCCGCGGCCCCGGCGGCCCGGACACGGGGCCGCCGGGGCCGTGCCCGTTCCGGGCGGGCGATACTCTGCCCGGATGGACGGGTACACGACATCCTCGACGAGACAGCCGGGACCACCGCAGGCACCGGAAGGCTGTCTGACCAAGGCCATCCGGCTGCCGGTCCAGTTGATCGCGCTGATCGTCGTCGTCCCGCTGCGGCTGCTCTGGGACGCCCTGGTCTACTGCTGCCGGGGCCTGTACCGGTGGGTGCTGACACCGCTGGGCCACGCGCTGCGCTGGCTCTTCACGATCTTCGTCGTGGTCCCGCTGCGCGCCCTCGGCACCGCCCTGGCCTGGCTGTTCCGCTACCTGGTGTGGGTGCCGCTGCGCTGGATCTACCAGGTGCTGCTCACCCCGGTCGGGCACGGTCTGCGGTGGCTGTGCCACTACCTGGTCGTGGTGCCCGCCGTCGCCTTCTACCGGTATGTGCTCACGCCGGTGGGCCACGCCGTGCTGTGGGTGGCGCGCGGGATCTGGGCCGTCGTCACCTTCGTGGTGCGGTACACGATCGTGGTTCCGCTGACCGCGCTGTGGCGCTACGTGCTGGGCCCGGTCCTCGGCGCGATCTGGTCGGTGCTGGTCTGGGCCTGGACGGTGGCCGGCCGGATCAGCCGCTTCGTCTGGATGTGCGTGAGCACCCTGTTCCGCTGGGTCTTCGTGATCCCGGTGGCATGGCTGTGGCGGCACGTGCTGAGGCCACCGCTGGTCGCGTTCCGCGACCACCTGTGGCGCCCGGTCGCCCGCGCGGTGCGGCAGGCGCTGCGCGGCGTGCGCCGGGCACTCTTCGGCGCCCCGAGCGCGCCCCCGGGCGGCGGTCCGGTCCCGGCGCAGCGGACCCCCGGACAGCCGGACCCGGGACAGCCGGCACCGGTGCCGGTACCGCACGGGGCGGCGTATCCGCACGGCGGACACCCGCGGTACCCGTACCCGGGGCCCGGCCACCCGGCCCCCTACCAGCAGCCGCCCGCCGCCGGCCCGTACCCGCCGGCCGCCGGGGGACACCAGCCGGGACCGGGGCAGCCACCGGCCCCGCAGCCCGGACCGTACCCGCAGCCCGGCCCGGGCCAGACCCCGTACCCCGGCCCGTACCAGCAGCCGGCGCAGCAGCCGCAGGCCGGATACGTCAACCCGTACCAGCAGGCCCCGCAGCAGCATCCGGCGCCGTACCCGGCGCCGCGGCAGTCGGATCCGCGGGCCCCGCGGGGCTCCGGCTCCGGGGACTGACGGGAACCCCGCCCCGCCGGGGCACGTACTCTAGGTAGCAGTACGACGGCACTCACGAAGGACTGAACGACACTGGGCAAGCGACAGCCCGAAGGCCCGCCGCCCGCACCCGCGGTGCAGCGCATCCGACTGCGCTACACCAAGCGCGGCCGCCTCCGGTTCACCAGCCACCGCGACTTCCAGCGCGCCTTCGAGCGGGCGCTGCGCCGCGCCGAGGTGCCCATGGCGTACTCGGCGGGGTTCACCCCGCACCCGAAGGTGTCGTACGCCAATGCCGCACCCACCGGCACCGGCAGCGAGGCCGAGTTCCTGGAGATCCAGCTCACCGAGGCGAGGGACCCGGACACCCTCCGGTCGCTGCTCGACGCGTCCCTGCCCGACGGGCTGGACATCACCGAGGCGGTGGAGGCCCGCACGCCGGGTCTGGCCGACCGGTTGCAGGCGTCCGTCTGGGAACTCCGGCTCGACGGGGTGGAACCGGCGCAGGCGGAGAAGGCCGTCGCGGCCTTCCTGGCGGCCGGGACCGTGGAGGTCGAGCGCCGCACGAAAAACGGGTTGCGGACCTTCGACACCCGCGGTGCGGTCGTCCGGCTCGAAGCCCTCGAACCGGCGGCCGATAGGCCCGGCGACGGTGCCTGTGCGATACTGCGGCTGGTGGTTCGGCATGTGACACCTGCCGTTCGACCCGACGACGTCCTGTCCGGCCTCCGCGCTACGGCCGACCTGGCGCCGCCGGTCCCCGCTGCGGTGACCAGGCTGGCGCAGGGGCTGCTCGATGAGGAGACCGGCACGGTGACCGACCCGCTCGCGCCCGATCGCGAGGCAGCCGAGGCCGCCCCACCCATGGCCGCCCAGGCTGACCTCCCCCTCCCTTCGCAGGGGGGACCGGCAGCGAAGGCGCCGGAAGGTCCCGCGTAAGGACCGCCGTCGACGCGCCGCCGAAGCACCAGGGAGCCACCCGGGTCCGGCAGGCGCAATGACCAGGAGACTTTCGCCGGTACCGCACAGTCGGTCCCGGCGAGCGAGACGACAGCTCCCGTGTGGCGACCGCGCCCCGGGCAGTGGCACCGCGCTCATCGCGCGGTCCCTGGCCGGAACCGGACGCGGCGCCCGGGAGCGTGACGGGAGAACCGCCCGCATGCTCGAACCAATTGAGCCCACAGAGCCGCAGGACCTGAACGGAGCGGGGCAGCGGAACGCGCGTAGCGCCGCCGCCACCGCCGGGTCCGAGAACAACAGCCCCAGCGACACCCTGCCGCCGCGCCGCCGGCGCCGGGTGGCGTCCCGCCCGGCCGGGCCACCGGCCGGCACGGCGGAGGACGCCGCCGAGGTGACCGCCGCGGCCGGCCCGGCCATACCGGCGGCGCAGTCCGCCGACGAGCCCGGCGCCGAGGCTGGGTCGCTCGCGATGGACAGCGAGGCCGCGGAGGCCGAGACCAAGCCCGCGCGGACGCGCCGCCGGGCGACCCGTAAGGCGACCGCTCCGGCGGGTGCCCCGGCTCCGGCCGAGCCGGTGGCGGAGTCCGCGCCGGTGGCGGAGGAGCCCGCCGGGACCGCTGCCGCCGAGACTCCGGCCGCCGAGGCCGCGGAGCCGGAGGCCAAGCCCGCTCGTGCCCGGCGTCGGGCGACCCGCAAGGCGACCGCTCCGTCGGGCGCCCCGGCCGCCACCGAGACTCCGGCCGCCGAGCCCGCCGCCGAGACCCCGGCTGCCGAGCCCGCCGCCGAGACCCCGGCTGCCGAGACCCCGGCCACCGAGGTCGCGGAGGCCGAGGCCAAGCCCGCTCGTGCCCGTCGTCGGGCGACCCGTAAGGCGACCGCTCCGGCGGGTGCCCCGGCTCCGGCCGAGCCGGTGGCGGAGGAGCCCTCCGGGGCCGCTGCCGCGGAGACTCCGGCCGCCGAGACTCCGGCGGCCGAGGCCGTGGAGGCCGCCGAGCCCGAGGCGAAGCCCGCGCGGACGCGCCGCCGGGCCACCCGCAAGGCCACCGCTCCGGTCGCCGAGGCTGTCGAGGCCGCCGAGGCCGAGGCCCCGGCCGCCGAGGAGCCCGCCGGAACCGAGACCCCGGCCGCCGCCGAGGCGCCCGCGCAGGAGGAGGCGCCGCGCCGCGCCCGTCGGCGCGCCACCCGCAAGACCACCGCGGCCGAGGCCGCCCCGCAGACCGCCGAGGAAGCGCCGGCCGCCGCTGCCGGGCGTGCCGCGGCCGACGCCGGTGCGGACACCGAGCCGGAGGCGCCCGCGCGGACGCGGCGCCGTGGGGTGCGTCCGCCGACCGCCGTGTTCCAGGCCCCGGTGTTCGCCGAGCCGATGTTCCAGACGCCGGAGACGGCGGCCGCCGCTGCCGCCGCCGAGGCCGAGCGGCTGGCCGAGGAGGAGACGGAAGAGGAGGACGCGGAGCAGCTCCGTCCGTCCGGCCGCCGCCGTCGCCGCCGTCGCGCCGAGCTGATCGAGGACCGGACGCCGGTCGAGGAGGCCCCGGAGGCCGACGAGCAGGCCGGTGCCGAGGACGAGGAGTCCGCCGAGGCCGAGGCCGAGGCGGAGGCCGGTGACGAGGAGTCGGGCGACCGTCCGTCGCGCCGCCGTCGCCGTGGTGGCCGCCGCCGTCGCCGGGGTGAGGCCGCCGACGCGGACGCCGGCGAGGAGTCCGAGGCACCCTCCGGCCGGGAGGCCGAGGAGGGCGCCGAGCCGGCCGAGGTCGAGCCGGAGGACACCGAGGCGGAAGCCGAGGAGCAGGCCGAGGAGGAGTCGTCGGGCGGCTCCACCAGCAGCCGTCGCCGTCGCCGCCGTCGCCGCCGCAGCGGGGACACCCTCGAAGGCGAGGCGGGAGGCGACGACCCGGAGCGTACGGTCGTCAAGGTCCGGGAGCCGCGCAAGCGCGAGGAGCCGTCGGACGAGGTGCAGTCCATCAAGGGCTCGACCCGTCTGGAGGCCAAGAAGCAGCGCCGTCGGGAGGGTCGCGAGCAGGGCCGCCGCCGGGTGCCGATCATCACCGAGGCCGAGTTCCTGGCGCGCCGCGAGGCCGTCGAGCGGGTCATGGTGGTCCGGCAGAGCGGCGAGCGCACCCAGATCGGCGTGCTGGAGGACAACGTCCTCGTCGAGCACTTCGTCAACAAGGAGCAGGCGACCAGCTACGTCGGGAACGTCTACCTGGGCAAGGTGCAGAACGTCCTGCCGTCGATGGAGGCCGCCTTCGTCGACATCGGCAAGGGCCGGAACGCCGTGCTGTACGCGGGCGAGGTGAACTTCGAGGCGCTCGGCCTGGCCAACGGGCCGCGGCGGATCGAGACCGCGCTGAAGTCCGGCCAGTCGGTGCTGGTCCAGGTCACCAAGGACCCGATCGGTCACAAGGGTGCCCGGCTGACCAGCCAGGTGTCCCTCCCCGGCCGCTACCTGGTGTACGTGCCCGAGGGCTCGATGACCGGTATCAGCCGCAAGCTCCCGGACACCGAGCGCGCCCGGCTGAAGCAGATCCTCAAGAAGATCGTCCCCGAGGACGCGGGCGTGATCGTCCGTACCGCGGCGGAGGGCGCCAGCGAGGACGAGCTGGCCCGCGACGTCAGCCGCCTCCAGGCGCAGTGGGAGGAGATCAAGAAGAAGGCGAAGAGCGGCAACGCGCCGGCGCTGCTCTACGGCGAGCCGGACATGACCGTCCGGGTCGTCCGCGACATCTTCAACGAGGACTTCTCCAAGGTCATCGTCAGCGGTGACGAGGCATGGGAGACGATCCACGGCTATGTCTCGCACGTCGCGCCGGACCTCGCGGACCGGCTGCAGCGGTGGACCTCGGACGTCGACGTCTTCGCCACCTACCGCATCGACGAGCAGCTGATGAAGGCGCTGGACCGCAAGGTCTGGCTGCCCAGCGGCGGCTCGCTGGTCATCGACCGGACCGAGGCGATGGTCGTGGTCGACGTCAACACCGGCAAGTTCACCGGCCAGGGCGGCAACCTGGAGGAGACGGTCACCAGGAACAACCTGGAGGCGGCCGAGGAGATCGTGCGCCAGCTGCGGCTGCGCGACCTCGGCGGCATCATCGTGATCGACTTCATCGACATGGTGCTGGAGTCCAACCGGGACCTGGTGCTGCGGCGTCTGCTGGAGTGCCTGGGCCGGGACCGGACCAAGCACCAGGTGGCGGAGGTCACTTCGCTGGGCCTGGTCCAGATGACCCGCAAGCGGGTGGGCCAGGGGCTGCTGGAGTCGTTCTCCGAGCAGTGCGTGCACTGCAACGGCCGCGGTGTGATCGTGCACATGGACCAGCCCTCGGCGCTCGGCGGCGGAGGCGGCGGCAAGCGCAAGAAGAAGAAGGCCGGGCAGCAGGCGGAGGCCGAGCAGACCGTCGAGGCGGTGACCGAGATCGCCGCGGAGACCGCGGCGGAGGTCGCGGCGGAGACGGCCGCCGAGGTGGCCGCCGAGGTCGCGGAGCCGGAGCCGGTGGTCGCGGCCGAGCAGGCCGGTGCCCCCTTCGCGCCGGACGAGGAGCTGTACAGCAGCGCCGCGGAGGCCGAGGCCGCCGCGTCCCGGGGCCGGGGCCTCAAGGGCGCGGGCGGTGCGACCCGCACCCGGCGCCGGGCCACCCGCAAGGCGTCCGCTCCGGCGGGTCCGCCGAAGGACACCGCCCCGGAGCCGGTGGTCGTGGTGGCCGCCGAGGAGCCCCAGGCCCCGGAGCCGGCCGCGGCGGCGCCC
This sequence comes from Streptomyces sp. NPDC018031, assembly GCF_044327625.1. Classification (NCBI taxonomy): domain Bacteria; kingdom Bacillati; phylum Actinomycetota; class Actinomycetes; order Kitasatosporales; family Streptomycetaceae; genus Streptomyces; species Streptomyces sp. NPDC018031. The sequence continues at coordinate 251,908 of NZ_JBIRFT010000007.1, forward strand.
GCCCCGGAGCCGGAGCCGGCCGAGCCGGTGACCGTCGCCGAGCCGGTGGCGGCCGCCGAACCGGAGGCCGCGCCCGCACCGCGGGCCCGCCGCCGGGTGACCCGTAAGGTGTCCGCTCCGGCGGGCTCCCCGGCGGGGGCCGAGGAGGCCGCCGTGGTGGTCGTCACCGCTCCCGCGGCGCCGTCCGAGGCGCCCGTGGCGCCGGCGGGCGTCACCGGGGCGGAGGCCGCCGCCGAGAGCGGTGCCGCCCCGGCGGAGGCAGCGGTCGAGTCGGGTGCCGAAGCGGAGCCCGAGGCCGCGGCGCCGGCGAAGAAGACGGCCCGCAAGGCCGCCAAGAAGGCGCCGGCGAAGAAGGCCACCGCCAAGAAGACCGCCGCGAAGACGACCGCGGCGAAGACGACCGCGGCGAAGAAGACGGCGGCCAAGAAGACGACGGCGAAGAAGACCGCCGCCAAGAAGACGACGGCCAAGACCGCGGCCAAGAAGACGGCGGCCGGGAAGGCCGCCGCGGCCGAGGAGAAGGCCCTGTCGTCGGTGTCCGGCGCGGCCGACGAGTCGTAACGGCCGGTGCCCGTCCGCCCCGGTCCCGCACGCACCCGCGTGCGGGACCGGGGCGGACGCGTGTCCGCGGCGCCGCCCGGCCGCGGTCCGCGGGGGCCGGCGGCCGGGCGCGCCCCGGGGCCGGTCTGACCCGCCGGGGCCCCGGTTTGACCCCCTGGGCCGGGGGACCGTAATCTTGACCGTCGGCGTCTGTACGCCACACCCCTGAGCACATCCCTCCCGTTCTCCGGGAGAGGCCGCTCGTCCTCACGGATGTATCGGATCCCGGTTCCTGGGGTCCCTGTGAGCGGCTGGCATCAGAGGTTCCGTTCCGAGCGAGAGAGAGTTCCGCGTGTACGCGATCGTGCGCACCGGCGGCCGCCAGCAGAAGGTGTCCGTTGGCGACGTCATTGAGGTTGACCGTATTTCCACCAGCAAGGTCGGCGACAGCGTCGAGCTCTCGACCCTGCTCATCGTGGACGGCGACGCGGTCACCAGCGACCCGTGGGTCCTGGCCGGAGTGAAGGTGCACGCCGAGGTCGTGGACCACCACAAGGGCGCCAAGATCGACATCCTGAAGTACAAGAACAAGACCGGCTACCGCAAGCGGATCGGTCACCGTCAGCTGCACACCGCGCTGAAGATCACCAAGATCGACGCGGCTGCGAAGTAAGGGACTGAGGAGAGATGGCACACAAGAAGGGCGCATCGTCCACTCGGAACGGTCGCGACTCCAACGCTCAGCGGCTCGGCGTCAAGCGCTTCGGCGGTCAGGTCGTCAACGCCGGTGAGATCCTGGTCCGCCAGCGTGGCACTCACTTCCACCCGGGCTCGGGTGTCGGCCGTGGCGGCGACGACACGCTGTTCGCGCTGGCCGCCGGTGCGGTGCAGTTCGGCACCCGCCGTGGCCGCAAGGTCGTGAACATCGTTCCGGTCGCTGAGTAATCAGCCCGTAGAACGACTCCGAGGGCGGACCTCACTTCCCCGTGCGGGAAGCGGGTCCGCCCTCGCTGCGTTGACACTGAAGACACCGGGTGCGCACCGGACCGGACCAGACCGGTCGGACCCTTCGAAGACAACCGCTGTCCTCCGCCCGTAGGCGGCGCGGAGAGCGAACCACCCTGGAGGCACCAGCAATGACCACCTTCGTGGACCGCGTCGAGCTGCACGTCGCCGCGGGTAACGGAGGCCACGGCTGCGCCTCCGTGCACCGCGAGAAGTTCAAGCCGCTCGGCGGCCCGGACGGCGGGAACGGCGGCCGTGGCGGGGATGTGATCCTCACCGTGGACCAGTCCGTCACCACGCTCCTCGACTACCACCACAGCCCGCACCGCAAGGCCACCAACGGCAAGCCGGGCGAGGGCGGCAACCGCTCCGGCAAGGACGGCAGCGACCTGGTCCTGCCGGTCCCGGACGGCACCGTCGTCCTCGACAAGCGCGGGAACGTGCTCGCCGACCTCGTCGGCGAGGGCACCACCTACATCGCCGCCCAGGGCGGCCGGGGCGGTCTGGGGAACGCCGCGCTGGCCTCCGCGCGCCGCAAGGCCCCCGGTTTCGCGCTGCTCGGCGAGCCGGGCCAGGCCGGGGACGTGGTCCTGGAGCTGAAGACCGTCGCGGACGTGGCCCTGGTGGGCTACCCGAGCGCCGGCAAGTCCTCGCTGATCTCGGTGCTCTCGGCCGCCAAGCCGAAGATCGCCGACTATCCCTTCACCACGCTGGTGCCCAACCTGGGTGTGGTGACCGCCGGGTCCACGGTGTACACCATCGCGGACGTGCCCGGCCTGATCCCCGGCGCCAGCCAGGGCAAGGGGCTGGGCCTGGAGTTCCTGCGCCATGTCGAGCGCTGCTCGGTGCTGGTGCACGTGCTGGACACCGCGACCCTGGAGTCCGAGCGGGACCCGGTCTCGGACCTGGACGTGATCGAGGCGGAACTCGCCGCGTACGGCGGGCTGGAGGGCCGGCCGCGGCTGGTCGTCCTCAACAAGGTCGACATCCCGGACGGCCAGGACCTCGCCGACATCATCCGGCCCGAGCTGGAGCAGCGCGGCTACCAGATCTTCGAGGTGTCCGCGGTGTCCCGCACCGGTCTGAAGGAGCTGTCGTTCGCGCTGGCGGGCATCGTCGCCGAGGCGCGCGCCGCCCGGCCGAAGGAGGAGGCGACCCGGATCGTCATCCGCCCCAAGGCGGTGGACGACGCCGGCTTCACGGTGACCGCCGAGGAGGAGGGCCTGTACCGGGTGCGCGGCGAGAAGCCGGAGCGCTGGGTGCGGCAGACCGACTTCAACAACGACGAGGCCGTGGGCTACCTCGCCGACCGCCTCAACCGGCTCGGCGTGGAGGAAGCGCTGGTCAAGGCCGGTGCACGGGCGGGCGACGGGGTGGCCATCGGCTCCGAGGACGACGCGGTCGTCTTCGACTGGGAGCCGACCATGGCCGCCGGTGCCGAGATGCTCGGCCGGCGTGGTGAGGACCACCGCCTGGAGGCGCCCCGTCCCGCCGCGCAGCGCCGCCGGGACCGGGATGCGGAGCGCGACGACGCGGACCGCGAGTACGACGAGTTCCGCCCCTTCTGACCCTCGGGCCCCAGGCCCCACCCGGCTCCTCCCGGAGGCCCGGCTCCCGGCCGGGCCTCCGGCCGTTCTCCGGGCCGGGCCTCCGGCCGTTCTCCGGGCCGGTACCGGGCCGCCGCAGGCCCCGGGCCCGACCGGCCGCACACCGCCCGCAGGCGCACGGGTACGCCTCCCGTCCGGCCGCACCCGCCCACGGGGCGGACGCCGGCGGCCCCGCACCGGCCGGGGAGGATGTACGGCTCGCAGACGGACAAGGCGAAGGCCCCGGAGGCACCTGAGCCTGCACAGTCCCGAAGACCTCGAACACGTCGCCCGGGAACTCAACGGCCGCCCACGCAAGACGCTCGGCTGGGATACCCCAGCCGAGCGTCTACGTGATCTACTCACCACCTGAAAGCACGTGGTGTTGCGACGGCCCCTTGAACCCAAGGTCCTCTTGGGTTCAAGGGGCCGTCGCCGTGTCCCGTGGCCGGGCTCGGACGGTGCTCAGACCGCCGCGGTCTCCTCGGAGCCCGGGCTGCCCGGCTCCAGCTCCATCTCCTCGGCCGCGTCGATCGCCTCCCGCTGCGACGGCAGCTCGGCGGCCATCCGGGAGGCCATCCGGGCCTGCCGCTCCTCCGCCTCGGCGGCCAGCGTGAGCGCCGCCTGGTTGAAGCGGACCATGGACGGCGGGTCGGACGGGCCCAGCAGGTGCTCCTTGAGCGCGGCGCGGGCGCCGGCCAGGGTGTCCTTCTCGGGCTGCCGGACCGACTCCAGCAGAGCCGGGATCCCGGCGGCGTCGGGGGAGAGGATGGCCGCCGCCCGCACGGTCGGGAAGCCGGACCTGAACTCCTCCTCCGACATGCCGCTGGTGTTCGCCACGGCGTACGGCTTCTCGCTGCTCAGATAGTCGGAGACGACGCTCGACACATCACTGATCAGCAGGTCGGCCTGGTTGAAGCAGCTGAAGATCGCCGGGCGCGGGCCGGTGACGATCTGGTGCTCCCACTCCGGCAGCGACGCCCAGAAGGCGTTCTCCCAGGCGGTCAGCGCCTGGTCGACGCGGGCCGCGCGGCCCTCCTCGGGGCTGCCCTGGAGCATCATCCGCTCGATCTCGTCCGCGCTGGCGCGGAACGAGGTGGTGGTGAGCCGGGTCAGCTCGTCGGTGCGGCGGGCCAGCTCGGCGGCGGCCTCCGGGCCGGGCCGGGCGCCGCTGCGCCGGGTGTTGGCCTCGGCGATCATCGCCTTGATGCGCTCGTTGGCGGCGCCGGCCTGCGGGACCACCGAGCCGGTCATCGGGTGCGGCTTGTAGACCAGTCGCACCGACGGGTCGGCGAGCAGGGCGCGGACGATGTTCTCGCCGGCCAGCATGACCGAGGTGTTGCCCGGGTTGCCGTCCCAGCCCTCCCAGGTGGGGGCGTACAGCACGGTGGTGTACTCGCCCGTGGGCGGACCCGAGTAGGGGCGGATCGGGGCCAGCTGCGGACGGCCCACCTCCACCACGTCCCGGTCGTCGATGCCGATGTCGGCGAGCTGGTAGCGGTCGCGGGCGGCCGGGCCGGCCACCCACACCTCGTCGTACGCCTTGGCGTAGGGGTTGCAGCTGGACAGCTTGTCGCTCTCGCCGTGGTTGATGAACGCGTGCTTGATCGACGGGATGCGCAGCACCTGGGAGGTCTTGCCGGAGTTCGCCGGGTGCAGCAGCACCTTGAGCGCGGAGTGCTCCAGCCGCATCAGGTTGGCGACCTTGGGCACGCAGATGATCGGCACGTCGGTGGCGTCGATCTTCTGCACCATGAAGCGCTCGCGGAGCACGATGATCGGCTTGCCGTCCAGCGAGGCGAGCGTGGAGAGCCACATGTTCGCCTGGTACGCGGACGAGGTGCCGCCGGAGAAGTACATGCCCACGGTCGGCTGGTACTCGGCCAGCCAGGAGTCCAGCCAGGCCAGCGCCTTCTGCTCGTTGACCGCGCGCTTGCGCGGCAGCGCCCAGGTCGCCAGGTGCGCGGTGCCGCCGATGCCGATGAGGAGCGCGACGGCCAGACCGGCGCCGCCCCACCAGGCGTTCTCGGTGGCCGCGGAGACCAGCAGGCCGGCGGTGGCCGGGAGCGCCAGGCGCAGCAGGCGACGGCCGTGCTGGCGGGCGAAGATCCGCGGCGGCGCGGCGCTCAGGTGCAGCGCGGAGGCGTCGATGTTGCGGGTCACGAACGGCAGCTGGCGGGTGCGGCGCACCAGCACCGCGGCCGCCTGGCAGGCGAAGTGCACCAGGTAGAACAGCAGCAGGCCGCCGGTGAGCGGCGCGTGCTCGTTCAGCGGGTCGATACCGTCGACGCGCAGCAGTCCGACCAGGATGAACATGTCGCGGATCAGCTGCCGCACCACGACATCGAAGCGGATCTTGCTCAGCAGCGACAGCAGGCCGGGCTGCTGGTGCTGGAGGTAGAGATCGAGCGCGAGGCCACCCGCCGACGCGGCGATGAGGAGCGGCACATTGGGGAGCACGGCACCGATGAGCTGGGTGGTGAAGAACACCACCATCGCGATCAGTGCCGCCAGCTGTACGGCTCGACGGGAGGACGTTCCGGCAGAGGGCACGGGGTGGGCTCCTGGCAGGAGAGCGACGGACGAGGAGAGGGTCTGGCGTGAGTTGGCCATCTGTTCCACACACCGACGTCTGGGCGACGTCTGCGGTTGCGGGACGAGCCGACCACTGACCGTATGACGCGGCCGGGCCCGGTGACAATCTCCGGTGACATCAATCACCTCCAATCGGTGCAAACCGGTAGGCGTTCCGCAGGGCGGAATGCGGCGGCGCTCCCACACCCGCCTGGCGTACATTGCGGGCAACGGACCAGGACGGATGCGGCCGGGAACGGTGGCCGCACCCGCACAGCGAAGGCAGGGGAACAGGCGTGGCAGCGCAGGACGGGACCGGGGGCCATCCCGGACGGGACCTGGGGGAGGCCCGGGGAGAGGTGACCGCGGCCCGCAGGATCGTGGTCAAGGTCGGCTCCTCCTCCCTCACCACCGCCGCCGGGGGGCTGGACGCGGACCGGGTGGACGCCCTGGTCGACGTTCTCGCCAAGGTCCTGGCGAACCGCGGCGGCGACCAGGGCGGCGGAGCCGCGGAGACCGACAAGGAGATCGTGCTGGTCTCCTCGGGCGCCATCGCGGCCGCACTCGCCCCGCTCGGGCTCGACCGGCGCCCCCGCGACCTGGCCCGGCAGCAGGCCGCCGCCAGCGTCGGGCAGGGACTGCTGGTCGCCCGCTACACCGCGTCCTTCGCCCGCTACGGCCGCCGGGTCGGCCAGGTGCTGCTCACCAGCGACGACACCAGCCGACGCGCCCACTACCGCAACGCCTACCGGACCCTGGACCAGCTGCTGGCCATGGGCGTGGTGCCGATCGTCAACGAGAACGACACGGTCGCCACCGACGAGATCCGGTTCGGCGACAACGACCGGCTCGCCGCCCTCGTCGCCCACCTGGTCCGCGCCGACCTGCTGGTCCTGCTCTCGGACGTGGACGGGCTCTACGACGGCGACCCCAGCACCCCCGGTACGTCCCGCATCCCCGAGGTCAGGGGGCCGAAGGAGCTGGCCGGGATCTCCATCGGCAGCGCCGGCCGGGCGGGGGTCGGCACCGGCGGCATGGTGACCAAGGTGGAGGCGGCCCGGATCGCCGCCGCCGCGGGCATCCCGGTCGTGCTCACCGCCGCCAGCCACGCCGCCGACGCGCTGCTGGGCCGGCCCACCGGCACCTACTTCCACCCCACCGGCCGGCGCTCCCGGGGCCGGCTGCTGTGGCTGGCCCACGCCTCCGACCCGCGCGGCTCGATCACCCTGGACGACGGCGCGGTACGGGCCGTGGTCGAGCGCGGCAGTTCGCTGCTGCCCGCGGGCATCGCCGCCGTCGAGGGCGAGTTCAGCGCGGGGGACCCGGTCGAGCTGCGGGACGCCGCGGGCCGGGCGGTGGCGCGCGGCCTGGTCAACTTCGACGCCAAGGAGATCCCCCGCCTGATCGGCCGGTCGACCCGCGACCTGGCCCGGGAACTCGGGGCCGCCTACGAGCGCGAGGTGGTCCACCGGGACGACCTGGTGCTGCTGCGCCACTGACCCCGGCCGGCCCCCGGCCGCGAACCTCGCCGGCCGGCCCCTGGTCGCCGCCCTGGCCCGCTGGCCCCGGCCTCCGGGCCTTGCCCGCTGGCCTCGACCTCCGACCCTGGCCTGTTGGCCCCGGCCTCCGGGCCTGGCCTGCCGGCCCCGCTCCCTGGCCGCTGACCTCGGCCGCCGGCCCGTGGCCGCCGACCTCGGCCTGCTGACCCGCGCCCGCTGGCCACTGACCTCGGGCGGTGGACCGCATCGCCGGGCCGCCAAGCGGGCCGGTGGCCCCGGCTCGCCGACCTCGGTCCGCTGCCCCGCACCCTGTGGCCACGGGATCTCGGTCCGGCGGCCGCCGGCCTGCCGGACCTGCGGCCACCGGCCCTGGTCGCTGACCTCGGACCGCCGGCCGTCGGCCTTCGGGCGGGGTGCGGGCCGGGGATGGCGGTGCTGGCGGCTGGGCCCGGGGGCCGGCACCGCTGACTCCGGCCTGAGGGGCCGAGCGTGCCGGGCCGCGGAAGGGCGGCGCGGACGGCCGGGCCCCGCGCGCCGGGGTGGTACCCGCCGCAGGGGCGGTGGCGGCGGAGGCGCCGGTGAGCCCGCTCGGGCGTCGCCCGACGGCGCGTGACCGGGGCCGCGCGCCCGCTCACGCGCTGCGTCGGGGCGGGCGGCGATGGCGCGCGGGCCGTGCGCCCGGTGGCCCCGTCGTACCGGCGATCCATGGCGTCCCCCTGACGAGCGGCAGGCCGGGGATGGAAAGTGTGACAAGTCCAGACTTCCGGCGGGGACCTTCGGCAAAACCGCCCCACGGCGGCCCCCGGACTGGTCAACTTTGTTGCGGCGGCGCCGCCCGGCGGCGGCTCCGCGGTGGCAGACGCAGACGGCTCCGCGCGCGGGCGGAGCGCTATCCGATCAGGAGGCCGCCGGTGAGACGAGGGCGTCCGGGGGCGCGGCCCCGAGGCGGGGACGCCGCCCTCCGCAGGGCCGCGGGCGAGGAACGCGCCCTGTCCAGCGTGGGGGACGACGCGACCGGGGCGGACCGCGGCCGGGACCGCGCCGTCGTCCAGCCCGCCCGGGGCGGAGCGGGCGTGACCCGGGAGGTCTCCCGGCTGTGGCACGTCACGCTCAGCGTCTCGGGTACCGAAGCGCCGCTCGCCGAGGTCAGACGGGCTCTGGAACAGCTCGCCCACGACCACCCCTTCCTGCTGACCAGCCGGTACGCCAAGGACCACGCCGAGATCCGGTACTGGGAGGAGGCCCGCGATCTGCACGACGCGGCGGCGGTCGCGCTGCGGCTGTGGGGCGAGCACCGCTCCTCCGCCAAGCTCCCGCCGTGGGAGATCGTCGGACTCGAGGTCATCGACCGCGAGACGTACCACCAGCGGATAGCCGAGGGGCACGGCCCGCCGCCCGCGTCCCGGGTGGGCGTCCACCCCTACTGAGCGGCAGCCGGCCCGGTGGCCCGCGGGCCCGGCGGCGCAGTCCCCCCGCCGGCCACGGCATCCCCGCCCCGCGCCGGAGGCCCGGGGGCGTGGTCGGCCCGGCGCGGGCGCGGGCGGGTGTGCCGGCGCCCGCGGAGGGTGAGTGCGTGAGCCGCCGACCGGCGGCGGCCGCGGGGGTACTGGCGGGGGCCGCAGGGGCATCGGCGGCAGCGGCCGCCGACGCGGGTGGAGGGTGTGCCGCGGAGCTGGCCTGCCGCGGACCGCCGGCAGGCGCGGACGCGGCCGCGGGCGGGTGTGCCGCGCGCCGCCGGCCGACCGGGCCCGCCCGCACCGCGGGCTTTCCGGATACCGGCCCCCGCGTCTCGAACCGCGGAATACCCGCCGGTCACCCGGTCGCCGCTCAGTACGCTTCGGGCATGAGCAGCGCACCCACCTCGCCCCTGACCGATCCCTGGCCCAAGTCTCCGGTCCTCCAGGCCGCCTACCGCGCCCGGGCCGCCGCCGCGGACCTGGCGCCGCTGCCGCGTGCCGTCAAGGACGACGCGCTGCTCGCCATCGCCGACGCGCTGGAGGTGCGCACCAAGGAGATCGTCGAGGCCAACGCCGTGGACGTGGAGCGGGCGCGCGCCGCCGGCACCGCGGAGTCGATCATCGACCGGCTGACGCTGACCCCCGAGCGGGTCCGGGCCATCGCCTCGGACGTCCGGGACGTCGTCGCGCTGCCCGACCCGGTCGGCGAGGTGGTACGCGGCTCGACCCTCCCCAACGGCATCGACCTGCGTCAGGTGCGGGTGCCGCTGGGTGTCGTCGGCATCATCTACGAGGCCCGGCCCAATGTGACCGTGGACGCCGCCGCGCTCTGCCTGAAGTCCGGCAACGCCGTGCTGCTGCGTGGTTCCTCCTCCGCCTACGCGTCCAACAGCGCCCTGGTGAAGGTGCTCCGGGACGCGGTCGGCGGAGCCGGACTGCCCGCCGACGCGGTGCAGTTGGTGCCCGGTGAGAGCCGTGACTCGGTGCGCGAACTGATGCGTGCCCGGGGTCTGGTCGATGTGCTGATCCCGCGCGGCGGCGCCTCGCTGATCCGTACCGTGGTGGAGGAGTCCACCGTCCCGGTGATCGAGACCGGCACCGGCAACTGCCATGTGTACGTCGACGCGCACGCCGACATCGACACGGCCATCGGGATCCTGGTCAACTCCAAGGCCCAGCGGCCGAGCGTCTGCAACGCGGCGGAGACCCTGCTGGTGCACCAGGACATCGCCGACCGCTTCCTGCCGAAGGCACTGGTGGCGCTGGCCGACGCCGGGGTGACGGTGCACGCCGACGAGCGGGTGCTGGCCCTGGCCGAGGGCTCTCCGGCCACCGTCGTGCCGGCCGTCGTGGAGGACTGGGAGACCGAGTACCTCTCCTACGACATCGCGGCGGCCGTGGTGGACTCGCTGGACGCGGCGGTCGCCCACATCCGGCTGTGGTCCTCCGGTCACACCGAGGCGATCGTCACCGGCTCCCAGGCCGCGGCCCGCCGGTTCACCCAGTTGGTCGACTCCACCACGGTCGCGGTCAACGCCTCGACCCGGTTCACCGACGGCGGGCAGTTCGGGTTCGGCGCCGAGATCGGCATCTCCACCCAGAAGCTGCACGCCCGCGGACCGATGGGGCTGCCCGAGCTGACCTCCACCAAGTACATCGTCACCGGGGACGGCCACACCCGCTGACCCCGGGGCGGTCGCCGACGCCGCGTCGGGGGGCCCGGCGGCCCCCCGACTTCTCCGCCCGCCCTGCCCAAATTGACCGCTCCGGTCTACTCTGATGGGGTGCCGGACGACGTGGGGGGCAGGCCGTTCCCGGACGGCGACGAGCCCGACGACCGCAGCCACGGGGAAGCGGAGGACGCCTTCGCCACCGTGGTCTTCGACGAGGATTTCGTACGCTCGGCAGAGATCCACGAGCCCACGGCGGTGGAGCGGATGCTCGCCGCCGCCGAGGCCCGGGCGGAAGCGGAGGCGGCGCGCCGCCGCACCGGTGCCGCCACCGCCGAGGACGAGCTGTACGACGACGGCTACGGCCCGGACTCCGAACTCGGTGACGACCCGGACGACCGGGGGACGTACCAGCGGTTCGGCCGGTTCGGGGACGCCGACGACGGGTTCGGCCCCTACGGCCGTTACGGCGGCGGGCGGCCCTACCGCGGCCACGCCCGCTGGCACCGCCCGGTGGCCTGGCTGCTTGCCGTCCTGATGGGCATCGGAGTGGTGGCGCTCGCCTTCGCCGCGGTCTACCGGGGTGCCTCCGGCAGCCGCCAGGAGCCGTCCCCGCCACCGGCCACCAGCGGGGTGGACAACCCGTCCGAGGACCCCAAGGGCGCGGCCCGGGAGCGGCCGGGCGCCTCCCCGGAGGCCCAGGGCTTCTTCACGGACCCCACCGGCGTGCCGGCCGGGCGCACCTCCGGTTCCGGCGCCCCGGCGGCGCCGGTCCCGGCCGCGGTCGTCCCGGGCGGCGGCTGACCCGCCGGTCCGCCCCCGGTCGGGCCGGCCGCTCCTCCCGGCCGGCTCCTCCCCGGCCGCTCCTCCCGGCCGGCTCCTCCCCGGCCGCTCCTCCCGGCCGGGCCACCCGGTTCCGCCCGGCCCCGCGCGCCCTCCGTGATCCTTCCGGTTCAGCCCGGCCCGCGCGCCCTCCGTGATCATCCGGTTCCGTTCGGTCCGGGGCGTTCCCCCGTGCGGACCGGTCTTCCGGTTCCGTCCGGCCGGGGCGTTCCCCCGTGCGGATCGGCCACCCGGCCCCGTCCGGCCCGGCGCCCTCGTGCGAACCCGTCCCGCGCGGCGTTTACGGCGGCGCCCGGAGACCTACCCTTGTGGTATGGCCGGGCCTGGCGACCCACCCGAGGGCACCCCCGAGGGCGTCCCGGGAGGTGGCGACGACGAATACCGATCCGTCGTCTTCGACGAATCGTTCGTGCGGGCTGCCCGCCTCCAGGAGTTCTCCGCCCAGCAGCGGATCGGCGAGCACACGCCCGCCGTCCGGGCCCGGCACTCCTGGGGCCGGATGGCGCCGTCCCGGCAGGCCCTGATCCTGGTCGCGGTGATCGCCGTCGCGTTCGCCGCGGCCGTCTACATGGGCATCCGCAACCCGTACCAGCAGCCGCCGAGGCCGGTCGCCGAACCGCTGCGCAGCAGCGTGGTCCCGCTGGCCCCCCGCGACCCGGTGCCCGGCGGGCGCCCCACCGACCTGTTCGCGCACAGCCCGGCGGCCGACTACGTGACCGGGGCCGAGGGGGTGACCCAGCCGGCCGCCCGGCAGACCGGCAGCTTCTCGGAGAGCGAGGTGATGGGCGCCCTGGCCATCGCCAAGGAGTACGTCATCGAGTCGGCGCTGGACCGCGAGGTGCTCTCCGGTGACTCCGCACAGCCGGTGCGGGCGCTGCTCGACCCGGAGCAGTTCGCGCAGTTCGACCGCAGCTTCACCCGTCCGGCCGAAGACGGCCGGCACGCGGCCACCGGGTGGCTGATCCGCTTCGACCCGGCCCAGGCGGAACTGACCGACGAGCCCGTCCGGGTGCGCGGCACGCTCTCGGTGGTGGAGCGTCCCGCGAACACCCTGGAGGTCACCGCCGACCACACCTTCGTGTACGCGATACGGCCGGCCGGCGACAAGGACGCGGACGCGGCGTCGCTGTTCACCGTCCGCCGCGAGGTCCGGTTCCATCTGGACAGCCAGGACGTGCAGGACCACCGACTGAAGGTGGCGTACAGCTCGGTCCAGGCGGGTCCGCAGTCCTGCGCCGCGGACACTTCCCGGTACCTGCGGCCGCTGCTGGCGGACCAGACCACCAAGAGCGACCGGCCGAGCGGTGTCGACCCGTACGCCACCGGCCGGACCGCCACCTCGCTCTGCGGCGTGCTGGACCCGGGCGCGCAGCCCAGCCCGCCGTCGGCGAAGGACCGCTGACCTGCGCGCCGCGCCCGCGGCCGCGCCGTTTCCCGGCCGCCCCCGGTTCCCGGCCGCCCCGGGGTACCCGGCCGTCTGGGCCCCGGGCGCCCCGGAACCGTCCGTCAGCCCCGGTTCGGCGGGCCGTCCCCGGGCGCCCCGGACCCGTTCACCGGGCCCGGCCCCGCGCCCCCGCCGTCCGTGCGGCCGCCCCCGTCCGCGCCCCCGTCGCCCGGGCCGGTGCCGCCCCCGCGGGCGGAGCCGCCGTCCGGCCCGGTGCCGTCTCCGGCCGGGGCGGAGCCGCCGCGCGCACCGCTGCCGGTGAACCGGTCCCGCAGCCGTCCGCCGAGGTCACCCGCGCCACCGGCGATGTCGCGGACGAAGGCCATCAGCGGGTCCCGGCTGGAGCGCACCGTGTCCGCGTAGTGGGCGGCCGACTCCCGGAAGGAGTCCGAGACCGAGGTGTTCCGGTCGTCCGCGCGGAGCGGGTAGTGACCGTCCATGATCCGCTGGTGGTCGCGGCCCGCGGCCCACTTCCGCAGCTCGGCGGCGCGCACCGTGGTGAACGGGTGGCTGCGCGGCAGCACGTTCATGATCTTCAGTACCGAGTCCCGCAGGTCGCCGGCCTCCTCGTACTCGTCGGCCTGCTCCAGGAACGCGTCCACGTTCATCTCGTGCAGATGGTGCCCCCCGGCGAGCTTCATCAGCCCGCGCATGGACGCCTGCAGATCCTGGCCCACCAGCAGCCCGGCCCGGTCCGCCGACAGCTCCGACTTGCGGAACCATTCGCGCAGTGCGGTCACGAGCGCCATCACCGCCACGTTGCCCAGCGGTATCCACGCGACCTTCAGCGCGAAGTCGGTGAGGAAGAGCAGCACCGTGCGGTAGACGGCGTGGCCGGACAGCGCGTGGCCCACCTCGTGGCCGATGACCGCGCGCATCTCCTCCTCGTCGAGCAGCTCGACCAGCCCGGTGGTCACCACGATGATCGGCCCGTCCAGGCCGATGCACATCGCGTTGGGCTGCGGGTTCTGCGTGACGTACATCGCCGGGACCTTCTCCAGGTCCAGGATGTAACAGGCGTCCCGCAGCATGTCGTTGAGGTGCGCGAACTGCCGGTCGCTCACCCGGACCGAGTCCGACAGGTACAGCAGGCGCAGGCTGCGCTCCGGCAGCAGGCCGCTCAGCGCCTTGAAGACGGTGTCGAAGCCGCTCAGCTTGCGGAGCGCCACCAGTGCCGAGCGGTCGGCCGGGTGCTCGTAGGCACGTGAAGAGATTCCCGGGAACCGCCGCCGGTCGCGACCCGGCTGGTCACCGCCGCCAAGGATCGTGCTGTCGCTCATCAGGACCCCCTCATTGGGCTGCTGTCGTTGCCCGTCCCCCGGACAGCCCCCACCCTAGGGGCGCCGCACCCGGGCGGTTACCGTGGGGACATGCCCGACATGACTGGTCTGACCCCTCAGCTCCTCGCCGTCGAGGCGGGTGACACCGGGCCCGGCGCCCTGCTCCGTATCGTGATCGTCGTGGGCCTGGTGGGCATGGCGCTGCTCGCCTGGCTCCTGCTGCGCGGATACGGCAAGCAGGACTGACCGCTCCGCGGGCCCGTTCCGGTACCCCGTCCGGCCCAGTCCGGCGACCGGCCGGCCGTTCCCGACCCGCCCCGACCGGCCGCAGCTGCCCTACCGGCCCCACCGGCCCCACCGGGCCCCGCCGCGGACCGGACCGTCCCGGCTCCGCCGGGGCCCCGGGCCCTCGGGCGGTGGCCGGAGTCGAGCCCGGGACGCGGTCCGGATCGTGGTCCGGATCATGGTCCGGTCCATGCTCCGGACCGTGGTTCGGCGGTGGCCCCGACGGTGAGCGCGAGCCCCGGCGGCGCGCGCCGGACCTCCCCGCTTACCATGTGGCAGACGTAATGGCCCGCTCACATCCCGGATAGGTCCTGGCGACGATGACCGCTTACAGCACCGCCCACACCCTGGCCACCCTCGCCTCCGAGGGCGGCGAACACGCCGGCAACCACGAGAGCATCAGCCCGTATGTGACCGGTGGAGCGGCGCTGCTCATCCTGCTGCTGCTGCTGTGGATCACCACCCGCTTCAACCGCGACCGCTGAACCGTACCGGCGGCAACGGGGGCCGGCCGGGCAGCGGTGCCGTCTGACGGGACCGCCGGCCGCCGCTGACGGGCCGCGGGTTCGGGGCACCTCGTGCCCCGGCACCCGGCCGGGCCCAGTAGGGTCTGCACGCATGGGAGAGCAGAAACGGTCCGCGAAGCGGCGGCTCGGCGTGATGGGCGGGACCTTCGACCCGATCCACCACGGCCACCTGGTCGCCGCCAGCGAGGTGGCCGCTCATTTCCACCTGGACGAAGTGGTGTTCGTCCCGACCGGGCAGCCGTGGCAGAAGAGCCACAAGAAGGTGTCCCCGGCTGAGGACCGCTATCTGATGACGGTGATCGCCACCGCGTCCAACCCCCAGTTCTCGGTCAGCCGCATCGACATCGACCGCGGCGGGCCCACCTACACCACCGACACGCTCCGGGAACTGCGGTCGCTCAACCCGGAGTCGGACCTGTTCTTCATCACCGGTGCCGACGCGCTCGCGCAGATCCTCACCTGGCGCGACACCGAGGAGCTGTTCTCCCTCGCCCACTTCATCGGGGTGACCCGGCCCGGCCACATACTCGCCGACCCGGGGCTGCCCGAGGGCGGGGTCTCCTTCGTCGAGGTCCCGGCGCTGGCCATCTCCTCGTCGGACTGCCGGGCACGGGTCGCGGCCGGGGACCCCGTCTGGTACCTGGTGCCGGACGGGGTGGTGCGCTACATCGACAAGCGCGAGCTGTACCGGCACGACTGCTGAAGGGGTACCGGTGAACGACGGACAGGACCCGTACGGCCAGGACCCGTACGCGCAGGAACCGTACGGCCGGCAGCCGCAGGTGTACGGCTACGACGCCTACGGGCAACCGGTGTACCAGCCGCCGCAGGACGCGTCGCCGGAGTACGGGTACGACGCCTACGGCCGGCCGGTGCAGTCCGGTGACGCCGCGTACTCCGGGCAGCCGGGGCAGTCCGGTGACGCCATGTACCCCGGGCAGTCCGGGCAGTCCGGTGACGCCGCCTACTCCGGGCAGCCGGGGCAGTCCGCCCCGCAGCCGTACGACTCCGCCGGGGCCTCCGGCTGGGGCGACCCGCAGGCCGGCGGCACGTACGGCGGACAGGGCTACGGCGGTCAGTCGTACGGCGAGCAGTACGGCGGGCAGTACCCCGAGCAGTACGGCCGGCAGTACGGGGAGCCCGGTCCCGACCCCCAGCGGTACCCCGGCCCCGATCCCCAGCAGTACCCCGGCCCCGAGGCGCAGCGGTATCCCGGCCCCGAATCCGGCGGGTCCCAGCAGCCCGGCGCGCCTCAGCAACCCGGCCCGCCCCAGGCGTACCACCCGCAGGCCGGGACACCGCCCCAGTCGCCCCAGGCCGGCCCCCGGCAGCAGACCCCCGCCCGGCCCCAGGCGCGGCCGCTGACCGAATCGGCCCAGGAGCGGCCGACCGGGCCGGACCGCGCACCGCACGGCGGGCCCGCCGCGGCGGCCGGTTCCGCCGCACCCGGCCCGGCCGCGCCGGCCCCCGGCGCGCCCGCCGGCCGGCCGACCGGTGCGCCCGGCCGGCCCGGGGTGCCCGGACAGCGGAGGCAGCGGGGACAGCGCGCCGGGACGGGCGGCCCGGCGCCGAACCCGTCGGCCGCCCGCCGGGCGGCCGACGAGGAGCACCAGGAGCCGGACGGCCCGTACCGCACCGAGCAGTTCTCCTTCCTCGAAGAGCCGGACGAGGAGTCCGAGGACGTCATCGACTGGCTGAAGTTCGCCGAGACCCGCACCGAGCGGCGGGACGAGCGCCGCCGCAAGACCCGTAACCGGCTCATCGCGCTCGCGGTGGTGCTGCTGGTGGTGCTGACGGGCGGCGTGGGGTACCTGTGGGTGGCGGGCCAACTCCCCGGCCAGTCCGGTGGCACCGGCGACGAGGCCGGGTCCGGCAAGGGGCAGAAGCGCGATGTGATCGTCCTTCACCTGCACGAGACGGGCGGCACCGGCGAGACCTCGACCGTGCTGCTGGTGGACAACGAGACCACCGAGAAGGGCACCGCCGTCCTGCTGCCCAACGCGCTCGCGGTGGCCACCGAGGAAGGCGGCTCCACCACCCTCGGCAATTCCGTCGAGGAGAGCTCGGACGCCACCCGGGAGGCGCTGGGCACCCTGCTGGGCGCCGACATCGCCGGCACCTGGCGGCTGGACACCCCCTACCTGGAGAACCTGGTCGAGCTGGTCGACGGCATCACCGTCGACGCCGACACCACCGTGCCGGCCGCCAGGAAGGGCGCCGACCCGCTGGTCACGCCCGGCAAGGGGCGGGCGCTCAACGGCCAGGCCGCGGTCGCCTACGCCACCTACCGGGCGCCCGCGGAGCCGCAGACCGAGCAGCTGGACCGCTTCGGGCAGGTGATGCACGCGGTGCTGAAGAAGATGTCCGGCGACGCGGACGACGCCACCGGCACGGTGCAGTCGCTCGCCCAGATCCCGGACCCCTCGCTGAGCGAGCAGGAGCTGGGTGCCTCGCTGGCCCGGCTCGCGGAACGCGCCAGGAACGGCGCGTACGACACCACGGTGCTCCCCGTCGAGCAGGACGGGACGCTCAGCGAGAAGGCCACCGACCACGTGGTCAAGGACATCCTCGGCGGCACGGTGAAGAACACCGACCCGGGCGGCACCGCGCGGATCAGCGTGCGCAACGCCAGCGGGAAGCCGACCGCGGGCAGCGCGGCGCAGATCGCGCTGATCAACGGCGGCTTCACGGTCCTCGCGGCCGGCGACGCGGGTGGCACCCCGCAGGCCGAGTCCCGGGTGACCTACACCGACCAGGCACAGGCCGCGCAGGCCAAGGAGGTCGCCAAGACCCTGGGACTGCCGGCCGGCGCGGTGGCCAAGGGCAAGGGCGCGGCCAACGCGGACGTGACCGTGGTGCTGGGCCAGGACTACAAGGGCAGCGCGGGTCCGGGCGGTGCCACCGGCTCCGGCGGCACCGCCTCGGGGGACGCCGCCGCCACGGGCGGGACCGCCTCGGCCGGCTCCACGGGCGGCTCGGGCGACGTGCAGGGCGTGTCCACCGGCGGCACCACCGGGGCCACCGGCTGATACGCCCGGCCCGGCCGCCGCCACGCGGCCGGGCGGGTGGCGGACGGTGCGGTGGCTGCGGTGTGCGGCCCGCGCCGGGCGGCGGTCGGCCGGGTGACGGAGCGCGCGGGCGGGTGACCGGTCGGCCGGGGCCCCGGGCTGCCGGTTCCGGGCAGGCCGCGGTGCCGCCCCCGCCGAACGGCCGCTGCCGAACGGTGTCGCGGCCCCGGGGCGGCCTGGAACAAACGTCTGGCGCCGGTGCGGGTGGGGCGTGAGACCCTGGAGGTATCACGTCCCACGACCGGAAAGTACCGCCTGTGACCGCCACAGACCGCTCCATCGAGCTCATCAACGCCGCCGCGCAGGCGGCAGCCGACAAGCTCGCGCACGACATCATCGCGTACGACGTCAGCGACGTCCTGTCGATCACCGACGCCTTCCTGCTGGCCTCGGCGCCGAACGACCGCCAGGTCAAGGCGATCGTCGACGAGATCGAGGAGAAGCTGAGCAAGGAACTCGGCGCGAAGCCGGTGCGCCGCGAGGGCGACCGGGAGGCCCGCTGGGTGCTGCTGGACTACGTCGACGTCGTGGTGCACGTCCAGCACAGCGAGGAGCGCGTCTTCTACGCGCTGGAGCGGCTCTGGAAGGACTGCCCGCAGCTGGAGCTCCCCGCCGACGCGGTCGCCACCCGCGGCAAGGCCGAGGAGCACGCCCAGGCGCGGTCCGCGGCCGGCGACGGGGTCGGTGAGCTGAGCTGAACGGCAGCAAGGGCGGCAGGGGCCGCCGGATCGTGCTGTGGCGCCACGGCCAGACCTCATGGAACCTGGAGCGCCGGTTCCAGGGCTCCACGGACATCGAGCTGACCGAGACGGGCGTCTCCCAGGCCCGCCGCGCGGCCCGGCTGCTGGCCGCCCTCAAGCCGGACGCGATCGTCGCCTCCGACCTGAAGCGGGCGAGCGCGACGGCCGCCGAGCTCTCCGTGCTCACCGGGCTGGAGGTCGCGCACGACGCCGGTCTGCGGGAGACCTACGCGGGCCACTGGCAGGGGCTCACCCACGAGGAGATCATCGAGCGCTACGGCGACCAGTACGCGGCGTGGAAGCGCGGCGAACCGGTCCGCCGCGGCGGCGGCGAGCTGGAGACCGAGGTCGCCGACCGGGCCGCGCCGGTGGTCAGGGCGAGCGCCGACAAGCTGCCGGACGGCGGCACCCTGGTGGTGGTCAGCCACGGCGGCACCATCCGCACCACCATCGGGCGGCTGCTCGGGCTGGACCCCAGGTCCTGGGAGGCACTCGGCGGACTGACCAACTGCTGCTGGTCGGTGCTGGGCGAAGGAGCCCGGGGCTGGCGCCTGCTGGAGCACAACGCGGGGACGCTGCCCGAGCCGGTGCTCGGCGACGACGACTGAACGGCACCAAGCGCCTGCGGTGGACCGGGCCCCGGTCCCCGAGGGCGGCCGGTCGCCCACGGCGGGCAGGTGCCCACGACGGGCCGGTGCCACGGCGGGCCGGGGCCCACGACGTGTCGGTGCCCCCGGCGGGCCTGGTGCCTACCACCGGCCGGTGCTCGTGGCGGACGGGCCGAGGTCCCCGCGCGGGGTGACGGGGGACCGGGTACACCGCCTCCGCCGTGCCGACCGCGACCACCGGGTGCCCGGGGAACGCGGGCCCGCCGGACCTCCCGGTGTGATCGGAGCGGCCGGCCGGGGCGGTGCCCACCGTCCGGAAGCGGGTCTCGGCGGGCCTAGGCGGGCCGCCGACCGGCGGCGGACCCGGTACCGGTCGGCCGATTTCCCATTCGGGCAGGTCACAGGCTAAGGTTCATCTTGTTCGCGGCACGGCGGGGGGAAACCCCGGCGGGGCTGAGAACAGCGGGGCTATAGCTCAGTTGGTAGAGCGCTTGCATGGCATGCAAGAGGTCAGGAGTTCAATTCTCCTTAGCTCCACAGCACGGAAGATCCCGTCTCCCCCCAGGGAGGCGGGATCTTCTGCATGATCCGCCGGTTTCCCGCCCCCCCCTGGCCCTCCCGGTCTTCCCGGTCCTCGTGGTCCCCCCGGTCCTCCCCGTCCGGGGGGCGCGCCTTTTCCCCTGCGGCGTACCGCCGCGAGGGCGCCGTTCCCACGCGGAGGCGGGCCCGCCCCCATCACGCGCCCCGGGCCCACCCCGGGCCACGCGAGTGTCACGGAGGAGGGTCAGGGCGTGGCTGTCGGGGGAGTGCCCGGGCCCGGTGCCACGGGAAGGACTTGACGAGCGCGACCAGGGGCGCGGCGCCAGGGGCAGGTCCGGGACGCGGCGCTGCGGAGGCGGCCCGGCCCCCTGTGGCGCCGGGTTCGCGGTGCACGCCGCCGGGATCCGGCATCGGCGTCCGGGCCCGCTACCGGAGGCGATCGGTCCGGTGTGCCCAACCGGACCCCGCCGTCGGAGTTCTGGCGGGCCGTCACCTCCTCTCCGGATTCCGGCCCCCACCCGCGGCCGGAGGTTGGCGACGGTGGAGCGATCACCCGACAAACGCCGCCGCACCGCCGCTGACCCGCGCCGTTTCGCATGGCAGAATCGGGACGGCCGAAGGGGGACGGGGCCGATGGGGATGGATGGTGCGATGACAACGGCGGCGTCTCCCGGGCCTGTACGGCCGCACCGGCCGGTACGGTCCGCCCGGCCAGCAGCGTCCGCCCGGCCTCTAGGGTCCGCGGCCACACCTGGAGCGGAGTGATGGGGGCACACAGCCGGAAGTGCGACTGGTGCGGGAGCGGCACGCCGATCGTGCGGGACATGGAGCCGCTCAACCCCGAATACCAGTACTGGTGCGTGGAGTGCGCGCGGGCGCTGATCATAAAGGGCGACCCGATCGAGACCTACCGCGAACTCGAAGGGGAACCCATCTACGGGCGACTGCTCGACGAGCACTGCACCCTCAAACGCTTCTACTCGTTCGCGACGGCTTGAAGCACCGGCCGCCCGGCCCGCTCGCCTACCGCCGTTCCGGTCCGCTCGCCCTCCGCCGTCCCGGCCTGCTCGCCCACCGCCGTTCCGGCCCGCGCCTGCCGCCGTCCCGGCCCGCGTCCACCGTCGTCCGGAGCCCGCGCCGGCCGCCCCCCGGAGCCCGCCCGGCTCGGCCGCTCCGGACCTGACCGCCGGCGCCGGCCGAGATCTCCATGCCGGCCGCGCCCACCTCGTCGCCGGCCCTGCCCACCCCTCGTCCACCGGTGTCCGCCGGCTCCGGGCCCGCCGCCACCCCCGTCCGCTTCCGTCCCGCCCGCCGGATCCGGGCAGCGGGTCCGCCGGCCCCTCACGGTCCGCCGGCCCGTCACGGTCCGCCGGCCCCTCACGGTCCGCCGGCCCCCCGCGGTTCGCCGGGACGCCGTCGGGACCATGCCGCCGACCGGGCGGCGCGGAACCGATTTGGCAGAAGGCCGGGGGGTCCGTGTAATGTAGGCGATGCCGCCGAGGGGAACCGGGAAGAACCGGAAGAACCAAGCGGTGCTGAACCTGGGGCTATAGCTCAGTTGGTAGAGCGCTTGCATGGCATGCAAGAGGTCAGGAGTTCAATTCTCCTTAGCTCCACTCCCAAGGTAAGCGGGTCGTCCGAAGCGGACGGCCCGCTTTCTGTTCGGTCGAGCCATGTGCGCCCGCTTCACCCCCTGCGGTAATCTGAGCCCATGCGTGCCGTACGCCTTCTGCTTAGCGGGCCGCGCTGATCAGTACCGACCGGTGAAGGTCGGCATCGGCGCGGCGTCCCCTCCTGTGCGAGGGGATTTTTCGTTTCGTCACCCTGACGAGTCGTACCGCTGACAGAGACGATCGATGGAGCTTTGAGGACGATGAGCGAGACCAACACTGCTGCCGAGGTGGCCGCGCCGCACCGCTACACGGCCGCGCTGGCCGCCGACATCGAGGCGCGCTGGCAGGACTTCTGGGACGCCGACGGCACGTACGAGGCACCGAACCCGACCGGCGACCTGGCCGGCGACCCCGCGGTCGCCGAGCTGCCGAAGACGTTCATCATGGACATGTTCCCGTATCCGTCGGGTGCGGGGCTGCACGTCGGTCACCCCCTGGGGTACATCGCCACCGACGTCTACGCCCGGTTCCACCGCATGACCGGTCACAACGTCCTGCACACCCTGGGCTTCGACGCCTTCGGCCTGCCCGCCGAGCAGTACGCGGTGCAGACCGGCACGCATCCGCGGGTGTCCACCGAGGCCAACATCGTCAACATGAAGGCGCAGCTGCGTCGGCTGGGCCTGGGGCACGACAAGCGCCGCTCGTTCGCGACGATCGACCCCGAGTACTACAAGTGGACCCAGTGGATCTTCCTGCAGATCTTCAACAGCTGGTACGACGAGGAGGAGCGCCGCGCCCGGCCGATCGCCGACCTGGTCGAGCAGTTCGCCTCCGGTGAGCGCGCCACGCCCGACGGCCGCCCGTGGACCGGGCTGAGCGAGGTCGAGCGCGCCGACGTGCTGGGCGGCTACCGGCTGGCCTACGCCTCGGACGCGCCGGTCAACTGGTGCCCCGGCCTGGGCACCGTGCTGGCCAACGAGGAGGTCACCGCGGACGGCCGCTCCGAGCGCGGCAACTTCCCGGTGTTCAAGGCCAATCTGCGCCAGTGGAACATGCGGATCACCGCCTACGCGGACCGCCTGCTGACCGACCTGGACGAGCTGGACTGGCCCGAGGCCATCAAGCTGCAGCAGCGCAACTGGATCGGCCGCTCCGAGGGCGCCCGGGTCGACTTCGCGGTGGACGGCCGCACCGACGCGGCGATCACCGTCTTCACCACCCGCCAGGACACCCTGTTCGGCGCGACGTACATGGTGCTGGCCCCGGAGCACGACCTGGTCTCCGGTACCGACTCGATCGTCCCGGCCGGCTGGCCCGAGGGCACCCACGAGGTGTGGACCGGGGGCTACGCCACCCCGGCCGAGGCGGTGGCCGCCTACCGCAAGCAGGCCGCGTCCAAGTCGGACGTGGAGCGCCAGGCCGAGGCCAAGGACAAGACCGGCGTCTTCACCGGCGCCTACGCGGTCAACCCGGTCAGTGGTGACCGGGTGCCGGTCTTCATCGCCGACTACGTGCTGATGGGCTACGGCACCGGCGCGATCATGGCCGTCCCGGCGCACGACACCCGCGACTTCGCCTTCGCCCGCGCCTTCGAGCTGCCGATGCGCTGCGTCGTCGAGCCGTCGGACGACCGCGGCACCGACCCCGCCGACTGGGACGACGCGTTCGGCTCGTACGACGGCACGATCGTGAACTCCGCCCAGGACGGGATCTCGCTGGACGGCCTGGGCGTCGCCGAGGCCAAGGTGAGGATCACCGAGTGGCTGGAGACCCGGGGCATCGGCGAAGGCACCGTCAACTTCCGCCTGCGCGACTGGCTGTTCAGCCGTCAGCGCTACTGGGGCGAGCCCTTCCCGATCGTCTACGACGAGGACGGCGTCGCCCACCCGCTGCCGGAGTCGATGCTGCCGCTGGAGCTGCCCGAGGTCGACGACTACTCGCCGCGCACCTTCGACCCGGACGACGCGGACACCTCCCCGGAGACCCCGCTGTCCCGCAACGACGAGTGGGTCCACGTGGAGCTGGACCTGGGCGACGGCCGCGGCCCCCGCCGCTACCGCCGGGAGACCAACACCATGCCCAACTGGGCGGGCTCCTGCTGGTACGAGCTGCGCTACCTGGACCCGCACAACAGCGAGCGGCTGGTCGACCCGGACATCGAGCGCTACTGGATGGGTCCGAGCGCGGGCCGCCCGCACGGCGGTGTCGACCTGTACGTCGGTGGCGCCGAGCACGCCGTGCTGCACCTGCTGTACGCCCGGTTCTGGTCCAAGGTGCTGTTCGACCTGGGGCACATCTCCTCCGCGGAGCCGTTCCACAAGCTGTACAACCAGGGCATGATCCAGGCCTATGTGTACCGGGACGCCCGCGGCATCGCGGTCCCGGCCACGGAGGTCGAGGAACGCGACGACGTCTACTACTACGAGGGCGGCAAGGTCTCGCGGCTGCTCGGCAAGATGGGCAAGTCCCTGAAGAACGCGGTCACGCCGGACGAGATCTGCGTCGAGTACGGGGCGGACACCCTGCGCCTGTACGAGATGGCGATGGGGCCGCTGGACGTCTCCCGGCCGTGGGACACCCGCGCGGTCGTCGGCCAGTACCGGCTGCTGCAGCGGCTGTGGCGGAACGTGGTCGACGAGAACACCGGCGAGGTCACCGTCGTCGACGCCGAGCCGGACGAGGCGACCCTGCGCGCCCTGCACAAGGCGATCGACGGCGTCCGGCAGGACATGGCGGGGCTGCGCTTCAACACCGCCATCGCCAAGGTCACCGAGCTGAACAACCACGTCACCAAGTTGCGGGAGGTGCCGCGCTCGGTCGCCGAGGGCCTGGTGTTGCTGATCGCGCCGCTGGCCCCGCACATCGCCGAGGAGCTGTGGCGCAAGCTGGGCCACCAGGACTCGGTGGTCCACCACGACTTCCCGGTCGCCGACCCGGCGTACGTGGTGGACGAGAGCGTGACCTGCGTCGTGCAGCTCAAGGGCAAGGTCAAGGCCCGGCTGGAGGTGCCGCCGACGATCTCGGACGACGAGCTGGAGAAGCTGGCGCTGGCCGACCCGGCGGTGGTCGCCGCACTGGGCGGCGCCGGTATCCGCAAGGTCATCGTGCGCGCGCCGAAGCTGGTCAACATCGTTCCGGCATGACACCGGAGCACTGACGCGGGCGGCCCCGGCCGTGACCGGCGAGACGGCCACGGCACCGCCCACCGGAGCGCCCCGGCGTCACCCCGTGGACACCACGGCCTCACTGGTGACCGGTCACTGGTCACCGGTGAGGTGCGGCGGGCGAGGGGTGACGGGTGAGGGGTGACCGGGCCTCCGGTGGCCGGGTGACCGCTTCGCGGCCGTGACCGCGTCGGCGCCTGACCGCCGTGCCCGGTCGGCAGGCCCGCCGAGCGGCTGGCTGGCGGTCGGTCGGCGGTCGGCGGGCGCGGGGCCGGACCGGCCGGGCGCCGTCGAAACGGTTCGCGGGCAGGGTGGGGTTCCCAGGAACTTCGGCCCTGCCCGTCCGTGTTTCAGGGCCTCCGAGGAACTCCGGTCCGGCCTGTCTGCGTTTACCGTGGAGGGACGACACGTCCGGATACGCGCGCGCCGACAGCGAGGGGCTAGGGATACCGATGGAATCCGTGATTCTGATCCTGGCGCTCCTCGTCGTGGTGATCATGGGGCTGGGGATCTACCTGGGAGTCAAGGCGGTACGGGCCGCCAAGCGCGGCGTGGACCGCACGATCACCCAGGCACGGCGCACCGTCGAGGACACCGCGCTGCGGGCCAAGAGCTTCGGCCAGCCGGGCCCGGCGGGCGAACTGGCGCAGCTGCGGCTGTCGCTCCGCAAGTCCATGACGGCGACCGAGCAGGCGCTGCAGGCGGGCGCCGCCGAGGACTCCTCGCTGAGCGAGTCGCTCGCCCTCTTCCAGCGGCTGCGGTCCCACGCCGACGAACTCGACGCCGAGCTGAAGCGAGCGGAACGGGAGCCCGACAAGAGCCGCGTCCTCGGCCGCCTGCCCGAGATGCGCGAGCGCACCCGGCAGGTCACGTCCTCGGCCGATTCGCTGCGCCATGCGGCCCAGGAGCGGGCCCATCGCTTCGCGCAGGACGACCTGGCCCAGCTGTCCCGCCAGATCGAGATGGAATCCGGCGCCCTGCGGCACTGGACTCCGGCGCCCGGAGCCACGGACACCTCGCCCGCCGCCTCCGCGGGGACGGCACCCGGCGCCACGGGCTCCCCGGCCGCCAGGGACGCCGACGGGGGCGCCGGGGGCACCGAGCGCGCCGGAGACACGCCGGCTCCTGGCGTGGCCACCCCGGGGGCCGCCGGGCCGGCCACGGCGGAGTCACCGCGGCCCGCACTGGACGCGCCGCCGGAGCACACCTGGCAGCCGGGCCACTCCTGGCAGCGGTCCGCCCACCCGGAGAACGGCTGACCCGCACGGTACGGTGACCCACGCACCACCGCCGGTAAGCCGGCGGGCGTCGCGCCGGCCGCGGGCGCCCCTGCCGCACCGCCCGTGGCACGCCCGTGGCGCATCCGTCGCACGATGCGTGGCGCACCCGCCGCGCGGTGTGGGGCGGATCGGCCGCGCGGTGTGGGGCGGACCGGCCGCACGGTGCGGGGCGCCTCTGCCGCGCCGCTTGCGGCGTATCCGCAGCGCCCCCGGGGCGCTGTCACCGTGCGGCCCGGAGGGCCCGCGCTGTCGGGTCCGCACGTCCCCCGCTAACCTCCCAGTCATGTCCCGCCATGTCGCGATCGTGACCGATTCCACGGCCTACCTGCCTCAGCAGGTGATGGAGCGACATCACATCACCTCGGTCCCCCTCACGGTGGTGCTCGGCAGCCGGGCACTGGAGGAGGGCACCGAGATCTCGGCCCGCTCCGTCGCCCAGGCGCTCCAGAAGCGCAAACCCGTCACCACCTCCCGCCCCAACCCGGAGATGTTCGCCGCCGCCTACCGTGCGGCCGCCGAGGCGGGTGCGGCCGGTGTCGTCTCCCTCCATCTGTCCGCCGAGTTCTCCGGGACCTACGACGCGGCGGTGCTGGCGGCCCGGGATGCGCCGGTGCCGGTGCGGGTGGTCGACAGCGGCATGGTGGCCATGGCCCTCGGCTTCTGCGCGCTGGCCGCCGCCGAGACCGCGGACAGCGGCGGCACCCTGGATGAGACCGTCGCCGCCGCGGTGAAGCGGGCCGAGGCGACGTCGGCCTACTTCTACGTGGACACCCTCGACTACCTGCGGCGCGGCGGCCGGATCGGCGCGGCGCAGGCGATCTTCGGCTCGGCCCTGGCGGTGAAGCCGATCCTGCAACTCGACGAGGGCCGGATCGAGTTGCGGGAGAAGGTCCGGACCGCCTCGAAGGCCATCGCGCGCCTGGAGGAGATCGTCGTGGAGCGGGCCGGGGCGAGCCCGGTGGACATCGCCGTGCACCACCTGGCGGCCGGCGAGCGGGCGACAGCGCTCGCGGACCGCTTGCGGGACCGGGTGCCGGGGCTGGAGGAACTGTACGTGAGCGAGGTCGGCGCGGTGATCGGCGCTCACACTGGCCCCGGCCTGCTGGGGGCCGTGGTCTCGCCCCGGTAGGAGGTGGCCGTCCGGGTGCTCGGCCCCTCAGGCGCGGTATCGGGGGGCGACCGGTACCGGCGGGATGCGAAGGCGCATCTCAAGGCGCATCTTGTGGTGGCGGAATGTGCGGTGACGCGTTGCGCGGAGATGGGGCGGCGGCGTGGCGTATGTGTGCGGCGTGTCTGTGCGGTGTCACACGGTGGCGGATGTGTGTGGTGACGCGTCGTGCTGGGTGAGTCATCCCCGATCGACGGGCTGGGCATGCCCCGCCGGGCCCGGTTCCCTCGGCCGAGTGGCTGAGTTATCCACAACTGGCCGGTTATCCCCGGGAATCGCGGTCCTCCAGCGAGATCGGCGACCTCCGCCTACCGTCGGGCCTCATGGGATCACGATCACAATCCGTAATCGACCGCCCGGCGCACGGACGACCGCGCGTGCGGCGCGGATCAGGTGCCCACCGTCTGGTCCGCACCCCGCGCCCCAGCTCCGGCACGGCCGAGCGGGCAGCCGCCCTGCTACGCCACCCGCCGGGGACGCGACCGCATACCGGAAACGGCCCGGTGAGCCCGGCCACCCGCCGTGGCGGAGCCACTCGCACCGGCCCGCCCTCCATCGGGATCGACCGGCCACCGGAAGCCGCGGCCGGCCCCCGGGAGGGGACCGATGGGGTCGGCCCGGTCGGCACCGCCACTGCCGGCACCGTGGGTACCGCCGGATCAGGCCCCTGCGATACCGCCGAACCCCGGGCAGCCGAGACAGCTGAACCGCAGGCCGAGACAGCCGAGCTTCGGACCGCCGCCACCGCCGCCGCCACCGAACGCGGTGCTGTCGGCACCACCGGCACCGCCCTGACCGGCGTCGGCTCCGACGACGGGTCCGCAGTTCCGGCTCCGCGCTCTGGGCTGCCACCGGATGGCGGGTTCCCTCCTTCCGGCGCCGCGTCGGGTGGGTGGCGCCGGCACCGCATCCGGCTCGCGGTGAGCGAACGGTTACCCCTGTGGTGGCGGACCAGGTGCGGCGTCGAGCCTCGGACCCTCGCCGCACTGGCCCTCGTCCTGCTCGTCGCGGCAGGCTTCGCCGCCTACCACTTCTGGGCAGGGCGCCCACAGACCGTGCACGCCCCCGCCGCCGAACACCCGTCCGGTACTTCCGCCGTCACTCCGTCCGGGGACACTGGGCAGACCCCTCACGGTCCGCCGCTGCCGGCGCCCGCTCCGGCAGCGGCAGCCACCAGCGGCGGCGCCCCCGGCCACGGCCGGGGCGTGGTGGTCGACGTGGCGGGCAAAGTGCACGACCCCGGTGTCCACCGGCTCCCGCCCGGTTCCCGGGTGGCCGATGCCCTCAGCGCGGCCGGTGGCGTACGGCGGGGCACGGATCTCAGCGGCCTGAACCGCGCCCGGGTGCTGACCGACGGCGAGCAGATCGTGGTCGGCGGCGCGCCCGGTCCGCCGACGGGGGGACAGCCCGCCGCGCCGGGTGCCGCGCCTCGCGGTGCGAACGCGAGCGGCACCGCCCCGGAGGGTGTCCCGATCAGCCTCAGTACCGCCACCGCCGAACAACTCGACACGCTGCCCGGGGTCGGACCGGTGCTGGCCCAGCACATCCTCGACTACCGGACCGAGCACGGGGGTTTCCGCTCGGTCGACGAACTCCGTGACGTCCACGGCATCGGCGCGCGCCGCTTCGCCGACCTGCGGCCGCTGGTTCGACCATGAGCGGCGCGGACCGGACGCCGACGGTGGCGCCCCCGGAGGCCGGGGCCGCGGCGCGGCATCCGGCCGGGGCTCGCGCCGGCATCCCGGACGGACCACCGCTCGTGGTCGGCGGCCTCCGGCATGACGCCCCGGGGAGGAACGGGAGGACCGCACCGGGGAGGAACGGGAGGGCCGCGGCGGGGGTGCGGCCGGGGCGCGTACGGGTGCACGCCGATGCGGTGTCACCGCTGGGGGCGTCCGACCCCCGCCAGGAGGGCCCTGCCGACCTCCGGCTCGTCTTCCCCGCGCTCGCGGCGTGGATCGCCGCCGCACTGGCGCTCGGTTCGTCGTCCGGCGGTGCGGTGGCGTCCGCTTGCGCCGCGGCCCTGGTCGCCGGGGTCGGGCTGCTGTGCTGGGATTACCGTCGCGGACGGGCCGCCCCCGGCCCGACTGCTCGAATCCAGGCGGGGCAGCGACCGGGACGCCCGCGGCCCGGGGGCACCCATGCCGCACGCGCCGACGCACCGGACGGTGAGACCGGACCGCTCGCCGCCGCGGAAGGCGAGGCTGAGGAGACCTGCGGGGCCGGGGCCGGCGCCGTCCGGGTGGGGGAAACCGGTGCCGGTGCGCGGCGGGTGCGCGGGGGCGGTGCCGCGCGGATCCGGGTAGCAGGCGGCACTCCGCGGGGCGGGGCGGGCGGCGCTGGTGCCGACCAGGGGCAGGCGGACGATGTGGGGGCCGGCCGGGGGATGGCGGATGGCGCCGGAGGCGAGCGGGTGCGCGGGGACGTCGCCGGCCGGAGCGGGGCGCCAGGTGGCACCGGGCTCACTCGTCCGCCCGCTCCCGGGGCCGGCCGGGTGCGGGCGGACGGGGACAGCGCCGGGCGGCGCGGGGCGGGGGTGGCCCTCGCCATGGCTCTGCTCTGTGCCTCGGCCGCCGCCGCGGTGGCCGGTCTGCACTCGGCGGAACTGCGCCGCGGACCACTGCCCGTCCTCGCCGGCCGGTACTCCGAGGCGACGGTCGAGCTGACGGTCACGGGCGACCCCCGCCAGGCCCGCCTCCCGGTGGGCGGTGCGACGTCCGCACCGACCACGGTGGTCCTCAGAGCCGAGGCCACCCGGATCACCGCACCCGACGGCACGGTCTCCACCAACCGTTCCCCCGTACTGGTCACGATCCGGCCCCGCCCCGGGGCCGAGGCGTCCTGGCTCGCCCTGTTGCCCTCCACTCGGCTGCGGGTCTCCGCCCGGCTGGCGCCTCCGCTGCGGGAAGCCGAGCCGTACGCCGCGGTCCTCCGGGTCCGCGGCGGAGGACCGCCCCGGGTCACCGGTGACCCCAACGCGCTGCAACGCACGGCCGGGCGGCTCCGCGCCGGGCTGCGCACCGCGACCGACGGGCTGGGGGCGGATGCCCGGGCACTGTTGCCCGGCCTGGTGGTCGGGGACACCTCCCGGCTGCCGGCCGAGCTCGACGAAGCGTTCCGCGCGACCGACCTGGCCCACCTGTTGGCGGTCAGCGGCAGCAACCTCACGCTCCTGCTGGTGCTGCTCGTCGGCCCACCGCACCTCGCGGCGCGCGCCGAGCGGCGAGGTCTCGCCGGACGCCTCGGCATCCCGCTGCGCACCACCGCCCTGCTGGGCGGCCTCCTCACCCTGGCCTTCGTCGTGGTCTGCCGCCCGGACCCCAGTGTGCTGCGCGCGGCGGCCTGCGGGCTGATCACCCTGCTCGCGATCGGCACCGGCCGACGCCGTTCCCTGCTTCCCGCGCTGGCGGCCGCCGTGCTGGCCCTGGTCCTCTACGACCCGTGGCTGTCCCGTAGCCCCGGCTTCCTGCTGTCCGTCCTGGGGACCGCCGCGCTGCTCACCCTCGCGCCCGGTTGGAGCGCCGCGCTGTGCCGCCGTGGGGTACCGCCGCGGCTCGCCGAGATGCTGGCCGCGGCCCTCGCCGCCCAGGCCGTCTGCGCGCCGGTCATCGTGATGCTTTCGGCCCGGGTGAGCCTGGTGGCGATCCCCTGCAACCTGCTCGCCGAGCTCGCGGTGGGCCCGGCCACCGTGCTCGGGTTCGCCGCCCTCGCGACCGCGCCATGGGCGATGCCGGTCGCCGAGGTCTTCGGCCGGCTGGCGGGCTGGCCGGCCGAGTGGATCGCGGCCGTGGCCCGGACCGGTGCCGGCCTGCCCGGCGCCGAGGCGGGCTGGCCGGGCGGCTGGGGCGGCGCGCTGCTGCTGGTGGCGGCCACCGGCGTGGCCGTGCTGGTGGTGCGGAGCGTGCCGTGGCGTCCGTGGGTCTGCGCGGCCGGGGCGCTGCTGCTGATGATCGTGCTGCTGCGGCCCGCTCCACTGGCCCGGGTCGTCACCGGCTGGCCGCCGCCCGGCTGGCGGATGGTCGCCTGCGACGTCGGTCAGGGAGACGCGCTGGTGCTGGCCGCGGGCGACGGCGCGGGCGTGGTGGTGGACGCCGGACCGGAGCCGCGCGCCGTCGACCGGTGCCTGCGCTCTCTGGGCATCGTCCGGGTCCCGCTGGTGGTGCTGACCCACTTCCACGCCGACCATGTCACCGGCCTGCCCGGCGTACTGCGCGGCCGGTCGGTCGGGGCGATCGAGACCACCGGCCTGGCGGAGCCGCCGGACCAGGCGGAGTACGTCCGCAGACAGGCGCGGGCCGCGGACATCCCGGTGATCACCGCCACCCCGGGGGAGCGGCGGCGGGTGGGCCCGCTGTCCTGGGAAGTGCTGTGGCCGCCGGCCCCTTCCGCCGGCCCGGCGGGCGCGGCCGCGGCGGTCACCGCCACGGAGGAGCCGAACGACGCGAGCGTCACCCTGCTGGTCCGCACGGCCGGGCTGACCCTGCTGCTCCTCGGCGACCTCGAACCCCCGGCCCAGCGGGGCCTGCTGGCCGCCTACCCGGAGCTGCCGACGATGGACGTGGTGAAGGTCGCCCACCACGGCTCCGCCTATCAGGACCCGGAGTTGATGCGGCGACTGAAGCCCAGGCTGGCCGTCATCTCCTGCGGTGCCCGGAACCTCTACGGGCACCCGTCCCCGCGGACCCTCGCCGCGCTCCGGAGCCACGGGGCGGCCGTGGTCCGCACCGACACCGACGGCGCGATCGCCGTCATCGGGTCAGGGGCGGGCCTGCGGGCCTCGGTCACCGGCGGCAGACACGGCAACCGGCGCCGAAGGCCCCCGGGAACGCCACGCGGTGCCGCCGGAGGCGGAGGCCGAAGCCGGCGCGCCCCCGCCGACACCCGTCCGGCGTACCGGGGTCCCGGAGCCGTTCCGCCGGCCCGCCGCTGGGGCCGATGGCGGCGCGTGCCGCGGTCAGACCACCCAGACACCGTTCCGCATCAGGTGCCGCCCGGCCATCTCGTGTTCCTCGTGCCACGCCTGCACGCCGGTCAGCAGGACCTTGAAGTACTGGTAGGAGGAGCCGTTCCCCGGGTTGCGGGGGTCCCACCGCGCCTTGGCCGCGAACGCGTCACCCGTCCGCTGCGGGATGGCGTCCCGGGGAATGATCTCCGTCACCCGTCCGTCGAGGATCACCACGTCCCGCGTGTGCCCGAACGACAGCCGCACCCGGCGGGTCTCCTGGAGGTTCCGGCCGGTCGGGTTGGTCGCGCGGGTGGAGAGCCACACCGTCTGCCCGTCCCAGAGGAACGACAGCGGCACCAGGCAGGGGGTGCCCGTCTTGTCAGCCGAGGCGACCCAGATGTCCTCCTCGCGCGCCAGCCGGTCCAGGACGTCGTGCTTGCGCTGCTCCTGGCTGCGCACCGGCGCCGATTCCACCGTCATCTTCCACTCCCTCGTGCGGCGTCCCGTGCGGGCCGCGCTGCTCGCACGCTAGCGAGGTCCGCCGCGCGGTCGCCTCGGGCGGAAGAAGGAGCCGTGGCGGGCGGCTGCGGCCAGGGAACTACGTCTCCGGTCCGAGGACGCCGCGGAGCGGGGACCGGTGCGGCGCCGGTGCGAGGCCGTGGCCGGCGGGCCTCCCGCGGGGTGTCAGCCGGGGTAGTCCTCCAGCCAGCCGTCGTACCCCTCCGCCAGCTCGTGCAGTTCCGTCTCGGCCAGCCGTCCCGCCGGGTCCTCCACGACGACCAGCCACTGCGCGTCCTCGGCGTCGTCCTCCCCGGCCAGGGCGTCGCGGACCAGCCGGGGTTCGTCGGTCCACGGGAAACGCCGGGTCAGCGCGTCGGCCACCTCTTCGGCCGCGTCGCGGTCGGGCAGCACCAGGACGTGTCGTTCCTTCACCGCAGCATTGTCCGTCAGCCGGAGCTGTCGGTGGCACGTGGGATGCTGGTCGGCGATGGCCAGGAAGAGTACGACCGACAACCCGCTCGCCCCCGTGACCCTCGCCGTGGGACAGGAGGACCTCCTCCTGGACCGCGCGGTGCAGGAGGTCGTCGCGGCGGCCCGCGCCGCCGACCCGGACACCGATGTCCGGGACCTCGCCCCCGACGCGCTGCAGCCCGGCACGCTGGCCGAGCTGACCAGCCCGTCGCTCTTCGCCGAGCGGAAGGTCGTGGTGGTGCGCAACGCCCAGGACCTGTCCGCCGACACCATCAAGGACGTGAAGGGCTACCTCGGTGCGCCGGCCGAGGAGATCACGCTGGTGCTGCTGCACGCGGGCGGAGCCAAGGGGAAGGGGCTGCTGGACGCGGCGCGCAAGGCGGGGGCGCGGGAGGTCGCCTGCCCGAAGATGACCAAGCCCGCCGACCGGTTGGCGTTCGTCCGTACGGAGTTCCGGGCCACCGGCCGTTCGGCGACCCCGGAGGCGTGCCAGGCGCTGGTGGACGCCATCGGCAGCGATCTGCGGGAGCTGGCCAGTGCCTGTGCCCAACTGGTCGCCGACATCGAGGGCACCATCGACGAGGCGGTGGTGGCCCGCTACTACACCGGGCGGGCGGAGGCGTCGAGTTTCACCGTCGCCGACCGTGCCGTGGAGGGGCGTACCGCGGAGGCACTGGAGGCGCTGCGCTGGGCGGTGGCCACCGGCGTCGCACCCGTGCTGATCACCAGCGCTCTCGCTCAGGGCGTCCGGGCCATCGGCAAGCTGGCCTCCGCACCGCGCGGGGCCCGCCCCGCGGATCTGGCGCGTGACCTGGGCATGCCGCCGTGGAAGATCGACCGGGTGCGGCAGCAGATGCGCGGCTGGTCGGCGGACGGGGTGGCGGTGGCGCTGCGCGCGGTCGCGGAGGCGGACGCGGGCGTCAAGGGCGGCGGGGACGACCCCGAGTACGCCTTGGAGAAGGCCGTGGTCACCGTGGCGCGGGCGGCCCGGGCCGGCCGCGGACGCTGACCGCCGCGGGGTGCGCCCGCCCGCTGCGAGGAAAGTCTTGTTGCTCCGGTTGCTCCGGCTGCTCCGGTTGCCCGCGCTGGCACCGGTCCGGCCGTCGCACGGCGGGGACCTGCTGCCCGGGGGGCCCGCGTCGGCCGTCGTGCCGAGGAGGACCCGCTGTCACGGCTGACCGTGCCGGCCTCGACCCGTCCGCTGTGCGAGAGCCCGCTGCCCCGGCGGCCGGCGCCGGTGCGGCCGGGCGCCGTCCGGGTCGTCCGTGCCGAGAAGGGGCCGCGTCGCCCGCTGCAGTGCGGCCCCGCGCTGTTCGGGTTGTCCGAGCCGTCCGAGCCGTCCGAGCCGCTCGGGCCGTCGCGCACCGGCATCGGCTCGGCTGTTGTGCCGAGGACGACCTGCTGCCCCCGGCGACCCGTGCCTTCCGCCGCGCCGAGGAGGACCCGCTGGCCGGGCGGCCCAGGTAGGTGCGGCAGGGCGCTGACCCGGGGCGGTTAGTACAGCTGACCGGGGCGGTCCGTGCAGCTCCCCGGGGTCGGTCCGCACAGTTGCTCCCGCTTCCCGCTTCCCGCTTCCCGCTTCCCGCTTCCCGGGACGTCCGTACGGCTATCCGAGGGCGGGACGGTCCCTACGGCTGCTCCCGTACAAACGGTTGCTTCCGTACAAGGAGGATGCACACCGTCACGCGCCGGCCACCCCGTCACGCGCCGGTCACCCCGCCACGCGCCACGCGCCGGCCACCCCGCCACGCACCCCGGGGCCGGCCCCGGGCCGCTCCCGGGGCCGCCGCGGGCCGGGCAGCGGGCGTGGTGAGGCCCGGGCCGCCGGCCCCCCGGCGGGGTGTCCGCGGGGTTACTTCCCGGCGCCGAGCTTGCCCAGGGTGGCTTTGGCGCTCTTCTTCAGCATGGTCTCCACCTCGGCGCGGGTCGAGGCCATGTGCTCCGAGGAGTCGTAGTCCGAGTCGTAGTCGGAGTCGTAGTCGTCGTCCGACGAGGAACTGCTCGATACGTACTCCGACCACGTCAGGGAGTAGGTGAGCCAGCCGTCCCGGACGGCCAGGATCATGTACTCGCCGTTCGACTCGTCGCTGGACTCCTCGTCCTTGTCGAACTGGGTCACCAGGTACGCCTCGTCGCCGAGGCCGTCGACCTTCTTGACGGTGTAGCGGTACGTGCCGGACTTCTGGTCCTCGTAGGCGCGGTACTGCGCCTCGAACTCCGGTGCGGGGTCGGTCTTCTTGTGCAGCAGCGCGCTGCTGTAGACCCAGGCGTTGGAGTAGTCGTCGCTGCCGGCGTTGGCCGGCTCGAAGTCGATGTTGCAGTTCATCGTGTCGAGGGCGGCGTGCTCGGAACCGTAGAACTCCGGGTTCTTGTCCTTGTCCTCGTCCTCCGGTTCCTCCTTCTGGTACTCACCACCCTCGGTGAAGGCGGAGAAGTCGTTGGAGGAGCAGTAGTCGCCGGTGTACTGGTACCCGCCCAGTTCGGGCTCGGGGTCGCCCCCGAAACCGCCGGTGGCGAAGACCGCCCCGGCCCAGACCGCGGAGGCGGCCACCGCACCGCCGACGGCCCACAGCCAGCCCTTGCGCCCGCCGGCCGCGGCCGGCGGCGGCGGGACGCCGGGACCGTATCCCGGGGCGGCACCGCTCATCGGCATGCCGGGCATGGTGGGCTGGGAGTAGGGGTTGGGGACGGCGCCGGGGGCCATCCCGGGGGCGGGCTGCTGCGGAGGCACCTGTGCGTAGGGGTTGGGAGTCGGCGGCTGGCCCTGCGGCGGTTGTGCGGGCTGCTGGGCGTACGGATTGGGTTCCCCCGGTATGGACATGCGCGAAGGGTACCCGAACGCCTACAGCGCGAAGACCCCGCGTGCGTCCTGGGGAAAGGACGACCGCGAGGTCTTCGTCACGTACGGCGGGTTCCGCGCGTACGCCCTGTGCTGTGTGCGCCGCACCCGCGTGGCGAACGCAGGCCGCGTGCGGCGCGATGTCACTGCTCGCAGGAGGATCCTTCGGACGCCCTGCGGAGTGCCGGTCGGAGCGGGTGAGAGGGACCGCTGTATGCCCGTCCCGGCAGGGGGCTCACGCCCCGGGGTGAAGCTCGGGTCAGCCCTTGAGGGTGGCGACCTGCTGCGCCAGCGCCGACTTCTTGTTGGCGGCGGCGTTCTTGTGGATCACGCCCTTGCTGGCGGCCTTGTCGAGCTTCTTGGCGGCCTCGCGGCTGGCGACGGTGGCCTTCTCGAG
Organism: Streptomyces sp. NPDC018031; assembly: GCF_044327625.1. NCBI lineage: Bacteria > Bacillati > Actinomycetota > Actinomycetes > Kitasatosporales > Streptomycetaceae > Streptomyces > Streptomyces sp. NPDC018031. Next base: position 287,955 of record NZ_JBIRFT010000007.1, read on the forward strand.
GTCACCGGCGGCCACGGCCTCGCGGGCCTTGCGGACGGCGGTCTTGACCGAGGACTTGACGGCCTTGTTGCGCAGGCGCGCCTTCTCGTTGGTCTTGTTCCGCTTGATCTGGGACTTGATGTTCGCCACGAATGAGCCTTTTCAGGTTCGACTGGAATTTCGGAGCGCCTCCGCCGGGGCGCTTGGGGCACCCTTGCCGAGGCACTGGTGGGTGTCCCTGCCGGACACCCGTCGCGCCTCGCGCTGAGAGGGCAAGAGGCACAGTGAGCCAGGCTACCAGCAGCCTCTGCGGCGTCCCAAACCGGTCACTCGCGGCCAGTCATGGGACGATGGGGGGAACAACACCCGAGTCCCGCCTAGACACAGGACGCTGCGTGCCCGCGACCCCTACCCATGTGCCGGAGCCAAGCCGCACCGACCCGGCGCACATCCGCAACTTCTGCATCATCGCGCACATCGACCACGGCAAGTCCACGCTCGCCGACCGGATGCTCCAGCTCACCGGCGTGGTCGAGCAGCGACAGATGCGCGCGCAGTACCTCGACCGCATGGACATCGAGCGCGAGCGCGGCATCACGATCAAGTCCCAGGCGGTGCGTCTGCCCTGGGCGCCCCTGTCTGGGGAGGCCGCGGGTACCACCCACATCCTCAACATGATCGACACCCCGGGGCACGTGGACTTCACCTACGAGGTCTCGCGTTCGCTCGCGGCCTGTGAGGGCACCGTCCTCCTGGTCGACGCGGCCCAGGGCATCGAGGCCCAGACCCTCGCCAACCTCTACCTGGCGATGGAGAACGACCTCACGATCATCCCCGTGCTGAACAAGATCGACCTACCGGCCGCCCAGCCGGAGAAGTTCTCCGAGGAACTGGCCGGTCTCATCGGCTGCGACCCGGAGGACGTCCTCAGGGTCTCCGCGAAGACCGGTATCGGCGTCGAGGCGCTGCTGGACCGGGTCGTCGAGCGGGTCCCGGCCCCGGTCGGGGTCGCCGACGCGCCCGCCCGCGCGATGATCTTCGACTCGGTGTACGACTCCTACCGCGGCGTGGTCACCTACGTCCGGGTGGTGGACGGCCAGCTGTCCAAGCGCGAGCGCATCCGGATGATGTCCACCGGGGCCACCCACGAGCTCCTGGAGATCGGCACCAACTCCCCGGAGATGCTGCCCGCGGACGGTCTGGGCGTCGGCGAGGTCGGTTACCTGATCACCGGCGTGAAGGACGTCCGCCAGTCCAAGGTGGGTGACACGATCACCCAGCAGTCGGGCGGGGCCACCGAGGCGCTCGGCGGCTACAAGGACCCCAAGCCGATGGTGTTCTCCGGGCTGTACCCGCTGGACGGCTCGGACTACCCCGACCTCCGTGAGGCCCTGGACAAGCTGCAGCTCAACGACGCCGCGCTGGTCTACGAGCCGGAGACCTCGGCGGCGCTCGGCTTCGGCTTCCGGGTCGGCTTCCTCGGCCTGCTGCACCTGGACGTGATCCGGGAGCGGCTGGAGCGCGAGTTCGGCCTGGACCTGATCGCCACCGCCCCCAACGTGGTCTACCGGGTGCTCATGGAGGACGGCAGCGAGCACATCGTCACCAACCCCAGCGAGTTCCCCGAGGGCAAGCTCTCCGAGGTCTACGAGCCGGTGGTGCGGGCCACGATCCTGGCGCCGAGCGAGTTCATCGGCTCGATCATGGAGCTGTGCCAGACCCGCCGCGGCACCCTGCTCGGGATGGACTACCTCTCCGAGGACCGGGTCGAGATCCGCTACACGCTGCCGCTCGCCGAGATCGTCTTCGACTTCTTCGACCAGCTGAAGTCCAAGACCCGCGGTTACGCCTCGCTGGACTACGAGCCCACCGGCGAGCAGACCTCGCAGCTGGTGAAGGTGGACATCCTGCTCCACGGCGACAAGGTCGACGCCTTCTCCGCGATCACCCACAAGGACCAGGCGTACGCCTACGGTGTCCGGCTGGTGGCCAAGCTGCGCGAGCTGATCCCGCGGCAGAGCTTCGAGGTGCCGGTGCAGGCGGCGATCGGCTCCCGGGTGATCGCCCGCGAGACCATCCGCGCCATCCGCAAGGACGTCCTCGCCAAGTGCTACGGCGGTGACATCTCCCGTAAGCGGAAGCTGCTGGAGAAGCAGAAGGAAGGCAAGAAGCGGATGAAGATGGTCGGCTCCGTGGAGGTGCCGCAGGAGGCCTTCATCGCGGTGCTGTCCAGCGACGACTCCGGCCAGAGCAAGGGCAAGAAGTAGCGGTCGGCGGTTCCGCCCGAGGGGCCCGGTGCGCCGCGCCGGGCCCCTCGGGCGTGTCCGTCGCGGCGGGCTCAGGCGCGGGCGGCGGCGGACGCCGGCCCCCGCCGCCCGTGCGGAGTCCGCGGCGGCGGGCCGGGCCCGGGCCGGGCGTGCGCCGTCCGCGGCGGTCGCCTCACGCCCGGCCCGGACCTGCCGGAAACTCGGTCACACCTTGAACAACGTCGGTCTGAACTCTTACCAACGCGGGGCACGGCCTCTACGCTGACCCTGCTCGAATGTTACTCGCGAGTCATAAGCACTGAGGCGGGCCCCGGAGGATGCCGTGACCGACACACAGACGCTGCTTGACAACCGGCCGCCGTCGCTGGCCACCCTGTTTCTCCAGCGGGTCGAGGAAACGCCGGAGACCGAGGCATTCCGCTACCCCGTGCCCGCCGCCTCCGGCGAGGGCCGGGACGACTGGACGCCGCTGACCTGGCGCCAGACCGCGGACCGGGTGTTCGCCATGGCGGCCGGTCTCATGGCGCTCGGCGTCCGTCCCGAGGAGCGCGTGGCGATCGCGTCCGGTACCCGGATCGAATGGGTCCTCACCGACCTGGCGGTGCTCTGCGCCGGAGCCGCGACCACCACGGTCTACCCCAGCACCAACGCCGAGGAGACCGCCTTCATCCTCTCCGACTCCGGTAGCCGGGTGCTGATCGCCGAGGACGCCGGCCAGCTGGCCAAGGCCCGCGAGAAGCGCGCGGAGCTCCCCGAGCTGAGCCACGTCGTGGTGATCGAGGGCGCGGACGCGGTGCCGGCCGAGGGTGACCCGGACGGCTGGGTGCTCTCCCTCGCCGAGCTGGAGAAGCGTGGGCTGGCCCTGCTGGACGAGCAGCCGGACGTGGTGCGGGAGCAGGTGGGAGCGCTCCGCGCGGACCAGCTCGCCACGCTCATCTACACCTCCGGCACCACCGGCCGCCCCAAGGGCGTGCGGCTCTCGCACGACGCCTGGTCCTACATGGCGGTCGCGATCGGCAACATCAACCTGCTCAAGCCGGACGACCTCCAGTACCTCTGGCTGCCGCTGGCCCATGTGTTCGGCAAGGTGCTCACCGCCGGGCAGATCTACGTCGGCCACTCGACCGCCGTCGACGGCCGTATCGACAAGATCATCGAGAACCTGCCGGTGGTCCGCCCCACGTACATGTGCGCCGTGCCGCGCATCTTCGAGAAGGTCTACAACGGTGTCGCCGCCAAGGCCCGGGCGGGCGGCGCGGCGAAGTACAAGATCTTCCAGTGGGCGGCCGGGGTCTCCCGCGAGTACGCCCAGGTCTACCAGGACAACTTCCGCCGCACCGGCACCGGCAGTGTGCCGGTGGGCCTGCGGACCAAGCACGCCCTCGCGGACAAGCTCGTCTACACGAAGCTGCGCGAGGCGTTCGGCGGGCGACTGCGCGCCGCCGTCTCCGGCTCCGCCTCCCTCGCCCCCGACATCGGTTTCTTCTTCGCGGGCGCCGGGATAAACATCCTGGAGGGCTACGGGATGACCGAGTCCAGCGCGGCGAGCTTCCTCAACCCCGAGAACTACCGCACCGGCACCGTCGGCAAGGCGCTGCCCGGGCTGGAGGTGCGCATCGCCGACGACGGCGAGATCCTGATGCGCGGCCCCGGCATCATGCAGGGCTACCACGGCCAGCCGGAGAAGACCGCCGAGGTGCTGGAGCCGGACGGCTGGCTGCACACCGGTGACATCGGCGAGCTCTCGCCGGACGGCTACCTGCGGATCACCGACCGCAAGAAGGACCTGATCAAGACCTCCGGCGGCAAGTACGTGGCGCCGGCCGAGGTGGAGGGGCAGTTCAAGGCGGTCTGCCCGTACGTCTCGAACATCCTGGTGCACGGCGCCGACCGCAACTACTGCACCGCGCTGATCGCCCTCGACGAGCCCTCGATCCTGGCCTGGGCCGCGGAGAACGGTCTGGAGGGCAGGACCTACACCGAGGTCGTCGCCACCAAGGAGGTCAACGAGCTGATCGAGGGCTACGTCCAGCAGCTCAACGCCGGTCTCCAGCGCTGGCAGACGATCAAGAAGTTCCGGCTGCTGCCGCGCGACCTGGACGTCGAGCACGGCGAACTGACCCCGAGCCTGAAGCTCAAGCGCCCGGTGGTGGAGCGGGAGTACAAGGGCCTGATCGAGGAGATGTACGCCGGCGCCCGGGAGGCGTGACCGCCGGGCGCTCCCCGGCGCCCTCCTCTCCTCCTCCCTCCCCTCCCTCCCCTCCCTCTCTTCCCACTCCTCCCTCTCTGGCTTTCCTCCCCTCCTCCGTCGCCTTCCGCACCCCTCCGGTCGCGCCGGTCAGGCCCCCGCCGGGCCGGGCCGGCGCCGAACGGGCGGGCGGGGCCACCGCTCAGCCCCGCCCGTCCCCGTCCCTGTCCCCGTCGCGGAGCCCGTGGCCGCCAGGGGGCCGGTCCGGCGCTGCGCTGCCGGAGCGACTGTCCCGGTCGTGGCGCCCCCCGTTCGGTTCCGGGCGCCCGGGTCCGGCTGCGCTGCCGCAGCGCCCGTCCCCGTCGCGGTCCCCCGCCGTCGCCAGGCGTGCCGGCGGGTCCCCGCGATGCCGGACAATGGGACGTATGCCTTCCGTACTGCCCGATGGTGAGCCCGTGCCCGACGACGGGGCGCTGCCCCGCCATGCGCTGGACGGTGCCGCCGGGCGGCCGCTCGGCTTCTATCTGCATGTGCCGTACTGCGCGTCCCGCTGCGGCTACTGCGACTTCAACACCTACACCGCCACCGAGCTGCGCGGCTCCGGCGGGGCGCTGGCCTCCCGGGACAACTACGCCGACACCCTCGTCGAGGAGGTCCGGCTCGCCCGCAAGGTGCTGGGCGACGACCCCCGGCCGGTCCGGACGGTCTTCGTCGGCGGCGGCACCCCCACCCTGCTGGACGCGGCGGACCTCGGCCGGATGCTCGCGGCGATCAGGGACGAGTTCGGGCTCGCGGACGACGCGGAGGTCACCACCGAGGCCAACCCCGACTCGGTCGATCCGCGCTACCTGGCCGAGCTGCGGGAGAGCGGATTCAACCGGGTCTCCTTCGGCATGCAGAGCGCCCGGCGCCATGTGCTGCGGGTGCTGGACCGCACCCACACGCCCGGCCGTCCCGAGGCGTGCGTGGCCGAGGCCCGGGCGGCCGGCTTCGAGCACGTCAACCTGGACCTGATCTACGGCACGCCGGGGGAGACCGACGACGACTGGCGCGCGTCGCTGGACGCGGCGCTCGGCGCCGGCCCGGACCATGTCTCGGCCTACGCGTTGATCATCGAGGAGGGCACCCAGCTGGCCCGGCGGATCCGCCGCGGCGAGGTGCCGATGACCGATGACGATGTGCACGCCGACCGCTACCTGATCACCGAGGAGACCCTGTCCGCGGCCGGCTTCGCCTGGTACGAGGTGTCCAACTGGGCCACCTCCGAGGCCGCACGCTGCCACCACAACGAGCTGTACTGGCGCGGCGCCGACTGGTGGGGCGCGGGACCCGGCGCGCACAGCCACATCGGCGGGGTGCGCTGGTGGAACGTGAAGCACCCCGGCGCATACGCCCAGGCGCTCGGCGAGGGGCGCTCGCCCGGCGCGGGCCGCGAGGTGCTGAGCGCGGAGGACCGCCGGGTGGAGCGGATCCTGCTGGAGCTGCGACTGGCCGAGGGCTGCCCGCTGGAGCTGCTGGCCCCGGCGGGGCAGCGGGCCGCGGCGCGCGCCGTACGGGACGGCCTGCTGGAGGACGGGCCGTACCGGGCGGGACGCGCGGTGCTGACGCTGCGCGGGCGGCTGCTGGCGGACGCGGTGGTGCGGGACCTGGTGGACTGACCGGCCGCCCCTGGCCGCCCCTGGCCGCCGCGCGGACCCCCTTGGCCGGCCCGGGCAGACCCCTGGCCCGCTCGGCCGCAACCGCCGGGCCCGCTCGGCCGGAACCGCCCGCCGGGCCCGCTCGGCCGGAACCGCCCGCCGGAACCGCCCGGGCGGCTCGGCCGGAACCCGCGAAGCCGACCGCTCCCGGGACCCGGTCCGCGGCGGCGCCGGGCCAGCCGGTCCCGGCCGGAACCCTGGGACCGGCCGCGCCGCCGTTCTCAGCCCGCGGTGACGTGGTCGATGAGCCGCTCCACCGCGCCCAGCAGCTCCGGTTCCAGGTCGCGGTAGGAGCGGACGGCGCCCAGGATCCGCTGCCAGGCGGCGCCGGTGTTCTCCGGCCAGCCCAGCGCCCGGCACACGCCGGTCTTCCAGTCCTGGCCGTGCGGGACGGCCGGCCAGCCCGCGATCCCCAGCGACGAGGGCTTCACCGCCTGCCAGATGTCGACGAAGGGGTGGCCGACGACCAGTACGTCCTCGCCGGTGACCCGGGCGGCGATGCGGGACTCCTTGGAGCCGGGCACCAGGTGGTCGACGAGCACGCCGAGCCGGGCGTCCGGGCCGGGGGAGAAGGCGCGGACGATCTCCGGGAGGTCGTCGACGCCCTCCAGGTACTCGACCACCACCCCCTCGATCCGCAGGTCGTCGCCCCAGACGCGCTCCACCAGCTCCGCGTCGTGCCGGCCCTCCACGTAGATGCGGCCCGCGCGGGCCACCCGGGCCCGGGCGCCGGGCACCGCGATGGAGCCGGACGCGGTCAGCCGGGGGCCGGCGGGCCCGGCGGCGGCCGGGCGCACCAGGGTGACCACCTTGCCCTCCAGCAGGAAGCCGCGCGGCTCCATCGGGAAGACCCGGTGTTTGCCGAACCGGTCCTCCAGGGTGACGGTGGGGCCCTGGGCGGTCTTCTCGCAGCGGATGACGGCGCCGCAGAAGCCGGTGCCGACCTCCTCGACCACCAGATCGGCCTCCGCGGGAACCTCCGGCACCGGGGCCTGCCGCTGCCACGGAGGGGTCAGGTCGGGGTCGTACCGTCTGCTGCGCACCGGCCGACGATACGAAAAAACGGCAGGCCGCGGTGGCGACACGCCGGTGGGCGGCGGTTACCGGTCACCGGCCGCCGGGGGTCCGCCGCCGGGCGTACCGGCCAGCTCGTCGCGTTGCGCGCGGACGAAGGCGGCGTCCACCACGGCGCCGTGGCCGGGCACGTACCGGGCGTCCTCGCCGCCGAGCGCGAGCAGCCGGTCCAGGGCGGCGGGCCAGCGGGCGGGGATCGCGTCCGGCCCGGCCTGCGGTTCGCCGGACTCCTCGACCAGGTCCCCGCAGAACACCACCTCGGGGGTGCCGGGGACCAGGACCGCGAGGTCGTGGCCGGTGTGGCCGGGGCCCACGTTGGCCAGCAGCACCCGGCGGCCGCCCAGGTCCACCACGAGCTCCCCGGACACCTCGTGGTGCGGGATCACCAGCAGGTCGGTGGCCTCCGCCGCGGTGTCGCCGGGCACCCCGTGCCGTTGGGCGTCCTCGCGCAGGTCGTCCCGCTCCCGGCGGAGCAGGTCGGCCATCCCGACGGCCGCGTACACCTCGCAGCCGGCGAACGCGGCGGTGCCCAGGACGTGGTCGAAGTGCGGGTGGGTGAGCACGACATGGGTGGGGCGCCGGCCGAAGAGCGCGGTGACCTCGCGGCGGATCATGGCCCCGTCGGCCAGCGTGGCGCCGGTGTCGATGACGAGTACGCCGTGTTCGCCCGCGACGGCGCCGATCGTCTCGTCCCAGCCGGGGAGCCGCCGGCGTACCACGCCGGGCGCGAGGCGCTCCCAGCCGGCCGGTTCGGCGGTGCGGTGCGCGGACGGTTCCGCAGTGCTGTCCATGGGGCAGACGCTAGCGCCCGGGGAGGGTGGCGGCACGGCCGGCGCCCGGCGGGCGGGGCGGTCCGGTGCCGCGGGGCGCGGGCCCTCCGGGAGCGGCCGACTCCACCGTGTGCGGTCCCGGTTGTGCCGTGCGCCGGGCCGTCCACCGGGGCTGGGACGGCTCTTGCCCCCGCCATGGGACCCGGCCGTACACTGACTCAGGAAGGATTTGGCACTCGGGGCAGCTGAGTGCCAGCGGGGCGGCCCTGAGAGCCCCACGGAGCCCGGCCGGGCAGGGAGGTGAGCGCGTGCTCAGCGAACGCAGACTCGAGGTGCTGCGCGCCATCGTCCAGGACTACGTCGGCACCGAGGAGCCGGTGGGGTCCAAGGCGCTCACCGAGCGGCACCGGCTGGGGGTGTCCCCGGCCACCGTGCGCAACGACATGGCGGCGCTGGAGGACGAGGGGTTCATCGCCCAGCCGCACACCAGCGCGGGCCGTATCCCGACCGACAAGGGCTACCGCCTCTTCGTGGACAAGCTCGCGGGCGTCAAGCCACTCTCCCAGGCGGAGCGCCGCGCCATCCAGAACTTCCTGGACGGGGCGGTCGACCTGGACGACGTGGTGGGGCGCACGGTGCGGCTGCTCGCGCAGCTGACCCGGCAGGTCGCGGTCGTGCAGTACCCGTCGCTCACCCGCTCCACCGTCCGGCATGTGGAACTCCTCGCGCTGGCGCCCGCCCGGGTCATGCTGGTGCTGATCACCGACACCGGCCGGGTCGAGCAGCGCATGGTGGACTGCCCGGCGCCGGTCGGCGAGACGGCCCTGGCGGACCTGCGGGCGCGGCTGAACAGCCGGGTCGTGGGGCGGCGCTTCGCCGACGTCCCGCAGCTGGTGCAGGACCTGCCGGAGTCGTTCGAGACGGAGGAGCGGGGCACCGTCTCGGCGGTGCTGGCGACCCTGCTGGAGACCCTGGTCGAGGAGACCGAGGAGCGGTTGATGATCGGCGGCACCGCCAATCTGACCCGCTTCGTACATGACTTTCCTCTCACCATCCGACCGGTGCTGGAAGCGCTGGAGGAGCAGGTCGTCCTGCTCAAGCTGCTGGGTGAGGCCAAGGATTCGGGCATGACCGTGCGCATCGGGCATGAGAACGCCCACGAGGGGCTGAACTCCACGTCCGTGGTCGCGGTCGGCTACGGTTCTGGCGACGAGGCGGTCGCGAAACTCGGCGTGGTCGGACCGACCCGCATGGACTACCCCGGAACGATGGGAGCGGTACGCGCAGTGGCACGTTACGTCGGACAGATCCTGGCGGAGTCGTAAGTGGCGACGGACTACTACGCAGTCCTGGGCGTGCGGCGTGATGCCTCACAGGACGAGATCAAGAAGGCGTTCCGCCGGCTCGCCCGGGAGCTGCACCCGGACGTCAACCCGGATCCCAAGACCCAGGAGCGGTTCAAGGAGATCAACGCCGCTTACGAGGTGCTGTCGGACCCGCAGAAGAAGCAGGTCTACGACCTCGGCGGCGACCCGCTGTCCAGCACCGGCGGCGCCGGCGCCGGTGGCTTCGGCGCGGGCTTCGGCAACTTCTCCGACATCATGGACGCGTTCTTCGGCACCGCCTCGCAGCGCGGCCCGCGTTCGCGTACCCGGCGGGGCCAGGACGCCATGATCCGGCTCGACATCGAGCTGGACGAGGCCGCGTTCGGCACCACCAAGGACATCCAGGTCGACACCGCCGTGGTGTGCACCACCTGCAGCGGCGAGGGCGCGGCCCCCGGGACCTCCGCCCAGACCTGTGACATGTGCCGCGGCCGCGGCGAGGTCTCGCAGGTGACGCGGTCCTTCCTGGGGCAGGTCATGACCTCCCGGCCGTGCCCGCAGTGCCAGGGCTTCGGCACGGTCGTCCCGACGCCGTGCCCGGAGTGCGCCGGTGACGGCCGGGTGCGGTCCCGCCGCACCCTCACGGTGAAGATCCCGGCGGGTGTCGACAACGGCACCCGGATCCAGCTGGCGGGCGAGGGCGAGGTCGGCCCCGGCGGCGGCCCGGCCGGCGACCTGTACGTCGAGATCCACGAGATCTCCCACCCGGTCTTCCAGCGCCGCGGGGACGATCTGCACTGCACGGTCACCATCCCGATGACCGCGGCGGCCCTGGGCACCAAGGTGCCGCTGGAGACGCTGGACGGTCTGGAGGAGGTCGACATCCGGCCCGGCACCCAGTCCGGCCAGTCGATCCCGCTGCACCAGCGCGGTGTGACGCATCTGCGCGGCGGCGGCCGCGGCGACCTCGTCGTGCACGTCGAGGTGCAGACGCCGAGCAAGCTCGACCCGGAGCAGGAGGAGCTGCTGCGGCGGCTCGCCAAGCTGCGCGGCGAGGAGCGACCGACGGGCGAGTTCAAGCCAGGCCAGCAGGGCTTGTTCTCGCGCCTGAAGGACGCGTTCAACGGGCGTTAGGGCCCACGGCCCACGCGGCCCGGACCGGTGGCCACCGAGCCGCCGGACGGGCCGCGACGCCGTTGCCGTCCGCGGCCGGCGGGCGGATCAGGGCCGGTGGGGTCGGCTCCGCCACTCGCCCGAGGCCGTTACGGGTCGGTGCCGGGAACGTGACACGATGTGTTCATGTCCTCTGCGCTGACCGATCTTTTTCGGTATCCGATCGTGCAGGCCCCCATGGCCGGTGGCGCCTCCTGCCCTCACCTCGCCGCCACTGTCTCCGAGGCCGGCGGTCTCGGTTTCCTCGCCGCGGGCTACAAGACGCCGGAAGCGATGTACGAGGAGATCAAACAGCTCCGCGGACAGACCGACCGGCCGTTCGGCGTGAACCTGTTCATGCCGCAGCCGGCCACCGCCGATCCGTCCGCCGTCGAGGTCTACCGCGAGCAACTGGCCGGTGAGGCGTCCTGGTACGAGGCCCCGCTGGGCGACCCCGACTCGGGCAACGACGACGCCTACGAGGTCAAGCTGGCCATCCTGCTCGACGACCCGGTCCCGGTGGTCTCCTTCACCTTCGGCTGCCCCTCCCGGTCCGTCCTGGAGGCGTTCGCCAAGGCGGGCACCCGCACCGTGGTCACCGTCACCTCGCCGGTGGAGGCCCAGGCCGCGCAGTGGGCGGGCGCCGACGCGGTGTGCGTCCAGGGCGTCGAGGCGGGCGGCCACCAGGGCACCCACCGGGACGACCCGCACGCCGACGGCACCGGCGCCGGGTTCGGTCTGCTGTCGCTGATCGCCCTGGTGCGCGAGACGGTGCAACTGCCGGTCATCGCGGCCGGCGGGCTGATGCGCGGCGCGCAGATCGCGGCGGTGCTGGCCGCGGGCGCGAGCGCCGCGCAGCTGGGCACCGCCTTCCTGGTCTGTCCGGAGTCGGCCGCCAGCCCGCTGCACAAGCGGGCGATGACCGATCCGCTGTTCACCCGGACCGAGCTGACCCGCGCCTTCTCCGGGCGCCCGGCGCGCGGGCTGGTCAACCGCTTCATGCGCGAGCACGGCCGGTACGCCCCGGCCGCCTACCCCCAGGTGCACCACCTCACCTCCGGGCTGCGGAAGGCGGCGGCCAAGGCGGGTGATCCGCAGGGCATGGCGCTGTGGGCGGGCCAGGGGCACCGGCTGGCCCGGGAGATGCCCGCGGCGCAGCTGGTCGAGCTGCTCGCCGCCGAACTCGACCAGGCGCTCGTCGGCCTGCCCGCCTCGCGCGGGGGAGTGGCGTCGTGACCGCGCCGGTCTTCGTGGTGGACTCCGTGCCGGGCGCCGGGGAGTTCGTCCTGGACGGCCCCGAGGGGCGGCACGCCGTCTCGGTGCGGCGGCTGCGCCCCGGCGAGGAGGTGGTGCTCACCGACGGCGAGGGCGCCTGGGCGGAGGGGGTGGTGCTGGCGGCCGAGGGCAAGGACCGGCTGGTGCTCCGGGTGGCCGGCGGCCGCATGGTGGACGCCGAACCCGCGCCCCGGATCACGGTGGTGCAGGCACTTCCGAAGGGCGACCGCGGCGAGCTGGCCGTGGAGACGATGACCGAGACCGGTGTGGACGCGATCGTGCCGTGGACGGCGTCCCGCTGCATCACCCAGTGGCGCGGCGACCGGGGCGCCAAGTCGCTGGCCAAATGGCGTGCCACCGCCCGGGAGGCGGGCAAGCAGTCCCGCCGGGTGCGGTTCCCCCGGGTGCTGGAGCCGATGGGCACCAAGCAGGTGGCGGAGTTGCTCGCCGGTGCTGATTTCGCCGCGGTCCTGCACGAGGACCGGGACGCCGGCAGTGCGCCGCTGGCCACCGCGGAGCTGCCGGCCTCGGGCGGGATCGTGCTGGTCGTCGGCCCCGAAGGCGGGGTGTCGCCGGAGGAGTTGGCGGTCTTCGCCGCGGCGGGCGCGGCACCGTACCGGCTGGGGCCGAGCGTGCTGCGGACCTCCACGGCCGGCACCGCCGCGGTCGCGCTCCTGCTGGGCCGTACCGGCCGCTGGTCCTAGCGCCGGTCAGGTGACGTGGGTCCGGTGCCGGGGGCGAGGCCGGCGCGGGACCGGGAACTGCCGTGTCCGGGGCGGGTGTTAGCTTCTCTCCCGTGGCGGATCACCAGGACGAGACCAGGGCGGCCTACGACGGGATCGTCGAGCTGTACGCCTCGATGTTCGACAACCGGATGGAGACGGAGCCCTTCGCGCGGGCCATGATCGGCACCTTCGCCGAGCTGGTGCGCGGGACCGGGAACCCGCGCGCGGCCGACGTGGGGTGCGGGCCCGGGCATCTGACGGCCATGCTGCACGAACTGGGGCTGGACGCGTTCGGGCTCGACCTCTCCCCGGCCATGGTCGAGCACGCCCGGCGGGCCCATCCGGAGGTGCGGTTCGACGAGGCGCGGATGGAGGCCCTGCCGGTCGAGGACGGCGCGCTCGGCGGCGTGCTGGCCCACTACTCGATGATCCACACCCCGCCCGGGGAACTGCCCGCGCTCCTCGCCGAGCAGGTGCGCGTCCTGGCCCCCGGGGGCCTGCTGCTGGTCTCGTTCTTCGGGACCGACGGACCGGAGCCGGTCCGCTTCGACCACAAGGTGACGCCCGCCTACAGCTGGCCGGTGGACCGGTTCGCCGAGTTGCTGGCCGGGGCCGGGCTCGTCACGGTCGCCCGGCTGCTCCACGATCCGGCCTCCGCGCGGGGTTTCCTCGACACCCACCTGCTGGCCCGCCTGCCGGAGCGGCGCTGACACCGACCGGGTCCGCGTCCCGGCCCGGGTCCCGTCACAGGGGCGCCGGGCGGTACCCGGCGCGCCTCCGCCGCCGGGGCGGTGTGCCGCCGCCCGCCGCGGTGGGCGCCCCGGCGCGGTTCCTCCGGGCCGGGTGACGCCCGGGGCTATGCCGTCCCGGTCAGACGCAGCCGGGTGCGGGCCATCGCCGACGGGGTGAGCGTGGCGAGGATGTCCGCGAGGGTGACCCCCGTGAGGCTGTCCCGCCACGCCTGGTGCGCGTCGGCCATCTTCTCCGCCAGCACGCAGGTCCGGCGGCATTCCTCGTCGGGCAGGGCGCCCCGGCCCTGCCGGCGGATCTCCCGGCACTCGTACGGCGCGGACGCGCCGTCGACCGCCTCCACGATCTGCAGCAGGGTGATCTCGGCGGCGGGCCGGGCAAGCCGGAAGCCGCCCCGCGGACCGGTGGTCGCGGCCAGCACACCGGCTTTCACCAGCGCCTTCAGCTGCTTGGCCAGGTAGGCCGCGGGGAGGTCGTAGTACTCGGCGAGCTGAGCCGTCGACGCACTGGAGCCCGCGTCGAGCTGCGCCAGCGACGAGGCGCAGTGCAGGACCCATTCCGTACTCACAGGCAGCTTCACACACCTCAGTTTATTCGCAGACATCATGGATCTGTTTAGTCCATAATAGGGACAGCACTCGGAAGCGAGAGAAGGAGAGACCACCATGCGGATCGCAGTCGCCGGTGCGACCGGGAACATCGGGGCGCTCACCGCCGCCGCCCTCGAACGCGCCGGACACGAGGTGGTGCGGATCAGCCGCTCACTCGGCGTGGACCTGCTGACCGGGGACGGCCTGGCGGAGGCCCTCGCCGGGGTCGAGGCCGTCGTCGACGCGGTCAACGGCCCGGCGGGCGACCGGGACGAGACGGTGGCGTACTTCGGCACCACCACACGGAACCTGCTCGCCGCCGAGGAGCGGGCCGGGGTCCGCCACCACGTGCTGCTCTCGATCGCGGGGGCGGACCGCATCGAGGGCAACGCGCACTACGCGGGCAAGCGGGAGCAGGAGCGGCTGGTGGCCGCCGGACCGGTGCCGTGGACGATCGTCCCGGCCACCCAGTTCCACGACTTCGCGGCGATGGTGACGAGCTGGACCGAGCAGGACGGGGTCGCCACCATCGCGCCCCTGCTGGTGCAGCCGATCGCGCCCGCGGACGTGGCCGACGTCCTCGCCGAGATCGCGGCGGGCCGGCCGCGGCAGCGGTACGCCGACGTCGCCGGGCCGGAGCCGCAGGACCTGGTGGACATGGCCCGGCGGACCAACGAGGCGCGCGGCCGTACGGTGCGGCTGGTGCCGACCTGGTCGACGGTGTTCGGCCCGGACATGGCCGGAGACGTGCTGCTGCCCGGCGAAGGGGCCCGGATCGCGCCGACCACCTTCGACGCCTGGCTCGCCGAGCAGTGACGGGGCCGCGGCCCGCGTGGCGGTCCCGGCCCGCCGCCCGGGCCGCCACCGGAGGCGGGCCCGGCGGCAGCCGCGAGGTGGGGACCCCCGCGCCGGCCGCCGGGCCCGGCAGCCGGTGCGACGGGCAGGCGGTGCATGTCACGATGCATACCCTGTTTCCTGACTTCCCATGATGTAACAGGTGAAAGGTGTGGCCGAAGACCGTCTTCCGGAGCGGCTCGCGACGATGGCAACCTGTCCGTCATGCGGGTGTCGAGACGGATGGTGCGAGGTGGTCGGGCGCGAGGCGGCAGGCTGCTGGCGGTCGTCGCCGTGACGGGGGCGGTCATCGGGCTGACCGTCGCCTGCGAGCCGGATGAGGACCGAGGCCTCAGCGCCATCGGGGTGGCCTACACCACCGACAAGGTGGCCACCGAGGCGCTGGAGCGCGGCCATGTGCAAGTGCGCTGGATGACGTGCTCCGGCGACGCCAAGGGCGACGAGCGGGTGGGGCGGAGCGGTTCCTCCCGGCCGCCGGTCCGCGAGGTGTCCGTGCGCTGCCGCGGCCGCGCGGAGAAGAACGACGCCGACATCCGGGTGGAGGGCGTGGTCACCCATGAGCGCCAAGGCGCCTGCGTCCGGGGCGACCTGACCGCGAAGCTCGACGGCCGGCAGGTGTTCCGGGCCGATGTGATCGGCGACTGCGGCAGCGCCGGCAAGGCCGGCCGCCGCGCTTCCTGACCGCGCCGCGCTTCCGCGCTTCCTGACCGCGCCGCGCTTCCGCGCTTCCTGACCGCGCCGCGCTTCCGCGCTTCCTGACCGCGCCGCGCCTCGTGCCCGTGCCGTGCGCCTGCCGGGGCGCGCCGTGCCCGCCGGGCGCGCCTCGGCACCCGCCCCCGAGGAGCCGGGCCGCCCGGTAGCATCCCGGCTACGTACGGAACCAGCCGTACGAGCCCATGCGACCCGAGGAGCCCACCGGTGGCGGGAGAACCGCAGGCCGACTGCCTGTTCTGCAAGATCGTGAAAGGCGAGGTACCCGCGGACGTGGTCCACGAGACGGAGACCACCCTCGCCTTCCGCGACATAAACCCGCAGGCGCCCACCCACGTCCTGGTGATCCCCAAGGTGCACCACCCGGACGCCGCCTCGCTGGCGAACGCCGAACCGGCCGTGGCCGCCGACGTGCTGTGCGCCGCCGGCGAGGTGGCCAAGGCGGAGAGCGTCGAGGGCACCGGATTCCGGATCATCTTCAACACCGGCGCGGGCGCGGGCCAGACCGTGTTCCACGCGCACGCCCACGTGCTCGGCGGGCGCGGCTTCAACTGGCCCCCCGGGTAAGCACGTTGTCCGTACGAGAACTGGTCGTCCTGGGCACCGCCAGCCAGGTCCCGACCCGGCACCGCAACCACAACGGTTATCTGCTGCGCTGGGACGGCCAGGGCATGCTGTTCGACCCCGGCGAGGGCACCCAGCGCCAGATGCTGCGCGCCGGAGTGGCCGCGCACGACATCCACCGGATCTGCGTCACGCACTTCCACGGCGACCACTCACTGGGGCTGGCCGGGGTCATCCAGCGCATCAACCTGGACCGGGTGCCGCACCCGGTGACCGCCCACTACCCGGCGAGCGGCCGGCGGTTCTTCGAGCGACTGCGGTACGCCACCGCCTACCGGGAGACGGTGCGGCTGGCCGAGGAGCCGGTGGCGGCCGACGGGGTGCTGGCGCGCACCCCCGGCTACCTGCTGGAGGCGCGGCGGCTGTCCCACCCGGTGGAGTCCTTCGGCTACCGGCTGACCGAGCCGGACGGCCGCCGGATGCTCCCCGAGCGGCTGGCCGAACACGGCCTCGCCGGACCGGAGATCGGCCGGTTGCAGCGCACCGGGTCGGTCGTGGTGGACGGCCGTACCGTCACCCTCGACGAGGTGAGCGAGGAGCGCTACGGGCAGCGCTTCGCGTTCGTGATGGACACCCGGCTGTGCGACGGGGTGTACGCGCTGGCACAGGGGTGCGACCTGCTGGTGATCGAGTCGACGTTCCTCGACGAGGACGAGCGGCTGGCCACCGAGCACGGTCACCTGACGGCCGGCCAGGCGGGGGCGGTGGCGGCCGGGGCGGGCGTCCGCCACCTGGTGCTGACGCACTTCTCGCAGCGCTACGACGACCCGGCCGTCTTCGAACGGCAGGCGCGCCGGGCGGGCTTCGAGGGGGAGCTGACGGTCGCCCGCGACCTCATGCGCGTTCCGGTCCCCAGCCGTCGTCGGACCCCTCCGCCGGGTCGGTGACCAGGAAGGACACCACCTTGCCGGTCGCGGTCGGCTCCGAGGACAGCTCGGCCACCATGGCCGTGAGCAGGACCAGCCCGCGGCCGGTGTCCGCGTCCCAGGCCACCTCGGCCGGCACCGCCATCACCGGGCTGGAGTCGTGGACCATCACCCGCACCCCCTCGGCCACCTCGGCCAGCGTCAGGGTGCACGGGGCCCCGTGACCGACGTGCTTGTGCACATTGGTCAGCAGCTCGCTGATGCCCTGCGCGACGACCTGCCGCACCTGCTTGGCGTGGCCCCAGCGGCGCAGCTGCTCGTTCGCCTGCCGCCGGACGTGCTGGATCTCCTCCGGGTGCGCGGTCACCGGCGTCACGCTGGTGCGCCCCGCGACCCCCTGCCCGGCGGCGCTCGGGGCTGTCTGTTCTGCCATGGAACCCTTCGGACCCTTCACCAGGACACTCCCGCCACCTCCGCCGGACCTCGTCCGGTGGCGCCCCCGGCCGGCACCCGGCGGGAACCGTGTGCGCGCAGTGGTCGGAGGATCACAGAGTGGCCCGCAAAGCCGTTGATGCGCAAGCGTGTTGAGTGACACAACATGGCCCGACCGGCCACGGTGGCCGGAACTGTCCGTGTGATGGTGGACGATGGGTGAGAACGGAACGACCGCGGAGCGTACGGTGACGACACACGACGACGAACAGTTCGCCCCTCCCGCTGCCCTGCCCGCTGCCCTGCTCGACCCGCTGGCCGCGCTCCGCCGCCCCGGCGACCCGCCCTGGGACGTCCACCTCACCGGCACGGTCTTCCTCGACATCATCTTCACCGGACTGGACTCCGCTCCGGTGCGCGGCACCGAGTCGTGGGCGCGCGGCATGGGCTCCAGCCCGGGCGGCGTCGCCAACATGGCCACCGCGCTCGCCCGGCTGGGGCTGCGCACCTCGCTCGCCGCCGCGTTCGGCGACGACATGTACGGCGACTACTGCCGGGACGCCCTGGAGCGGGGCGAGGGCATCGACCTGTCGCGGTCCCGCACGGTGCCCGGCTGGCACTCCCCGGTGACCGTGTCCATGGCCTACGAGGGCGAACGCACCATGGTGTCGCACGGTCACGAGGCGCCACCGCACGGCGGCGCGCCGCATGGTGCGCTGACCGCGGCCGGGTCCGGCCAGGGCCCCGGCCGGGACCCCGCCGCGGAGCCGGCCGCGCCCCCGCGGGCGCGGGCCGCGATCGCCGCGCTGGTGCCGGGCAGCCGGGAGGGGTGGATCGCGCGGGCCGCCGCCGGGGGCTGCCGGATCTTCGCCGACGTCGGCTGGGACGACAGCGGCCGCTGGGACCCGGCCGACCTCGCCGACTTGGAGCACTGCGAGGCGTTCCTGCCCAACGCCACCGAGGCGATGCGCTACACCCGCACCGACTGCCCGCGGGCCGCCGCGCACGCGCTGGCCGAGCGGGTGCCGCTGGCGGTGGTGACGCTGGGCGCGGAGGGCGCCTACGCGGTCGACGGGCGGACCGGGGAGACCGCCGAGGTGCCCGCCATCGCGGTGGAGGCGCTGGACCCCACCGGGGCGGGGGACGTGTTCGTGGCGGGCTTCGTCACCGGCACCCTCGCCGACTGGCCGCTGGCCGACCGGCTGGCCTTCGCCGGGCTCACCGCCGCCCTGTCGGTACAGGAGTTCGGCGGCTCGCTCTCCGCGCCCGGCTGGGCCGAGGTAGCCGCCTGGTGGCAGCACATGAAGTCCTACGCGGGCACCCCCGGGGACGCGGCGGCCGCCCAGGACCGCGCCGCGCTGCACCGCTACGACTTCCTGGACCGGATGGTGCCCGCGGCGCCCCGCCCCTGGCCGCTCGCCCGGGCCGTGCCCACCATCGGCTTCCGGCGGCCCTGACCGGCCGTCACCGGCTGGTGACCGGTCGTCCCCGCCCGCCCGGGACGGCCACCGGGCGGGCCCCGCAGCCCCGGCCGGACGCTCCGGCGGGCCCGCGGCACCCTGCCGAAAAGCACTCGGGCCTTGTCGGTGCCCCGTCGTATCCTTTGACTATCGAGGCTGGCGAGCAGCCGGACTCTGCCCGAGGAGGATGAGCAGGCCGCAGAGCCGACTTATGACGCAGACACCCACAGGACGGCAGGCGCACGCCCAGTTCACGGTTCCCAGCAAGCACCCCATGGTCACGGTCCTGGGGTCCGGGGACTCGCTGCTGCGCGTCATCGAGAAGGCCTTTCCGTCGACGGATATCCATGTACGTGGCAACGAGGTCAACGCCACCGGTGACGAGCGGGAAGTCGCCCTGGTCCAACGCCTCTTCGACGAGATGATGCTGGTGCTCCGCACCGGTCAGCCGATGACGGAGGACGCGGTGGAGCGGTCGATCGCCATGCTCAGGGCGGCGGACAACGGGGAGAGCGGTGCTCCGGAGAGCCCGGCCGAGGTGCTCACCCAGAACATCCTCTCCAACCGGGGCCGCACCATCCGCCCCAAGACGCTCAACCAGAAGCGGTACGTCGACGCCATCGACAAGCACACGGTGGTGTTCGGCATCGGCCCCGCGGGCACCGGCAAGACCTACCTGGCCATGGCCAAGGCGGTCCAGGCCCTGCAGTCCAAGCAGGTCAACCGGATCATCCTGACCCGGCCGGCGGTCGAGGCGGGGGAGCGGCTGGGGTTCCTGCCCGGCACCCTCTACGAGAAGATCGACCCGTACCTGCGGCCGCTCTACGACGCGCTGCACGACATGCTCGACCCCGACTCCATCCCGCGGCTGATGGCCGCCGGGACGATCGAGGTCGCCCCACTGGCGTACATGCGCGGCCGGACGCTGAACGACGCGTTCATCATTCTGGACGAGGCGCAGAACACCAACCCCGAGCAGATGAAGATGTTCCTCACCCGGCTCGGCTTCGACTCCAAGATAGTGATCACCGGGGACGTCACCCAGGTCGACCTGCCGAACGGCACCAAGAGCGGCCTGCGTCAGGTGCGGGAGATCCTGGACGGCGTCCCCGACGTCCACTTCTCCATGCTCACCAGCACCGACGTGGTCCGGCACAAGCTGGTCGGCCGTATCGTCGACGCGTACGAGCAGTACGACAGCCGCAACGGGAAGCAGTAGTCACAGCGCCATGGCGATCGACGTCAACAACGAATCCGGTACCGATATCGACGAGCAGGCCGTCCTGGACGTCGCCCGCTACGCACTGGCCCGGATGCGTATCCACCCGCTGTCCGAACTCTCGGTGATCGTCGTCGACGCCGATGCCATGGAGCAGCTGCACATCCAGTGGATGGACCTGCCCGGCCCGACCGATGTCATGTCCTTCCCGATGGATGAGCTGCGGCCGCCGTCCAAGGACGACGAGGAGCCCCCGCAGGGGCTCCTCGGGGACATCGTGCTCTGCCCCGAGGTGGCCAAGCGGCAGGGCGAGGAGGCGCCGACCGGCCACTCCATGGACGAGGAGCTCCAGCTGCTGACCGTGCACGGCGTGCTCCACCTCCTCGGCTACGACCACGAGGAGCCCGACGAGCGGGCGGAGATGTTCGGCCTGCAGGCCGCGATCGTCGACGGCTGGCGGGCCGAGCGCGGGATCGAGGGCCCCTCCCCGGCCCCCACCACCCGATGACCGGCCAGCTGATCGCCGCCGCCGTCCTGCTGGTGGTGGTCGCCTGGCTGGCGGCCTGCGCCGAGGCCGGCCTGGCCCGCACCACCCGGTTCCGCGCCGAGGAGGCGCTGCGGTCCGGGCGGCGCGGCGGCGCGAAGCTGATGGCGGTCGCCGAGGACCCCACCCGCTACCTCAACGTCGCCCTGCTGGTGCGGGTGGCCTGCGAGGTCGCCGCGGGCGCCGTGGTGACGTACGCCTGTGTGCGGGCCTTCGACACCACCTGGGAGGCCCTGGTCATCGCGATCGGGGTGATGGTGCTGGTCAGCTATGTGGCGGTGGGTGTCTCGCCGCGCACCATCGGTGCCCAGCACCCGCTGAACACCGCGACGGCCGCCGCCTATGTGCTGCTGCCGCTGGCCCGGATCATGGGCCCGGTCCCGCAGCTGCTGATCCTGCTGGGCAACGCGCTGACCCCCGGCAAGGGCTTCGCCAAGGGCCCGTTCGCGTCCGAGGCGGAGCTGCGCGCGCTGGTCGACCTCGCCGAGAAGGAGTCGCTGATCGAGGACGACGAGCGCCGCATGGTGCACTCGGTCTTCGAACTGGGCGACACCCTGGTGCGCGAGGTCATGGTGCCGCGCACCGACCTGGTGACCATCGAGCGCTTCAAGACCATCCGGCAGGCGCTGACCCTCGCACTCCGCTCGGGCTACTCGCGTATCCCGGTCACCGGGGAGAGCGAGGACGACATCGTCGGCATGGTCTACCTCAAGGACCTGGCCCGCAAGACGCACATCAGCCGGGACGCGGAGGCGGAACTGGTCTCCACCGCGATGCGCCCGGCGGCGTTCGTCCCGGACACCAAGAACGCCGGGGACCTGCTCCGGGAGATGCAGCAGGAGCGCAGCCACGTCGCGGTGGTCATCGACGAGTACGGCGGCACGGCCGGGATCGTCACCATCGAGGACATCCTGGAGGAGATCGTCGGGGAGATCACCGACGAGTACGACCGGGAGCTGCCGCCGGTGGAGGAGCTGGGGGAGGACCGCTACCGGGTCACCGCCCGGCTGGACATCGGCGACCTCGGCGAGCTGTACGGGCTGGTGCTGGACGACGAGGACGTGGAGACCGTCGGCGGGCTGCTCGCCAAGTTCCTGGGCCGGGTCCCGATCGCCGGCGCGGCGGCCGAGATACCGCTGCCGGAGGACGGTCCGCAGCCGGACCTGGCGGCGCTGCGGCTGACCGCCGAAGCCTCCGCCGGCCGCCGGAACAAGATCGTCACCGTGCTGGTGGAGCCGGTGCGCATCGCCGGCTCGGAGCGGGCCGAGGGCTGACGCGCCCGCCGGGGGTCCGCGGTGCCGCCGCGGCCCTCCCGGCGGCCTGCCTTCCGGCGGCCTGCCTCCCGGCGGCCTGCCTCCCGGCGGCCTGCCTCCAGGGCGGCCCGCGCGCCCGGTGGCTCGCGCTCTCGGTGGTGCGTCCTCCCGTCGGTGTGACCCCCCGGCGGCCCGCGGTCCCGGCGGTGCGCCCTCCCGGCGCCCGCGCTCCCGTCTGACCTCCCGGCGGCCCGTGGTCCCGGCGGTGCGTCCTCCCGGCGGTCCGGTGGTGACCTCCCGGCGGCCCGCGCTCTCGGCGGGCCCGCGCTCGGCGGCCCCGCGCTTCGGGCGG
Organism: Streptomyces sp. NPDC018031; assembly: GCF_044327625.1. Lineage (NCBI taxonomy): Bacteria > Bacillati > Actinomycetota > Actinomycetes > Kitasatosporales > Streptomycetaceae > Streptomyces > Streptomyces sp. NPDC018031. The sequence goes on from NZ_JBIRFT010000007.1 coordinate 310,063, forward strand.
TGCGACCTCCCGGTCGGGGCCCGCGCCGGCCCGCTTATCCTCGTCCCCATGAGCGAAGCAGCCCCGCTGGACCCGGAAGACCAGAAGATCATCACGCTGGCCCGCTCCGCGCGCGCCCGCAACGGCGTGCCGGAGGGTGCCGCCGTCCGTGACGAGACCGGGCGCACCTATGTCGCCGGGACCGTCGCGCTGGACTCGCTCCGGCTCAGCGCGCTGCGCACCGCCGTCGCGATGGCCGTGGCCAGCGGCGCGACCTCGCTGGAGGCCGCCGCGGTGGTCTCCGCCGACGAGGCCGTGGCGGACGAGGACCGGGCCGCCGTGCGGGACCTGGGCGGGGCCGGCACCCCGGTGCTGCTGGCGGGCCCCGACGGCGTCCTGCGCGCCACCGAGCCGGCCTGAGCCGCACCCGCCCGGCCCGGCCGCGCCCGTCCATAGCCACCGGTTATCACGGAAGATCTTGGACGCGACCGGTCCGGCGCGAGAGGCTGATGATCAGTCGGGGAAACCACCCCGGCTGATCACCGGCCTCCGAGGAGCCACACCGTGACCGCGCTTCCCACCCGAGCCCTGGGCGACCTGACGACCTCCGCGATCGGCTTCGGAGCGATGGTGCTCTCGCCCGGCGTCTACGGGGAGATCGACGACGACCGGGCCCTGACCGCCCTGCGCTCCGCGCTGGACGAGGGCGCCACCCTGATCGACACCTCCGACGGCTACGGCGAGCAGGGGCACAACGAGCGCATCGTGGGCGAGGCCGTCCGCGGCCGCCGCGACGAGGTGGTGATCGCCACCAAGTTCGGCTTCCGGCTCCCGGAGGGCGTCGAGCCCCACCCCTTCCCCGTCAACTACTCCTTCGAGCAGCTGGCGGTCAACGCCGAGCCGCGGCACATACGCGGCTACGCGCAGACCTCGCTGCGCACCCTGGGCACCGACCACATCGACCTGTACTACCCGCACTTCCCCGACCCGGTGGTCCCGATCGAGGAGACCGTCGGCGCCGTCGCCGAGCTCGTCGAGGAGGGCCTGGTCCGGCACCTGGGCATGTCCAACGTCACCGCCGACCAGCTGCGCCGGGCGCACGCCGTCCACCCGGTGGCCGCCGTGCAGGCCCAGTGGTCGATGTGGGCCCCGGTCGACACGGAGCTGCACGCCACCGCCCGCGAGCTGGGCATCGGTGTCGTCGCCTGGTCCCCGCTGGGCAGCGGCTTCCTGACCGGCACCGTCCAGGACGTCAAGGACGACGACTTCCGCCGCTTCATCCCCGGCTTCTCGTCCGGCAACCTCAAGGCGAACAACGACCGCTTCGCGCCGGTCCGCGAGATCGCCGCCGAACTCGGCCTGACCCCCAGCGGGCTGGCCCTGGCCTGGCTGCTGCACCAGGACGAGCACGTGGTGCCGATCCCCGGCAGCCGCACCCCGGCGCACATCGCGGAGAACCTGTCCGCGGCCGGGACCTCGCTCTCCCCGGAGATCCTGGCCCGCATCGACCAGGCGCTGGACGGCTTCGTCCCCGAGGGCGGCACCAGCCTGCTCGGCTGAGCCGCGCCACCGCCACCGCCACCGACACCGCCACCGGTACCGCCGGCGACCTTGGTGAGGGGCGCCGCCGCGGCCGGTCCGCCGCCCGTGCCGCTCCGCCGCGCGACCCCGCGCGGCCGGGGCGGCGGGCCCCGGGCGGGCGGGTGGTCGGAGCGGGCCGGGGGATCGGGGAGAATGGGCGGCATGAGCGTTCCTACCCCGCACCCCGTCGAGCCCGCACCGCGCGGCGGCACCACCCCGCACCGTGCCGGGTTCGCCTGCTTCGTGGGCCGCCCCAACGCGGGCAAGTCCACCCTGACGAACGCTCTGGTCGGCACCAAGGTGGCCATCACCTCCAACCGGCCGCAGACCACCCGGCACACCGTGCGCGGCATCGTGCACCGCCCCGACGCCCAGCTGGTGCTGGTCGACACCCCCGGGCTGCACAAGCCGCGCACCCTGCTCGGCGAGCGGCTCAACGACGTCGTGCGGACCACCTGGGCCGAGGTCGACGTGATCGGCTTCTGCCTGCCCGCCGACCAGAAGCTGGGCCCCGGCGACCGGTACATCGCCACCGAGCTCGCCGGGATCAAGAAGACCCCGAAGATCGCGATCGTCACCAAGACCGACCTGGTCGACTCCAAGCAGCTCGCCGAACAGCTGATCGCCATCGACCGGCTCGGCAAGGACCTGGGCATCGAGTGGGCGGAGATCGTCCCGGTGTCGGCGGTCGCCGGCGACAAGGGCGCCGGCGGCAGGGCGGGCCAGGTGGACCTCCTGGCGGACCTGATCGCCCCGCTGCTGCCGGAGGGCCCGGCGCTGTACCCGGAGGGTGACCTCACCGACGAGCCGGAGCAGGTGATGGTCGCCGAGCTCATCCGGGAGGCGGCGCTGGAGGGCGTCCGGGACGAGCTGCCGCACTCCATCGCCGTGGTGGTGGAGGAGATGCTGCCGCGGGAGGACCGCCCGGCCGACCGGCCGCTGCTGGACATCCACGCCAACGTCTACATCGAGCGGCCCAGCCAGAAGGGGATCATCATCGGCCCCAAGGGCAAGCGGCTCAAGGAGGTCGGCACCAAGTCGCGCAAGCACATCGAGGCGCTGCTGGGCACGCCGGTCTTCCTCGACCTGCACGTGAAGGTCGCCAAGGACTGGCAGCGCGACCCCAAGCAGCTGCGCAAGCTGGGCTTCTAGCCCCGTTCCGGCGCGTGAGCCGCGACGCTCGCCGCGGCTCAGGCGCCTTCCTTGAGGACGGTGCGGACCAGTTCGCGCTGCGCGTCGCTGAGCCCGGGGTCGGCGCAGTGGGTGGTACGGCTGTCCACCGTGATCTCGTAGTGGAAGCCGTCCGGGACGCCGCGCGGGGACGCGGCGGGCCCGGACTCGACCGCCTGATGCGCCAGGGCCTCCAGATGACGGGCGTCGGGGCGGCCGGCGGTGTCCAGCTCGGCCCGGCGTTCGATGCCGGCGAAGCCGCCGGTGCGGGTGACACGGATACGCATGGCACCATCCTTACCCGGTACGGCGCCCCGCATCGCCCGCCGCGGCGCGGTCCGGTGCGTCCGGGCACCCGGTCGCACCGCTCCCGGCGGCCGCCGGGCGGTTCTCAGGCCGGCTCGTCCGCCGCCTCCACCTCCACCCCGACCTCGGTCCAGGCGTCCTTGACCGCCTTGTGCTCGTCACCGTCGCCGAACCGCTCGTGGGCGGCCGCCACGGTGAGCCGGGCGAAGTCGGCGAACCGGGCGTCGGTGGCCAGTTCACCGCCGGTCAGCACGTCGTACCAGACCTGACCGGCCTTCTCCCAGGCGTTCCCGCCGATCTCGGTGGCGGCGAGGTGGAAGGCGCGGTTGGGGATGCCCGAGTTGATGTGCACCCCGCCGTTGTCCTGGCTGGTGCGGACGAAGTCGTCCATGTGCCCCGGCTGGGGGTCCTTGCCGAGGACGTCGTCGTCGTACGCGGTGCCGGGGGCCTTCATCGACCGCAGGGCCTCGCCGCTGACGTCCGGGCCGAGCAGCCCGGCGCCGATCAGCCAGTCGGCCTGGTCGGCGGTCTGGCCGAGCGCGTGCTGTTTGATCAGCGCGCCGAACACGTCGGAGAGGGACTCGTTGAGCGCGCCGGACTGCCCGAAGTACTCCAGGTTGGCGGTGTACTGGGTGACGCCGTGGGTCAGCTCGTGGCCGATGACGTCCACCGGGATGGTGAAGTCCAGGAAGAGGTCGCCGTCGCCGTCGCCGAAGACCATCCGCTCGCCGTCCCAGAAGGCGTTGGCGTACTCCTCGCCGTAGTGGACGGTGGCGTCCAGCGGCAGGCCGGAGCCGTCGATGGAGTGCCGCTGGTAGGCGTCGAGGAACAGCTGGAAGGTGGCGCCGAGTCCGGCGTGGGCGCGGTTGACGGTGGCGTCGTCGGACGGCCCGTCGCCCTCCGCGTGCACCTTGGTGCCGGGCAGCGTCTCCTGGTGGCGGGCGTCGTAGATGGTCCGGTCGGGCTTGTCGGACGCGGCGCGGGCGGTGGGGGCCAGGCCGCGGACGGTGGTGATGCGGCGGCGGGTGCGCTGGAGGGCGTCGTGTTCCAGGGTGCGTCGGGCGGCCGCGGAGCGCCGCGGATGGTCGGCGCGGGCGAGTGCGACGAGGACGTGCGGTGGCACGATCGTGCAGAAGACCGGGTTTTTGGTGACATCCATACCAGGCAATGTGGCAGTGGGTCACGGTGCTGTCACCCCGTGCTGCCATGATTGATGAATACGAGTGGTTCCTCACGTTTCCGGCATGACGCGAGGCCCGTCCCGCATACTGATACGACACGACCACTCCTCGACCGGTTCGGCTAGGGTGCTGCGCATCATGCGTTTCGGGCTGCTTCTCCTTAGCTGCCGCGGCGAGGGCCTGTAGTCGTAGGCCGACCCCCTCCCCGCGGAGTTCGGTGTTGCCTCACCGTCGGCCGTCGAAGATCGTTCGACAGGAGCCCCGCGCACATGACCTCCTCCTCCGCCAACGCCGGCAACGCCGTCGGCCGTCCCACCCCCATCACCGCGGCGACCGTCGCCCAGCGGCCCTCGGGGATGCCGATCCACAAGTACGGGCGGTACGAGGCCGTCGACATCCCCGACCGCACCTGGCCGGACAACCGCATCACCGCGGCCCCCCGCTGGCTCTCCACCGACCTGCGGGACGGCAACCAGGCGCTGATCGACCCGATGTCCCCGGCCCGCAAGCGGGAGATGTTCGACCTGCTGGTGCGCATGGGCTACAAGGAGATCGAGGTCGGCTTCCCCTCCTCGGGCCAGACCGACTTCGACTTCGTACGGTCGATCATCGAAGAGGGCGCGATCCCGGAGGACGTGACCATCTCGGTGCTGACCCAGGCCCGCGAGGAGCTGATCGAGCGGACCGTGGAGTCGCTGGTCGGCGCGCACCGCGCGACGGTGCACCTGTACAACGCGACCGCCCCGGTCTTCCGCCGGGTGGTCTTCCGCGGCTCCCGGGAGCAGGTCAGGCAGATCGCGGTGGACGGCACCCGGCTGGTGATGGAGTACGCGGAGAAGCTGCTGGGCGACGAGACGGTCTTCGGCTACCAGTACAGCCCGGAGATCTTCACCGACACCGAGCTGGACTTCGCGCTGGAGGTCTGCGAGGGCGTGATGGACGTCTGGCAGCCCGAGGAGGGCCGCGAGATCATCCTCAACCTGCCCGCCACCGTGGAGCGCTCCACCCCCTCGACGCACGCGGACCGCTTCGAGTGGATGTCCCGGAACCTGTCGCGGCGCGAGCACGTCTGCCTGTCGGTCCACCCGCACAATGACCGCGGCACCGCCGTCGCCGCCGCCGAGCTGGCGATCATGGCGGGCGCGGACCGGATCGAGGGCTGCCTGTTCGGGCAGGGCGAGCGCACCGGCAACGTCGACCTGGTCACCCTGGGCATGAACCTGTTCAGCCAGGGCGTGGACCCGCAGATCGACTTCTCGCAGATCGACGAGATCCGCCGGACCGCCGAGTACTGCAGCCAGATGGAGGTCCACCCGCGCCACCCCTACGCCGGCGACCTGGTCTACACCGCCTTCTCCGGCTCCCACCAGGACGCCATCAAGAAGGGCTTCGAGGCGATGGAGGCCGACGCGGCGGGCCGCGGCGTGACGGTCGACGACATCGAGTGGGCGGTGCCGTACCTGCCCATCGACCCCAAGGACGTGGGCCGTTCCTACGAGGCCGTCATCCGGGTGAACTCGCAGTCCGGCAAGGGCGGTATCGCCTACGTCCTGAAGAATGACCACAAGCTGGACCTGCCGCGCCGGATGCAGATCGAGTTCTCCAAGACGATTCAGGCCAAGACCGACGCCGAGGGCGGCGAGGTCACGCCGGGCCAGATCTGGTCGGTCTTCCAGGACGAATACCTGCCGAACCCGGACAACCCGTGGGGCCGGATCCAGCTGCGCACCGGACAGACGACGACCGGCAAGGACGGCACGGACACGCTGACCGTCGAGGCGGTCGTGGACGGGGCCGAGACCGTGCTGACCGGGTCCGGCAACGGTCCGATCTCCGCGTTCTTCGCCGCGCTCGGCACCATCGGCGTCGACGCCCGGCTGCTGGACTACCAGGAGCACACCATGAGCGAGGGGGCGAGCGCCCAGGCCGCCTCGTACATCGAGTGCGCGATCGACGGCAAGGTGCTGTGGGGCATCGGCATCGACGCCAACACCACCCGCGCCTCGCTCAAGGCGGTCGTCTCGGCCGTCAACCGGGCCGCCCGCTGAGCCGCTGACCACCGTCACCCGAACGGGGTCCCGCCGGCCGCGCACGGCGGGCGGGGCCCGGGGCCTTTGGCCTGTTGTCTCCGTACGGGGTACTGACGCCGCAAGTCGGGTGTGGTTAACATCACGTCCACACGGGGGCGTTGCCGTGGGAGTGCCCCTGTGCCCGCTGGGCAGCGGGGGACTGATGGAGGTGCGACATGGTGCACACGCAAGGCCGACGCGTCCGGGACCTGTGCATCGTGGGCGTGCGAACCCTGTGGCGGACCGTCGGGGACGGTGAGTTCTACTGCACCGAGTGCGGCGGGGACCGCAACTACCGCCGCCGGATCGGGCAGCGCCGCATCGTCGTCCTCGGCCTGCCGCTGCTGCCGCGAGGCCAGGTCGCCCCGGTGGTGGAATGCGCCTGCTGCCACGGCCGCTTCGGCACCGAGGCGCTCGACCACCCCACCACCACCCGGTTCTCCGCGATGCTCCGGGACGCCGTGCACACCGTCGCGCTGGCGGTGCTCGCCGCGGGCGGCACCGGGGCCCGGCCGGTCCGGCAGGCCGCGGTCGGCGCGGTGCGCGCCGCCGGGTACACCGACTGCAACGAGGAACAGCTGATCACCCTGATCGAGGCGCTCGCCGCGGACACCGGACGCCACCCCGGGACGCGCCGGGACTCCGCCCAGGAGTCGCTCGAACCGCCCCAGGAGACCGGCTGGGAGGTGCCCACCGGCACCTCGCTGGCGATAGAGCTGCACGAGGCGCTGGAACCGCTGGCCCCGCACCTGGCCCCCGCGGGACGGGAGAACATCCTGCTCCAGGGCGCCCGCATCGCGGTCGCGGACGGGCCCTACCTGCCGGCCGAGCGGGCCGTGCTGGAGACAGTCGGGCGGGCGCTGACGATCTGCCCGGAGGACACCGCCCGACTGCTCGCGGGCATCCGCACCCCCTCCTGACCCGCCCGGGAGCCGGTCCGTGCGCCGTCCGGCGGGCCGCCCCCGGGGCGCCCGGCGTCAGTCGACCAGCCCCAGGCGCGCGGCCCGCACCCCGGCGGCGAACCGGCTCGGCGCCCCCAGCTTCTCGGTGATCTGGGTCAGCAGCCGCCGCAGCGTCCGCTCCGAGCAGCCCAGCCGCCGGGCGATGGCCTCGTCCTTGGCGCCGACCGCGAGCAGCGCGAGCACCTCCCGCTCCTGCGGTGAGAAGTCCGCCGCGCCGTGCGCCCGGCGGCAGCCCGGATACGGACGGGCCGCGAGCCAGCAGTGCTCGAAGACCTGCCGGAAGCAGCGGGCCAGTTCCAGGCTGTGCAGGACCAGGTCGCCGGCCGGGCCGCCGTCGTCGTCGTCCCGGCCGATCGCCACCACCGTCACCGCCCGGTCGAGGATGTTCATGTAGAGCGGGACGGTGGGCGCCACCCGGACGGCGATGCCCGCTTCGGAGAGCGCGTCCAGGAAGTGGCCGACGCCGTGCCCGCGCAGTGCCTGGGCGGCGACCAGCATCCGGCCGGCGCTGCCCTGCGCCGTCCACCTCAGGTCGTTGGCGAGGCTGGCCCGCAGCACCGCCGGCTCCGGGAAGGTGGTCCGCATGGCGAGCAGTTCGACGCGGCTGAGCGCGTCCAGCTCCTCCAGGCGTCTGCGCAGCTCCTCCCGGTCCTCGAAGAACTCCACCTGCACCGACTCCCGGCCGCCGAGCCGGGTGGTGGGCAGCAGCCCCAGCACGTCGTCGATGGCCAGGGCGCTGCGGAGCAGCGTCTCGCCCGCGGTGCGCACCTCCCGCTCGTGCTCCAGCAGGAGCTCCCGCAGCGCCCGTTCGGGGGAGCTGAGCCGGGTGTGCCGCTGGTCCAGCAGGTGCCGCTCGGTGAGCCACCGGCTCAGCGCCGCCGGCAGCGAGCCCAGTTCCCTCACCTCCTGGGCGGTGTCCCGCACCCCCGACGCGGTGATCCGCCGGACCAGCGAGACGTACACCTCCCGCGCCTCGGCCGCCGCGCGTGCCGTGCACGATTCGCCCGCGCCGCCCACGCCGAGCGGCCCGGGCCCGGGCCGACCGCTCGTACGGGGTTCCTCGCCGGACATGGCTGCACGATAAGGCCCCGCCCGCCCCGGCGGCCAGCAGTCGGCGAGCGGTGATCGGCCGGGCCGCAGACAGCCGCCGACAGCCGCCGACAGCCCGGCCGGGCCGTCGGCGGCGGACGAGCCGGGCGGCGCTCCGCCGGACTCCGGCCCGGCCGCCGGGCGGCGCTCCGCCGGGCTCCGGCCCGGCCGCCGGGCGGCGCGCCGGAACGCCCCCGGGCGGCGGTGGCCGGGACCGGCCACGCCCGATCCGGCCGGGTCCAGCGGGCAGTTACCGACGGTACGGTTTCGACGCGGCGCCGGACGACGACCGGCGGTCCGCCCCCTTTCACTCCCCCCAAGGCCGGTGCGCCGTGCGCGCGCACCGGCCGTCGAGAAAGGTTTGCGTGCCATGAAGCGGCTCCATCTCGGTGCACTTCTGCTCGCCGTGCCGACGGCACTCGTCCCCGCGGTCAGCGTGGCGGCGTCCGGCGGCCAGGACGCCACCCCCGCCCCGCTGATCGCGGTGGAGAAGGCGGAGGCGGGAACCGCCGTCCCGTCGAACTACATCGTCACCCTCAAGCCGGGTGTCGACGCCGAGGACCTGGCCGGGGACAAGAAGGTCAAGCCGCGGCACCTCTACTCCAAGGTGATCAACGGTTTCGCGGCCAAGCTCACCCCGGGCCAGCTCGACTCGCTGCGCCGGGACGGCGACGTCGCGGCGATCGAGGAGGACCAGACCTTCCGGGCCGACACCACCCAGCCCAACGCGCCCTGGGGCCTGGACCGGATAGACCAGCGCAGCGGCCGGGACGGCAACTACACCTACACCCGCAACGGCTCGGGCGTCACCGCGTACGTCATCGACACCGGCATCGACACCGGGCACGCCGACTTCGGCGGGCGGGCGCGCAACGTCTTCGACGCCTTCGGCGGCAACGGCGCCGACTGCCACGGCCACGGCACGCATGTGGCGGGCACGGTCGGCGGCAACACCTACGGCGTCGCCAAGGGGGTGCAGCTGCGCGGGGTCAAGGTGCTGAACTGCCAGGGCTCCGGCTCCACCTCCGGCATCGTCGCCGGGTTCGACTGGGTCCGGCAGAACGCCGTCAAGCCCGCGGTCGCCAACGCCTCGCTGGGCGGCGGCTACTCCACCGCGCTGAACAACGCGGCGACCAACCTGGCCAACTCCGGCGTCCACCTGGCCGTCGCGGCGGGCAACGAGAACCAGGACGCCTGCAACGTCTCCCCGGCCAGCGCCACCGGCCCCATCACGGTGGCCGCCTCGGACAGCGGCGACCGCAAGGCGTCGTTCAGCAACTACGGCTCCTGCACCGACATCTACGCGCCCGGGGTCTCCATCACCTCGGCCCGGATGGGCGGCGGCAGCACCGCGATGAGCGGCACCTCGATGGCGTCCCCGCACGTCGCGGGCGTCGCCGCGCTGTACAAGGCGAACCACGGTGACGCCTCCTCGGCCACCGTCAACCAGTGGCTGGTCGCCAACTCCACCACCGGCGCGATCGGCGGCAACGTGGGCAGCACCCCGAACAAGCTGCTGTTCAAGGCCGGTCTGTGAGGATCCGCTGACCGACCGGTGACCCACAGCGGGCCCGGGCACCGGTCACCCGCTCCGCCTCCCGTCGGGTGACCGGACCGGACCCCCGCGGCCCGTCCCCGGGCCCCCATCCGGGGACGGGCCGCGGAGAGCACGGCGGGCCCGCCGCCTTCAGGGGAAGCGGCGGGCCCGCCGGGTGACCCGGTTCCGGCCGGCGTGCGGCCGACCGGAACCGGGGGTGGGGGCGGGGCGGGGCCCGGCCGCCCGCGAGGCCGTCCTCCGAGGCAGGACGGGGTCCGCCGCACCGGCGGGCCGGCCGCGGCCCCGCCCCTTGAGAGCCCACCGGGTTACTCCCCCGGGAGTAACCCGGCCCACCGGACGCCCCGGGGGGTAACCCCGATCTCCGCCGCCGGCGCGACGATCCCGGCCGCCCGCGCCGGAAGCCTGGTGGGTATGAAGACACCAGCCGACACCGAGGCACCGCGGGCCGCCCAGGCCGGTCCGCGCAGACGTACCGCACTGCCCTGGGTGCTGGTCGCCCTGTGGATCGCCGTGCTCGCCGTCGCGGGACCGCTCGCCGGCAAGCTCGGCGACGTACAGCGGGACCGGGCCGTGGACTACCTGCCGGCGAGCGCCGACTCCACCCAGGTCGCCGAGATCCAGGACGCCCTGCCCGGCGGCGAGGCCACCGAACTGGTCCTCGTCTACCACCGCGACGGCGGTCTGACCGAGACCGACCGCCGCACCGCCGCCCGGCAGACCGCGGAGATCGCCCGCGACCACGAACTCACCCGCCCCGGACGGCCCGAGGGCATCCCCTCCGACGACGGCGGCACCCTGATGTACCCGGTCGCCAGCACCGCGCCCGGCCAGGACGAGGACGCGCGGCAGGACTTCGTCGAGAAGGTCCGCGAGGTGGCTCAGGGCGGTGACGGGCTGGAGGTGGAGACCGGTGGCCCCGGGGCGCTGTCCGCCGACGCCCAGGAGGTCTACGGCTCGCTGGACGGCCCGCTGCTCTACACCACCGTCGCCGTCGTCGCCGTGCTGCTCATCCTCATCTACCGCAGCCCGCTGCTGTGGCTGGTGCCGCTGGTGGTCGCCGGCATCGCCGACGCCACCGCGATGGCGGCCGCCTACGGGCTCAACCAGGTCTTCGGCACCACCGTGTCCGGCCAGAGCTCCGGGGTGATGACCATCCTGGTCTTCGGGGCCGGCACCGACTACGCGCTGCTGCTGGTCTCCCGCTACCGCGAGGAACTCCGCTCCCACCAGCGGCCGTACGACGCGATGACCGCCGCGCTGCGCGGCTGCGGCCCCGCCGTCCTCGCCTCCTCCGGGACGGTGGCCGCCGGACTGCTGTGCCTGCTCGCCGCCGACCTCAACAGCAGCCGCGGCATGGGCCCGATCGCCGCGGTCGGCGTGCTCTGCGCGCTGCTGGCGATGATCACCCTGCTGCCCGCGCTGCTGGTGCTGTTCGGCCGCCGGGTGTTCTGGCCGCTGGTCCCCGCCTACGGCAGCCGCCCCAAGGCCCGCACCTCGGTGTTCGCCGCCATGGGCGGCTCGGCCGGGCGCCGGCCGCTGGCGGTGCTGGCCGGCGGCGGGGTGCTGCTCGGGGCGCTGGCGCTGGGCGCGTTCGGACTGCCCGGCAGCCTCAAGCAGGAGGACAGCTTCATCGACAAACCGGAGTCGGTCACGGCGATGGAGACCCTCGCCACCGCCTACCCCGAGCGCAGCTCCCAGCCGATCGTGGTGATGGCCCCCACCGACCGGGCGGACCGGGCGCTGGCCGCGGCCCGGGCCACCGAAGGCGTCGACTCGGCCGAACGCGGGCGCAGCGGCGACGAGTGGACCGAGCTGTCGGTGATCGCCCAGCACCCGCCGCAGACCGACGGCGAGACCGCCACCATCGAGGCGCTGCGCGACCGGCTCGACGGCGATCTGGGCGCCTACGTCGGCGGACCCAGCGCCCAGCAGCTGGACCTGGACGACACCAACGCCCGCGACCGGCTGATCGTCATCCCGCTGGTCCTCCTCTCCGTGCTGCTGATCCTGGTCGCGCTGCTGCGCAGCCTGGTCGCCCCGGTGCTGCTGGTGGCCGCCGTGGTGGCGGTGTGGGGCGCGTCCCTGGGCATCGGCGGGCTGGTCTTCGAACCGCTCTTCGGGCTGGAGGGCACCGACCCGGGACTGCCGCTGCTCTCCTTCGTCTTCCTGGTGGCGCTCGGCGTCGACTACGGCATCTTCCTGATGCACCGGATGCGCGAGGAGTCGCTGTCCGGGGCGGAACCGGCGGACGCGGCTCTCACCGCGCTCCGCACCACCGGTGGGGTGATCGCCTCGGCTGGCCTGGTGCTGGCGGCCACCTTCGCGGTGCTGCTGAACATGCCGCTGGTGCAGCTCTTCGAGCTGGGCTTCGTGATCGCGGTCGGCGTGCTGCTCGACACCTTCCTGGTCCGCACCTACCTGGTGACCTCGGCGAGCGTGGCGCTGGGCCGCAGGGTGTGGTGGCCCGGGGCGCTGTCCCGGCCGGCCGTGAACTCCCGGCGGGCGGACCGCACACCGGCCCCGGAGCGGACGGACCACGCGCCGGTGCCGTGACCGGCACGCGCCGGTGCCGCGGCCGCCGCCGCGGTCCCGGCGCGGGGCCGCCGCCCCGGTCCGGCCGCGGGGGCCGCCGCCCAGGTCCCGTCGGGGGCCCGCCGGGACCGGCGGTCGCCGGGCCCTGGTCCGGCGACGGGCTCCGGCGTCCGCCCGGGGCCCGGCGGTCTGTTCAGGGTTGGGGGTTCGCCCGGGGTCGGGGGGTCTGCCCAGCGCCGGGCGGTCTGTTCACGGTCAGGGTTCGTCCAGACCCCGAGGATCTGTTCAGGGTCAGGGTTCGCCCAGGACGAGGGGTTCGCCCAGCGCCCGCCGGTCTGTTCAGAGCCGGGAGCCGCCCGGGGCCCGGGAGTCTGTTCACGGCCGGGGTCCGCCCAGGGCCCGGGGGTCTGTTCACGGCCGGGGTTCGCCCAGGGCTCGGGGTCCGCCCAGGGTTCGGGTCTGCCCAGGGCCGCCGGCGGCCCCCGGCCGGCGGGCCCTCCTCCGGCAGGCAGTGGCGGGCCGGTCGCACCTCCGGTGCCCCGCCCCCCGTCCCGGGTGCCGGCGCCGCACCGGGCCCGGGGCCGGGCGTCCGGCCCCGGACCGTTCGACCGTCCGGGCCCATGGCCCGGTCCGCACGCGATCCCCGAGGATGGAGCGGTGACCGAACAGTCCACCGGCCGGGCGGCCGGAGCGTTTCCCGCACCCGCCACGGCGGCGCTCGAGGTCCGCGCGCCGGGCCGTACCGTGCCGACCGCCGGACCCTCGTCCGCGCCCGTGCCGCCGGGTGCCGCGGGCCCGCCCGCCGGCCCGGTGCCCGCGGCCGCGTCCCGCCTGGAGCGGCTGCTGCGGGTGCTGCACCGCGCCGGCGGCGACCCCCGGCGCTCGTTCCGCGTCGATCTCGCCATCGCCGTGCTGGTGCTGCTGGTGCAGACGGTGCTGGCGCTGACCGTGGCCGAGACCGGGGGAGTGCGCCCCGACGCCCTCGGCTGGCTGCTGCTCACCGCCGCCGCACTGCCGCTGCCGTGGCGGCGGCGCGCCCCGCTGATCACCCTGGCGCTGGTGATGGTCACCATCGTCCCGTACCACGCGATGGGCAACGTGCACATCGCCGGCACCTGTGCCGCGCTGCTGGCGCTGTACTCGCTGGCCGCCGCCGGGCCCCCGCTGCGCACCGTGGTCTGTGTCGCGGTGGTGATGGTGGTGGTGGCCGTGGCCATGATCCTCACGCCCGAGCACGGTGCCGCCGTCGAGGCCGACCTGCTGCGGAGCCTGGGCTGGGTGCTGGCGTTCCCGGCGTTCGGGGAGATGGTGCGGGTGCACCGGCGGTACATCGCGGCCGTGGTGGAACGCGCCGAACGGGCCGAGCGCACCCGTGAGGAGGAGGCGGCCCGCCGGGTCACCGAGGAGCGGCTGCGCATCGCCCGCGACCTGCACGACCTGCTGGCGCACAGCATCACCCTGATCGGGGTGCAGACCTCGGTGGCCGCGCACGTCCTCATCGCCGACCCGGAGAAGCTGGACCGCGACACGATCGCCGCCGCGCTGGACGGGATCGCCGACACCTGCCGCGAGGCCCGCTCCGAACTGCGCACCACCCTGGGGGTGTTGCGGGGCGGCGACGCGGGGCAGGCCGACAGCCTGGACCCGCTGCCCCGGCTCGACGGGCTCTTCGACCTGGCCCGGATCGCCAGGTCGGCGGGGGCCCAGGTGGTGCTCGCCGTGCAACCCGGCCTGCTCGGTGCCGACGCCCCGGAGGCCGCCGGCGGTCCCGCGGGCCCGCCCGGTGCTGCCGTGGACCCGCCCGGTGGTTCCGTCCCGGGCCGCACCGGCCGGGGTGGTACCGGCCCGGCCGGGCCCGGCTCCACCGGTGTCACCCGCGCCGGGGCGGCGCCGGTCGCGGTGCCCGCCGCGGTCGGCGCCGCCGCCTACCGCATCGTGCAGGAGTCGCTGACCAACGCGGTCCGGCACGCGGGTCCGGAGGTGCGGGTCCGGGTGGCGGTGCACCTCGACGGCACCGGCGCCGCCCGGGCGCTGCGGGTCACCGTCACCGACGGCGGCCGGGTGCCGGGCGCGCACACCGCACCGGAGGCGCCGGCCGGCGGCGGCTTCGGTATCGCGGGGATGCGGGAACGCGCCCGCACCATCGGTGGCACCCTGGAGACCGCGGCCCACCCGCACGGCGGTTTCACCGTCACCGCGCTGCTACCGCTGGACGGCCGACTCCCCCTGGAGGATGAGCGTTGAGCCCGACCCCGCCCGTCGACCCGGACACCGGCCCCGCCCCGGCGGGAGGTCCCACCCCGGCCACCGAGCCCGGCCCGGCCACCAGTCCCGCCCCGGCCACCAGTCCCGCCCCGGCCACCGAGCCCGGCCCGGCGGCCGGCGGCGACCGCGCAGGTACCGTCCGGGTGCTCCTCGCGGACGACCAGACGCTGGTCCGCGCCGCGTTCGCGATGCTCGTCGGGTCGGCCCGGGACATGACCGTCGTAGGGGAGGCGGGGACCGGCCGGGAGGCCGTCGCCCTGGCCCGCTCGGCCCGGCCCGATCTCGTCGTGATGGACGTGCGGATGCCCGATCTGGACGGGATCGAGGCCACCCGCCGGATCGCCGCCGATCCCGGGCTGGCCGGGGTCCGTGTGCTGGTGCTGACCACCTACGACACCGACGACCACATCGTGGAGGCGCTGCGCGCGGGCGCCTCCGGCTTCCTGGTGAAGGACACCCGCCCGGCCGAACTGCTGGACGCCATCCGGACCGTGGCCGCCGGGGAGGCCCTGCTCTCCCCGGGGCCGACCGCCCGGCTCATCGCCCGGGTCCTGCGGTTGCCCGCCGCGCCGCCGGCCACCGCCCCGGGGCCGGACCAGGTCCTGCCACGGTTGTCGGAGCGCGAGCAGCAGGTCCTCACGCTGGTCGGACGCGGCCTGAACAACACCGAGATCGGCCAGGCGCTGTCCCTCAGCCCCCTGACCGCCAAGACCCATGTGAGCCGCATCATGGGCAAGCTCGACGCCCGCGACCGGGCCCAACTGGTCATTGCCGCCTATGAGTCGGGGCTGGTGACACCGGCGTCGGCGGGCGGCCCGGCGGCCGGGGGGTGAGCGCCACCGTCCGCGCCGGCGGCCGGTAGGTTCAGCGCATGGGATCAGCACGGGTGGACGTACGGTACTCGGCCTCGACCTGGCAGCAGCCCTGCCCGCCGGCCGCCTCCGCGGAACGCAGCGCGCTGGTCGGGCAGGTCGCCCGCCGCGTTCTCGCCCTGGGCCCGGGCCGGCTGCTGGTCGGCATCGACGGCTTCACCGCCGCGGGCAAGACCAGCTTCGGGCACGAGCTGGCGGAGTGGATCGGCGGCACCGGGCGTCCGGTGCTCCGGGCGACGCTCGACGACTTCAAGAAGCCGTGGAAGGACCGGCACCTGTACGACCGGGAGTCCGGCGAGGGTTACTACCGCAACGCCTACGACTACGACGCCGTCCGGCGCCTGCTGCTGGATCCCTGCCGTACCCCGGAGGCGACGTCCTGCGCCCTGTGCGGGATCGATCCGCTGACCCAGCTGGACCACTCGGCCGAGAAGACCCCGCTCACCGCCGACACGGTGCTGATCGTGGACGGTGTCTTCGCCTTCCGCCCCCGGATCGACGCCTACTGGGACTTCCGGATCTGGCTGCGGGTGGACGCGGAACTGTCGGTACGGCGCGGGGCGGAACGGGACCAGGACTGGGCCGGGTCCGAAGCGGAGGCGATCCACCGCGACCGCTATCTGCCGGCGCAGCGCCTGTACCTGGCGGAGGCCGATCCGCTGCCGCGGATGGACCTCGTCATCGACAACTCGGTGTTCGCCGGTCCCCGCGTCGTCACGCCCTGACAGGCCCCGGGTCCGGGGAGCTTCGCAGCGGTCCCCGGACCGTGCCGGTCCGGCCGGGCGGCGAGCCCCGGTTGGTAGCTTGCCCCCCATGACAGTGGCATTGATCGACTCAGGATTCGGCCTCCTTCCCACCACGGGATGGCTTCGGCACCTCGCCCCGGAACTCGATCTGCTGCTGTTCCTGGACCCCGACGGCGCCCCCTGGGGCCCGAGAACGGCCTCCTTCGTCACGGACCGTCTGCTCAGCACCGCCCGACTGGCGGTCCAGCGGGGCGCGGAGGCCATCGTGGTCCCCTGCAACACCGCCACCGTCACCGCGATCGACGCTCTGCGCGCGGAGTTCGAACCGCGCGTACCCGTGATCGGTACCGTGCCCGCCGTGAAATCGGCCGCGGCGACCGGCCGGAACATCGCCGTGTGGGCCACCGTCCGGACCACGGCGAGTGCCTATCAGGATCGCCTGATCGCGGACCACGCGAACGGCCGGCCCGTCGCGCGTGTCGCATGCCCCGGTCTGGCCGAGGCGATCGACCACGGCGACATGGCCGCGGCGACGGAGGCGATCGCCGACGCAGCCGGGCGAACCCCCGGGAACTGCGACTCCGTGGTGCTGGGATGCACGCACTACCCCCTGGTGGCGCGGGAGATCCTGCGGAGCCTGCCCGCCGGCACCACGCTGTACGACAGCGCGGAGGCGGTCGCTCGGCAGACACTGCGGCGACTGGACCGAACCGGGGAAGCGCGCGGCACCGTGGGCGCCATCGACGTGGTGCTCAGCGGTCGCCGCGGAAACCTCCCGGCAGGCGCCCACGCCCACCCGGTGGGCCGCGCCCTTGCCGCGGCAGGGCGGGTGCCCCGCGACCTCCTCCTCTCCGCCGCGACGCGCTCCCCGACGGCCGCACCGGCGATCTGAGCGAACCCCGGATCCTCCGCGCCTCCCGGCCGGGCGCACCGCCACTCCGCTCCGTACGCGCCTTCCCGGCCGGGGCGTACAGCCGCTCCGCTCCGTACCGACCCGGGCGATCACGGAGCGCGGCAGCGCCGTGAGCGCCCGCCACCCGCGAAGGTGTCAACCGGGGTTGACGTCGAGAGGGTAGTCAACCTAAGTTGACATGTATGAGCGACGCAACGGATCTCGCCGAGCGGGCGGGTGACCAGGACCCCCGGGTGGGTCTGCGGGCCGTGGCCGCGCTGCGCCGGCTGTTGGAGCAGCTGGAGGCCGTACAGGTCCGCAGTGCCCGCGCCAAGGGCTGGTCCTGGCAGGAGATCGCCGCCGAACTGGGTGTGAGCAGGCAAGCCGTGCACAAGAAGTACGGGAGGCACTGAATGTTCGAGAAGTTCACCGAGGGCGCGCGGGAAGTGGTGCTGGGCGCCGCCCGCCACGCCGACGACGCCCCCGACCACCGGGTCGGGGAGCGGGAGTTGCTGTTCTCGCTGCTGGACCGCACGGGCACCACCGCGGCCGGCGTGCTCGCCCGGCTCGGCGCCCACGACCGCCGGCCGGCGATCGAACGCGACCTGGCCGACATCCGCCGCCGGGGCGGCCTCTCCCGCCAGGACACCGAGGCGCTGGCCGGCCTGGGCATCGACGTCGGGCAGATCGTCGAGCGGGTGGAACGGACCCACGGCGTGGGCGCGCTCGCCGGAGCCCGGCCGGGACCGCGCCGGCGGTGGTTCCCGAAGCACCGCCCGTTCAGCGCCGAGGCCAAGGCCGTCCTCGTGCGGTCGCTGCGGATCGCCGGCGGCCGCGGGGAGAAGCGCATCGGCGACGAACACATCCTGCTCGCCCTCACCGCCCGCCCCTCGCCGATCACCCACGTCCTCGCCGACCACGGGGTGACCTACGTCGACGTGGAGCGGGCGCTGGAGGGCGCCACCCGCGGGGGCCGGTGACGCTCACGAACCGTGGTTCGACCGACCGCGGATCGGGACTTGATCTCACGTCCGGTTCCCGCCTCGCGACCGTCTCGGGGCCACCCGGGAACCGCCTCGCGACCGCCTCGCGACCGCCCCGGGACCACCGCGCGATCGCTTCGGGACCACCTGGGGGCCACCGCGCGACCACCTCGCGACCACCTGTGTGGACCCACCTCGCGACCGTCTCGCGGGTCTCCGGCGGCTCCGCCCCGCGGGTCACCCGCCGGGCGGAGCCGGCGGCGAAGTGGTGCTCGTCGAGGCAAGCCACCCACTGAGCCGCCCACCTGCCGCTCGACCGGGCCACGCGCCCCATGCCACCTGCTCCCGAGGCCGTAATTCGGTTGCCCGGCGCGACGGCGGTCTGTTGCACTGCTCCACGCCCGCCCCCGGCCGTCCGGCCGTCGGGCTCGCCGACCAAGGAGACGTAATGCGAGCTGCGTGCATGTCCATCCCTCAGGAAATCGCCACCTCCGCGAAGGACATGACACGTAGTGCACACGCTGAATCTGGGCATCCTGGCGCACGTCGACGCCGGTAAGACCAGCCTGACCGAGCGGCTCCTCCACACCGCCGGGGTCGTCGACGAGCCCGGCCGCGTCGACCACGGCAACACCCGCACCGACTCGTCGGCGCTGGAGCGGCAGCGCGGCATCACCATCCGGTCCGCCGTCGTCTCCTTCGTCCTGGACGACGTGACGGTCAATCTCATCGACACCCCCGGGCACCCGGACTTCATCGCCGAGGTGGAACGGGTGCTGGGCGTCCTCGACGGCGCCGTGCTGGTCATCTCCGCCGTGGAGGGCGTCCAGCCGCAGACCCGGGTACTGATGCGGGTGCTGCGACGGCTGGGCATCCCCACGCTCCTCTTCGTCAACAAGATCGACCGGAGCGGCGCGCGGTACGGCTCGCTGCTGCGGAGCATCGCCGAGAAGCTGTCCCCGGCGATCGTCCCGATGGGAACGGTCGGCGGCCTGGGCACCCGGGACGCCAGCTTCACGCCGCACGCCCCGGACGACGCCGGGTTCACCACCCGGCTGGTGGACGTGCTCACCGGTCACGACGACGCACTGCTCGCCGCGTACGTCGAGGACGAGGCGGCGGTCACCCCCGGCCGGCTGCGCCGTGCCCTGGCCGAGCAGACCGGGCGGGTGCTGGCCCATCCGGTGTTCTTCGGCTCGGCGATCACCGGCGCGGGGGTGGACGCCCTGGTCCGCGGCGTCCGGGAGCTGCTGCCGGCGGCGCCGGGGGACGCGGACGGGCCCCTCGAAGGCACCGTCTTCAAGATCGAGCGCGGCCCGGCCGGGGAGAAGATCGCCTACGCGCGGATCTTCTCCGGGACGGTGCGGGTCCGCGACCACCTCGCCTACGACCGGCCGGAGCCGGCGCCCGGCACCCCGGGGCCGGCGGGTCACGGCGTGCGGCGGACGGTGGACGGCCACCGCAGCGGTGCCCGGCGGACCGCGGAGCGGGTCACCGGGATCGGCGTCTTCGACCGGGGCGCGGTGGTGCCCGGCGGGACGGCCGGCGCCGGGCGGATCGTCACCCTCCAGGGCCTGGCCGGCGTCCGGATCGGAGACGTGCTCGCCGCCCCGCGGCCGGCCGGTGCGGCGGACCGCCCCGGCCCGGGCGGCACCGCGGCCCCGGCCGGAGCGGCGGCCGGCGCCGACCCGGCGGGTGCGGCACGCGCCCGGCGCGGCCACTTCGCCCCGCCGACGCTGGAGACCGTCGTGGTGCCCGTCCGCCCCGCCGACCGGGGCGCGCTCCACCTGGCGCTCACCCGGCTCGCCGAGCAGGACCCGCTGATCGACCTCCGCCAGGACGACCTGCGCCAGGAGGTGTCGGTGTCGCTCTACGGCGAGGTGCAGAAGGAGGTCATCCAGGCGACGCTCGCGGACGACTTCGGCATCGACGTCACCTTCCGGGAGACGAGCACGATCTGCGTCGAGCGGCCGATCGGCACCGGCGAGGCGGTGGAGATCATCGACCAGGACCCCAACCCGTTCCTGGCCACCGTCGGCCTGCGGGTCGAACCGGCCCCGCCCGGGGCCGGGGTGGAGTTCCGGCTGGGGGTCGAGCTGGGCTCGATGCCGTACTCCTTCTTCCGGGCGGTGGAGGAGACCGTACGGGAGACCCTGGGACAGGGGATCCACGGCTGGCGGGTCACCGACTGCGCGGTCACCATGACGCACGCCGGCTACTGGCCCCGGCAGAGCCACGCGCACGCCGTCTTCGACAAGAGCATGTCCAGCACCGCCGGGGACTTCCGCAACCTCACCCCGCTGGTCCTGATGGCCGCCCTGGTCCGGGCCCGCACCCAGGTCCACGAGCCGATGCACCGCTTCCGGCTGGACCTCCCGGCGGACGCTCTCAGCCCGGTGCTGGCCGCCCTGGCCCGGCTGCGGGCGGTGCCCGGGGCCCCGCTGCGGACGGGCACCTCGTATCTGCTGGAGGGCGAGGTGCCGGCGGCCCGGGTGCACCTGCTGGAACGGCAACTGCCCACGCTCACCAGCGGCGAGGGGGTGCTGGAGTCGTCCTTCCACGACTACCGGCCGGTCCGCGACGCACCCCCGGCCCGCCGGCGCACCGACCACAACCCGCTGGACCGCAAGGAGTACCTGCTCCGCGTGGCGCGGCGGGTCCGGCACGCCGGCGGCGAGGGGGAGGGCGCCACCGGGCCCGGCCCGGGGTGATCACTGACCGGCGTCCGGGAGCCGGGCGGCGTTCAGCAGGGCCAGCTGCTCCTCGCCGAGGGTCAGCCCGGCGGCCCGGGCGGAGTCCGCGATGGAGGCCGGACGGCTGGCGCCGGGGAGCGGGATCACCCTCGGTGAGAGCGACAGCAGCCAGGCCAGGCACACCTGCTGCGGGCTGACCCCGTGCTCGGCGGCGACCCGGTGGAACGCGGTGCCCGCGGAGACGGGGCCGGACGGGCCGTCGAGGGAACTGCGGGAGATGCCGCCGAGCGGGCTCCAGGGCAGGAAGGCCAGCCCCTCGGCGGTGGCGAGGCGCAGTTCGGGCTCGCTGTCGCGGACGGCGGGGGAGAACCGGTTCTGCACCGAGACCAGCCCGTCCCCGAGGATCGCGCGGGCCTCGCGGATCTGCCCGACGGTGACGTTGGAGATCCCGGCGTGCCGGATCTTGCCCGCGTCCAGCAGGTCGCGCAGGGCGCCCACCGACTCGGCCCACGGCACCCGCGGGTCCGGCTTGTGCAGCTGGTACAGGCCGATCGCCTCGGTGCCCAGGCGGCCGAGCGAGGCCTCGCAGGCCCGCTTCAGATGGCTCGGGTGGCCGTCCACCGTCCACGAGCCGTCGCCCGGGCGGCCCCGGCCGCCCTTGGTGGCGACGAGCACGTCCGCGGTGTCACCGCCGTACCGGGCGAGGGCACGCGCGATGAGCCGTTCGTTGTGCCCGGTCTCGTCCGGGTGCCAGTGGTAGGAGTCGGCGGTGTCGATCAGGGTGATGCCCGCGTCGAGCGCCGCGTGCAGGGTGGCGACGGCCCGGTCCTCGTCGGGCCGGCCCTCGATGGACAGCGGCATGGCGCCGAGTCCGATGGCGCTGACGGTGAGGTCGCCGAGGGTGCGGTGCGGCACGGGGAAGTCCTTTCGGGTGCGCCGCCGCATCGACACACCGGTATACCGATACATCGACACGGCGGGACGGGAGGGGTGAGCGGGGTTCAGCGGGCCATCGCGGTGAGGGTGTCGGTGACCGCCTCCGGCAGCCAGTCGGACGTGTGCGAGAAGCGGAAACCCAGCCGCTCGGCCCGGGCGTTGCTCATCGCGTAGAAGCGGTCGAAGGAGAACGGCGACGCGTCCGCCCCCACCGTGCGGTACCGGGGCCGGCGGCCGGTCCGGTCGGCGATCGTGGCGCCCAGTGCGTACACGTCGAGCAGGCCGTGCGAGCAGGCGTTGACCGGCCCGGTGAAGTCGCCCAGCGCGGCCCAGCGCAGCAGGTCGGCGATCTCGTCGTGGTGGATGAAGACCGTGGGCCGCACCCGGCGGTGCACCGCGATGTCCGCACCGTCGCGGACGCGGCGGACGTAGTGCTCCAGGCGGCCGGTGAACTCCCGCGCGCCGCCGCCCAGGACGTGGGCGCTGCGCACCGTCACGAAGGGCACGCCGCGGGCGGCGAAGGCGCCGGCGAGCACCGCCTCGGCCTGCCGCTTGCCCTCGGCGTACCGGGCCTCGCGGAAGTCCGCGTCGTGCCACGGGAGTTCCGGGCGCACCGGCCAGGTCAGCGGGTCGACCGTGCCCTCCGGCAGCGGGGCCGCGGGCCCGGCCGGGGCCGGGGCGCCGGTGGCCGGGTCGTAGACCTCGATGGTGGAGGTCATCACGTAGCGGGCGGTGCGGCCGCCGAAGACCCGGGCCGCGACGGCCGCCTGGGCCGGTGTGTAGCAGACCTGGTCGATCACCGTGTCGAAGTCGCGGGAGCCGAGCGCCCCCGCCAGCGCCCGTTCGTCGTCGCGGTCGGCGACCAGCAGGCCGGCGCCCGGGGGCGGTGCGGTGGAGCCGCGGTTGATCACGGTGACCTGGTGGCCGGCCTCGTGCAGCCGCCGCACCAGGTGCCGTCCGAAGTAGCGGGTGCCGCCGATGACGGCGATCCGGCGCCGGTCGCGGTCCCCGGCGCGGCCGGCAGCGCCGCGGTGGCTGGCCTCGTTGTCGCTCATGGCCGCCACTCTGGCCCGGTACCGTCATCAGCGGAACTGCTCACTTCCTGGATACGTATGAAGGAGAACTGTTGATAGACCTCCAGCGGCTCCGGATCCTGCGCGCGGTGGCCGAGCACGGCAGCTTCAACCGGGCGGCGGCCCAGTTGCTGATCACCCCGTCCGCCGTCTCCCAGCAGGTGGCCGCGCTCGAACGCAGCCTGGGGACCCGGGTGGTCGAGCGCAGCACGCGCGGCGTCACCCTGACCCAGCCCGGCCGGATCATGGTCGAGGCGGCGGACGCCGTCACCGCCGAACTGGCGCACGCCCGGGACCAGGTCGAGCGGCTCACCCGGCACCGGCCCGTCCTCACCGTCACCACGTTCACCAGCGGCGGCCGCGAACTGCTGCCCGGCGCGCTGGCCCGGTTCACCGCCGTTCACCCCGAGGTGGAGCTGCACGTGATCGAGAACGAGCCCGAGCGGAGCCTGCCGCTGGTCCGCGAGGCACGGGCGGACCTCGCGCTCGCCTACCACTTCGACGACCCGCCCGCGGCCCTCGCCGGGGAGCGCAGCGGCCTGGAGTGGACGCCGCTGATGGACGATCCGATGTCCCTGGTGGTCCCCGAAGGCCACCGCCTCGCGGACCGGCGGACCGTCGGCTTCGCCGAACTCGCCACCGAGTCCTGGGTACTCGGCTGCAGCAAGACGGAGGCGTACCTGCGCCGGTACGCGCGTCAGGCGGGATACGAACTGCGGGTACGCGGCAGCACCACCGACTACTTCTTCGCCCGCTCCCTCGTCGCGGCCGGGATGGGCATCTCGCTGGTCCCCTCGGTGTCCCTGACACCCCCGCTGGACGGCACCCGGGTGATCCGGGTCGAGGACCCCCGGCCGACCCGGTACATCGGGGTGGCCACCGCCCGGCTCCGCCGCCCCTCGGAGCACGTCACCGCCTTCCTGGCGGCGCTGCGCGAACAGGTGGGCACCCGGGTGCCCTGACCCAGCCTGCCCACCGGCCGGCCACCGGCCCGCCCGCCGGCCCGTCCGCCCGCCGTGCTGGCGGCCCACTCGCCGGCCGGCCGCGCGACCGGTGCCGGGGCACCCGACCCGGCACCCCGCGGTCCTGCCCCGAGACCGCCCGGAAAGCCCGGTCGCGCCGCCTCCCCGCCCGCTACGCTGATCCGACGGTGACCATCCGTGGTCGTCCGGAGCGTCGCGGTGAACGGGGGCATCGGCGGTGGCGGGTGGCAGAGGCGCGGAGTTACTGTCCCGGCTCGGGCTGGCGGCGGCGAGCGTGCTGCCGCCCGCGCTGCTCGGGGCGAAGTTCTGGTCCTCGGTCGAGGCCCACCCGGTCGGCGCGCTGCTGCTGCTCCTCGGCTACGCCGCGCTCCTGGCGGTGGTCGCCTTCCTGGTGAAGGTGTACGCCAACGTCTCCGACCGCTGGGTCGGACGGGCCGCCGACGCGCTCGACGGCCGGCTGCGCCGCCGGATCTCCCGCTTCGAGCGCGAATACCGCGCCTTCGTCCTCAGCCACCACCGCTTCATCGACCTCAAGGGGCTGGCGACCCGGGGCGACTACACGCCCGGGCTGGAGGAGGTCTTCGTCGACGTCAGCCTGGTGCCGCGGCCGGCCCACGAGGTGTCGGCGGAATCCCTCGCCGGTACCCGGCAGGCGGGCGCGGTCCCGGTGCGCCGGTCCATCCGGGACTTCCTCGGGGAGCCCGCGGGCACCGCGCTCGCCGTCATCGGCGCCCCGGGCACCGGCAAGACGACACTGCTGAAGCACCTCGCCCTGGAACTGGCCGGGCAGCGCGGCCGCCGCGGCCGGCGCGACCTCCCGGTGCTGCTACTGCTGCGCGACCACACCGAGGCCATCACCGCCGACCCCCGGGTGACGCTGGGCGAGGTCATCACCGCGTCGCTGCGCCGCTGCCCCGCCCAGCAGCCCCCCGGCTGGTTCGACCAGCGGTTGCGCGAAGGCCGCTGCGTGGTGCTGCTGGACGGCCTGGACGAGGTGGCCCACGAGCAGGACCGGCGCCGGGTCTCCGCCTGGGTCGAGGAGCAGATGGCCGGATACGAGGCGAACGACTTCATCCTCACCTCGCGCCCGCACGGCTACCAGACCGCACCCGTGGACCGCGCCCGCGTCCTCCAGGTGCGCCGGTTCACCGGGGAGCAGATATCCCGCTTCGTGCACGGCTGGTACCGGGCCATCGAGCGGCTGAGCACCGGCACGGCGGACGCCGGTGTCGCGGCCAGGGCCACCGAGGAGGCGCAGGACCTGCTGGACCGCCTCCGCGCCCGCCCCATGCTCTACGACCTGGCGGCCAACCCGCTGCTGCTCACCATGATCGCCAACGTGCACCGCTACCGGGGCGCGCTGCCGGGCAGCCGCGCCGAACTGTACGGGGAGATCTGCGAGGTGCTGCTCTGGCGCCGCCAGGAGGCCAAGGGCGCACCGGTCGCCCGGGCGGAACTCACCGGGGCGAAGAAGGAGGTCGTGGTCCGGGAGCTGGCCCACGCGATGATGACCGACCGGAAACGGGACATCGAGGCCGCCCGCGCGGAGGAGATCCTGCGACCGATCCTGCTCCGCGTCGCGGCCACCGTCCGGGTGGAGGACTTCCTCGCCGAGATCGTCACCAGCGGACTCCTCGTCGAGCGGGAACGCGGCCTCTACGCCTTCGCCCACCTCACCCTCCAGGAGCACCTGGCCGCGCTCCACATCCAGCAGCGCGGGCTCGGGGACGTCCTGGCCGCGCACGTCTGCGACGACTGGTGGCGGGAGACGACGCTGCTGTACGCGGCACGGGTGGACCCGGCCCGGATCGTGGCCGCGTGCCTCGACTCCGGCAGCGTCACGGCGCTCGCCCTGGCGTACGACTGCGCCGAGGAGGCCGCGGAACTCGATCCGGAGATGGCGCGCCGGCTGGAGGAACTGCGGCAGTCCGCGCTCGACGGCGGCACCGACCCGCGGCTGCGGCGGCTGCTGACGGCGGTGACCGTCACCCGCCAGCTCCGCGAGACCGTCACCCTGAGCGAGGACACCACCGTCTGCGCCCGCCCGGTCACCCGCGGGCTGTTCCACCTCTTCGCGACCGAGCGGCGGCTGTGCACCGACGACCGGCTCGCCGGCAGCCCCGTGGACGCGGTCGCGGCCGGCCCGACCCACCGAGAGGCGGCGGACTTCCTGATCTGGCTGAACGACCTGCTGCCCGACGGCTCCGGATACCGGCTGCCCACCGGGGCCGAGGTGCGGGACCCCGGATTCCGGCTGGTGGCGCACTCCGGCGAGCACGCGTTCTGGTGCGCGCCACCGGCGGAGCGGCCCTCCGGTCCTCCGGTGCTGTGGGTGCCGGAAGGAGTGGCGGACCCGTGGCCCACGTCCCCGTTCCTCTCCTTCGGCCGCTCCGAGACCGACAAGGTCGCCCTGCTGATCGGCCAGTTGGGCCTCGCCGAGGGGCTGGCGGCCGCCGCCTCCCGCGACCCGGCGCAGACCGCCCCCGGCGGCATCTTCGACGTGGCCCAGCGGATCGCCGAGGAGGACCTCCAGGGCTTCACCGAGGCGACCATGCGGGTCACCCAGGGCGTGCTGAGCGGCGAGATCCGCATCGACGAGATCGACGTGGCCAGCTTCGTGCTCGGCGTGGTCCTCGCGGTGGACGACGTCCGGCAGCGCCTGCGGGACTGCGACCGGTTCTCCCCGGAGTTCCTCGGCCGGGACTACCGCCGCAGCCGCGTGGCGGCCTGGTCCATCGCCGTACTGGTCCGACTCGCCGGTGAGCCGGGGGAGCGGACCTTCGGCCGCGGCGACCGGCGCATGGTGCTCTTCTGGGAGTACGTCGAGCCGCTGCTGCGCGGCACCGGCACCGCCCGGTCCGCCGACCCCACCACCCGCCCCAGCGCCGACCTGTCCCTGGAACCGCTCGCCGAAACCGCCCTGCGGGACCTCCGGAGCCGAGTCACCCTGCTGGTCAGGCCGCGGTGGCTGCGGCCGGTGGTGGACCGCCTGGGCACCGCCCTGGACACCATGCTGCGGGCCCTGGCGGTGAACCACCGCGCCGTCGACCCCGGGGAGCTGCCGTACCTCCGGCTCGCCGCCTTCGCCCTGGCCGCCACCGCCGAACACTCGATGCGGCACCCCGAACTGGCGGACCGCTACCGCGCCATCGCCGGTCACCTCACGGCCCTGGAGCGCCGCGCCGACGGCACGGTCACCCCCAACGAAGCCATCGCCCTGGTCCGGGCCTGACCGCTCCGGCCGCCGCGCCGACCCCCGATGGGAGCCGCCTTGTACAACGTCGCCTCGCTCGGCGTCTCGTTCGTCGCCCTCGTCCTCTCGGCCATCGCCGCCTGGCGGCAGCTCCGCCACGCGCGGTCCCAGAGCGCCCTCACCACGATCCTGGAGGTGTACTTCCGCGACATCCGCGACATGGACTTCCAGCGCGACCAGACCTACGTGGTGACCCGGCTGGCCACGGAGCACCCGGCACCGGACGAGGGCGGCATAGCGGCCCTGCCCGAACAGGCCCAGCACGCCATATGGAACGTCGCGTTCATGTACGAGAGCATCGGCATGATGCACGCGCTGGACATGATGGACTCCCGGGTCGCGCTGGGGGTCTTCAACTTCCGCATCATCCAGGTGTGGGAGGCGATGGAGCCGTACATCATGGCCGAGCGGGCGATGCGGCAGGCCCCCTTCCTGGCCTTCTTCGAGAACCTCTACCTCCAGGCGCGCGCCACGCCACCGGCGGACCTCTACCGCGAACTCGGCCTGCGCACCATCGGTGGCTTCACCCCCCGCTCGGGGTGAGCACCGGCCGCCGCGGCCGGACCCCCCCGGCCGAGCCGGGCCCGAGCGCGGCCGCCGGGGCCCGCGGGCCCCGGCGGGAACCCCGTGCGTCCGGTCAGTCGCTGAGCCTGGTCAGCAGAACCGCGCGCTCGCGGATCCCGGTGACCTCGAACTCCACTCCGGCCAGCTCGATCACGTCGCCGGCGGAGACCTCGTACCTCGCGGTCAGGACGCCCGCGCACCTCACCGCGATGCCGGCGAACGGCTCGTCGTCGACGCTGGTGATCGCGGTGGCCAAGCCGCCGTCGGCCAGCAGCGGCATGGGCTCCTTCCTGCCGGTGGGGTCGCTCAGGGACCAGGTCCCGCCCTTGGGCGGGAAGGGCTCGGCGCCCTGGGCGCGGACGTCCGGGCGCGTGGTGAAGCAGAGTCGGTTGTCCTGCTCGTCGCCGACCGGCACCAGGCTGGCGGGTTTCGCGGCGGCGGCGGCGCGGTCCTTGGCGTCGTCCGGCCGGAGTACCACCCGGTACGAGCAGATCTGGCTGACGGTGTAGGAGTGCCCGGAGACGGTCAGCCGCTGACCGGGGCTCACTGTCCAGCGCTGCCCGGTCTGCTGGGGACGTTCGCCCTCCAGGAGCACGGCGGTACGTGCCGTGCCATCGGTGTCCGTAGTCTCGGAGCGGTAGGTGACGGCTCCGCCGCCCGGCAGCCGGAAGGCTCCGCCGTACAGGACGTGCAGGCCGTCCGCCGGGGCTTCGCCGGCGCACCTCGGGGTCGCGCCCTTGGCGCGAGCGGACTTCGTCGCCTTGCCGGCGGTCGGCTTCTTCCCGGCATCACCGTCGGACGAGCCGCAACCCGTGAGCGCGACCAGCGCCACGACCGCCGATAATCCACGTCTTCGCATGTGCGTACTCCACGTTGTCGTTCCCGGGCCCACGTGTCGGTGCACGAGCGTGTGCACCGACCGCACGGGATGTGCGTTCGGTAACCGGCTTCACACTACTTGTCACCGGGTGATCTCCGGGCCGGGGGTATGCGCGGCCGGGGGCGGCAAGCGCCCGGGTGCCGGGGGCCGGGGCCGGGCGTAGCGTGGGAGGCGTGGCTACCGCGGAGCATGTGGACACCGCCGCCCTGAACGGCCTGCGCGATCGGTTCGCGGGGCGGGTGATCGCCCGTGGCGATCCCCCGTACGACGAAGCCCGCACCGTCTTCAACGCGATGATCGACCGGCGGCCGGCGGTGATCGCGCAGTGCGAGAATCCGGCGGACGTGGCCCACGCCGTCCGCTTCGGCCGTGAGCAGGGGCTGGAGATCGCGGTCCGCGGCGGTGGGCACAGCGTCGCCGGGATGGCCCTCACCGAGGGCGGCATCGTCGTGGACCTGCGGCGGATGCGGGCGGTCACCGTCGACCCCGGGGCCGGTACCGCCCGGGTCGCGGGCGGCGCCACCATGAGCGATCTGGACCGGGCGGGCGAGCCGTACGGCCTGATGACGACCGGCGGCCGGGTCTCCACCACGGGCGTGGGCGGCTTCACGCTCGGCGGCGGGACCGGCTGGCTGGACCGGAAGTTCGGGCTCGCCTGCGACAACCTGCTCTCCGTCGACCTGGTGACCGCGGACGGTGCCACGGTCCGGGCGAGCGACGAGGAGAACCCGGACCTGTTCTGGGCGCTGCACGGCGGGGGCGGCAACTTCGGCGTCGCGACCTCCCTCACCTTCCGGCTGCACCGACTCCCGTCGGTCACCGCCGCCCTGCTGTTCCAGGACCCGGAGGCGGGGCCCGGCGTGCTGCGCGGCTACCGCGACTTCATGGCGCTCGCCCCGGACGAGGTGGGCGGCGGGATCCTCTACGCCACCGGACCGGACGAGGAGTTCGTCCCCCGGCACCTGGTCGACCGGCTGACGCTCGTCACGGTCCTGGTCTACGCGGGCCCGGAACCGGAGGCCCGCCGGGTGCTGGCACCGCTGCTGGACCTCGGCCACCAGGGCGAGTTGATCGCCGAACTGCCCTACGCCGAGCTCCAGTGCCTGCTCGACGACCCGCCCGGCTACCGCAACTACTGGTCGGCCGAGTACCTGGAGGCGCTCCCCGACGAGGCCGTGGAACTGTTCTGCGCCCGCGCCACCGACATGATCGTCCCGTCCCCGTCGCAGCACGTGCTGTTCCCCGGCGGCGGCGCGGCCGGCCGGGGCAACTCCGACTACCCGCTGCCCTGGCGGCACGCGGCGTGGGTGGCGCACCCGTTTGGCCTCTGGGCGGACCCTGCGGACGACGAGCGCGGCCGGAAGTGGGCACACGACGTCCGGGCCGACCTGAAGCCCTGGTCGAGCGGCGCGGTGTACCTCAACTTCATCGGCGACGAGGGCCGCGGGCGCGTCATCGAGGGGTTCGGCACCGAGCACTACGGGCGGCTGGGGGCGGTCAAGGCGCAGTACGACCCGGACAACGTCTTCCGCCGCAACCACAACATCGCGCCCCAGCCGGTCATCGGGATGTAGACCGCGCCCGGTCCGCCCCGTCCGTCCCCGTGACGCCCGGTCTTGCCGGCCCCGTCCCCGTCAGGAGGTCAGTTCGCGGGTCAGCGGGGCGGGGAAGCGGGCCGCCATGCGCCGCTGGGCGAGCCAGTCGTGCAGCCGGGCCGCCTCGGCCGCGACCGCGTCCCGTGCCTCCGCGCCCCGGTCGGCGAGCAGCCGCCACACCACCTCGCCGTCGTCCCGCTGCGCCCAGGCGCCGATGATCTCGCCGTTCCACCAGACGGTGGGCCCGCCGTTGCCCGCGGAGTCGAAGATCAGCGGGCGGTGCTCCGGGTCCAGGTACCAGTCGCGGTGCTTCCAGCCCATGGTGGCCGGGTCGAGGGAGGGCAGCAGCGCGACCCAGGGTTCGCCGCCGGTCTCCGGCGGGCTGTCGAGGTCCTCGGGCAGCACCCATCCGGTGCCCTCGGCCAGCCGGACCTCCGCCGGCGCCAGCCGGGCCAGCGCGCCGCGCACCTCGGCGACGGTCCACCCGGTCCACCACTTGATGTCGTCGGTGGTGCCCGGCCCGTACCGGGCCAGCCACCGCCGCACCAGTTCGGCCCGGGCGTCCGCCGGATCCATGGCGGGCATCTCCGGGGCGAGGGTGTAGCGGAACTGCCCCGACGCCCAGCCGCCGAGCTGTCGCCCGCGGCGAATCCGCCCTTCCATCGCGAGCAGCCGCAGTACCGAGCCGCCGACCCGCTGCCGGGCCTCGTACCGCTTGCCGGGGGACAGCACGATCGTCTCCTGGAGCGCGGGCACCTCCGCGGTCACCTCCGCCGTACCGGCCTCGCCGAGGCCGGCCAGGGCGGTCAGCGCCGCTTCCCGCGCCGCGTCCAGCCACTCCCCGTCCCGCGCGGGGTCGCTCGCCGCCAGGTGTTTGAGCAGCGTGGCGCGCTCGCGGGGGATCAGGGCGGTGGTCGTGGAGTGGTGCACGACCGGAACGAGGTCGGCGGGCACGGCGAAGAGGGTGCGCCGCATGCCGTGCATCCGGACCAGCGTCCGGTCCTCGTACAGGGCGCGTTCCACATCGGACAGCCGCGGTTCGCGCAGCCGGGCCCAGGAGGAGAGGACCACGCTCGCGGCGTCGGTGGCGTGCAGCCCGACCAGGGCGTCGGCCACCTCCTCGGTGCGCGCCGCGCGGGTGCCCGGGAGGAGGAGGTGACGACGGCCGAGGCGGGCGCGGCGCTCGCCGGGTGTGATCAGCATGGCCGCAATCTACGGCCCGGCACTGACAATCGGAGGTCCGGCGGCCGGGGCACCCGGGGTGGACCGCAGCCAGGCCACCGCCGCGGTGAGCGGGTCGGTGCCGTCGGGTGTGGGTTCGTCCGGGGCTATCGGGTCGTTCCCGTAGAGCTGGCCTGTCCGGTCGGCCTCCCTGGCCGCGGTGAGGACGAGCATCGCCCCGTCGGACAGGTCGATGGCGGCGTTGCCGGTCGCCAGACCCGCGGTGGGCCGACCGAAGGTCCGCACGCCGGGCATGCCGAGGAAGGCGATGAGGGTGGCTTCACCGGCGCTCATGGTCTGTCCGTCGGTGAGGACCGCGACGGGCGGCCGGGGCCCGGCCGGGCGGTAGGGGTTGGGCTCCGCCGAGAGCGCCTCGCCGTCCACGTACACCACGCCGTCGCGGAGCGTCCAGCGGCCCGACGGCTCACCCGCCGCGTCCACGAACGACCCCAGATGCCCGTCCCCGAGCAGCGGGGCGACCACCGTCAGCATGGGGAACATGGCGCCCCCGGTGTTGCCGCGCAGGTCGACGATCCAGCCGCGGGGGCGGCGGCCGTCCAGGTCGCGCAGGGCGGCGGCACCGTGCTGGATGTACCGCCTCTCGGCCTCCTCGACGCCGCTCGCCGAGGGGATGGTGAGATGGGCGAAGTGCCCTTCGACCAGGCGCCCGGTGGGGACGGGCTCGACCAGGGCGGCGCCCTCGTCCCGGGTCTCCGCGGCCTGCTCGGGGCGGAGCAGGAAGGTGTGCGGATCTCCCAGCAGGTCGATCACCGCGTCGATGACGTCGTAGGTCTCTGCGGTGCCGGTCGCGTCCGCGATCCTCGCCCGCGCCGTCCGGCGCACCCGTGCCCAGTCCACCCGGTCACGGTTGAGGGCGTGTTCCGCAAGCAGGTCCAGGACCTCCGCGAGGTACACGTGGGCCGGTGACGCTTCCACAGGCGGACTCTCGGCGGACATCCCGGTGCTCGACCCCTTCTGCGTACGGACGTCGCGGGCCGCGACAGGGCGAACCTAGCAACGCCCGGACGCGCCCGGCACCGGGTTTTCCGGCGCCGGGGAACCGGGCCGGGACTCAGGACTCCGGGGCGCGCACCTCGAACCACACCTGCTTGCGGTCTGCTTCGGGGCCGCCGAACCAGGTGACTCCCCAGCGGTGGGCCAGCTCCTCCACCAGCAGCAGCCCCCGGCCGCCCTCGCCCTGCGGGTTGGGCGGGCACCGCAGCGGCATGCCGTCGGGGTCGTTGTCCTTGACGGCGATGACCGCGGCGCCGTCCTGGACCAGGACGTCGACATGGATCACGCGGGTGTTCCCGGCGTGCCGGTGGACGTTGGTCACCGCCTCCGAGACGAGTAACCGCGCGGTGTCCGCGAGGGCGCCCGCCCCGGCGGCGTCGAGTACGGCGGCGACGGTGTCGCGGCAGACGCGGGGACTGGAGGGGAGGTTGGGGGCGCTGAGCCGGTACAGGGGGGTGATGTTGCTGGTCGTGGGCATGACGGTGTCTCCCAACGCGGTACGTGGTGACGCGAATGCGCTGTGCAATCATGACGATAGGGCAAGAGAGTGCACACGTGCACTCGAACTCATAAACGCGTGCATTGATTAGACGTGGCGGACACCCGCCGCGACACTGTGCGACGGAACCAGGGGAGGGAACGTCATGTCGCCGAGGTCAGCCCCCACAGCCCGGCAGCGGCGTCTGGGTGCGGAACTGCGGAAGATGCGGGAGCACGCCGGGATGAGCGTCGCCCAGGCCGGGGAGCAGTTGGGCACGGACAGGACCCGCATCAGCAACATGGAGGCCGGGCGCCTCGGGATGAGCGAGGAGCGACTACGGTCGCTGGCCGCCATCTACCAGTGCGGGGAGCAGGCGTACGTCGATGCCCTCGCCGCCATGGCCATCGAGCGGGTCAACGGCTGGTGGGAGGAGTACCGGGGCGCATTGAGCGCGGGCGTCCTCGACCTCGCCGAGCTTGAGCACCACGCGCTGAGCCTGCGCGGCTACCAGCCGATGTACATGCCGGGACTCCTGCAGACCGAGGCCTATGCCAAGGCCCTGTTTGCCATGGCGGTGCCCGAACCGACCCCCGTGCAGATGCGCCGCCGCCTGTCGCACCGGCTGCGCCGTCGCGATGTGCTGGACCGGGACAACCCTCCCGACTGCACGTTCCTGATCCATGAGTCCGCGCTGCGGATGGGATTCGGCGGAAGCAAGGTGGCTCAGGAGCAGCTGACCCACGTCCTCGAAGCGTCGGAGCGCGAGAACGTGACCGTGCGGGTGATCCCGTTCGCTGCCGGCGGTTTCGCCGCAGCCGACAATTCCATCCTCCACGCGGCAGGGCCGGTACCCCGGCTGGACACGGTTCAGCTCGACGTGGCCACCGGCGTCACTTTGGTGGATGCCGAGACGCTCCTCGCCAATTACCGGTTGATCTTGGATCGCATGGAAGAGAAGTCCCTGCCTCCCGCGGGCACGCGCGATTTCATCCACGCCCTCGCCCAACAACTCTGAGAGCGGAGAGATGTCGAACATACAGTGGCGGAAGTCCTCGTACTCCGGAGCGACTGAGAACAACTGTGTGCAAGTGGCCCGCGTACCCGGCGTGGCTCTGTTGCGGGAGAGCGACGACCCCGCCCACACGATCACCACCAGCCCGGCCGTCCTCGCCCGCTTCCTGCGCGCGGCGCAGACCGGTGGATTCGATCATCTGGGCCGTGCGGGACAATGAGCGCATGAGTCTGTTCCGTGACGACGGCATCGTGCTGCGCACCCAGAAACTGGGTGAGGCGGACCGGATCATCACCCTGCTCACCCGGGGTCACGGCCGGGTACGGGCGGTGGCCCGGGGGGTGCGCCGCACCAAGTCGAAGTTCGGGGCGCGACTGGAGCCGTTCAGCCACGTCGACGTGCAGTTCTTCGCCCGTGGCGGGGAGCTCGTGGGGCGCGGGCTGCCGCTGTGCACGCAGAGTGAGACGATCGCGCCGTACGGCAGCGGCATCGTCACCGACTACGCCCGCTACACCGCCGGCACGGCCATGCTGGAGACGGCCGAGCGGTTCACCGACCACGAGGGCGAGCCGGCCGTCCAGCAGTACCTGCTGCTGGTGGGCGGACTGCGGACGCTCGCCGCGGGGGAGCACGAGCCGCACCTGGTGCTGGACGCCTTCCTGCTGCGGTCGCTCGCCGTCAACGGGTACGCCCCGAGCTTCGACAACTGCGCGAAGTGCGGAATGCCGGGGCCGAACCGATTCTTCTCGGTCGGCGCCGGTGGCGTGATATGCGGAGACTGCCGGGTGCCCGGTAGCGTCGTACCCTCGGCGGAGTCGCTGACGCTGCTCGGCGCGCTGCTGACCGGGGACTGGAAGACGGCGGACGCGTGTGAGCCACGCCACGCCCGGGAGGGCAGCGGGTTGGTGGCCGCGTATCTGCACTGGCATCTGGAGCGGGGCCTGCGCTCGCTCCGGTACGTGGAGAAGTAGCCGCGGCGCGTAGCGGCGGTAGAGACGACAAGGGAGACGAGCCCCGCAATGGCACGACGCGGAATACTGGGCCGGCAGCGTCGCGAGTACCGGACCCCGGACCCGCACCCCTCCGGTGCCCGCCCGCCGAAGATCCCCGGTGAGCTGGTCCCTGGGCACGTGGCGATCGTCATGGACGGCAACGGCCGCTGGGCCAAGCAGCGCGGGCTGCCCCGCACCGAGGGGCACAAGGTCGGCGCCGAGCAGGTGCTGGACGTCCTCCAGGGCGCGATCGAGATGGGCGTGAAGAACGTCTCGCTGTACGCGTTCTCCACCGAGAACTGGAAGCGCTCGCCGGACGAGGTGCGCTTCCTGATGAACTTCAACCGCGACTTCATCCGCAAGTCCCGGGACCAGCTCGACGCGCTGGGCGTGCGGGTGCGCTGGGCGGGCCGGATGCCCAAGCTGTGGAAGTCGGTGGCCAAGGAGCTCCAGATAGCGCAGGAGCAGACCAAGGACAACGACGGGCTGACGCTGTACTTCTGCATGAACTACGGCGGCCGCGCGGAGCTGGCGGACGCGGCCCAGGCGCTGGCGATGGACGTGCGTGCGGGCCGGCTGGACCCGTCGAAGGTCAACGAGAAGACCCTCGCCAAGTACCTGTACTACCCGGACATGCCGGACGTGGACCTCTTCCTGCGGCCGTCCGGTGAGCAGCGCACCTCCAACTACCTGATATGGCAGAGCGCGTACGCCGAGATGGTCTTCCAGGACGTGCTGTGGCCGGACTTCGACCGGCGCGACCTGTGGCGGGCCTGCCTGGAGTACGCCTCCCGCGACCGCCGGTTCGGTGGCGCGGTGCCCAACGAGCTGCAACCGCGCGGCGAACAGAGCGAGTCCGGCTCGGTAACGGGCTGACCCGTCGTCACGGGCCGCGGTGCCATCACCACTCGATGGTGGCACCGCGGCCCGCGCCGTTTCCGGACCGGTGCGGAGAGTTTGTCCAAAAGGCCGTCAAGTACCCCGTAACCAGGCGCTTCCCGTCGGTCGCGGCGGACCGAATCGTTGACCGTATACGGGGCTTACCGAAGTTGACATCCGGCCGCACGGGGCGTTGGATGATCCGACGGGGGACAGTTTGTTCGAACTGTTGACACGTCACCACCACGCGCTTCCAGGGGATGCGGAGGGGTAGGGGGTGTGACGTCTCGCTGTGCCCCCGTACGGGAGATAGCGCGAGACGGGGATTTCAGCGTGACGCTTGCCTACGTACTTGACGGCGGCATGAACGACCAACCGGGTGCCGGCTCGGAACTTTACGAGCTTTTTCCCGTGGTCCGTCAGTGTTATGAACAAATCGAAGCGTGGACGGGCCTGGACGCCCAGCGCATCTTCACCGAAGAGCGCGAACCGGGCCAGCAGCACCGCCAGGGCATCGGCGCCATTCGCCAGGCCGCCGCGGTCTTCGGCATCGCCGACGTCCTCGCCGAGGAATACGGAATCACTCCCGGCGCGGTGTGCGGCCTGAGCTTCGGCGCGCTCGTCGGGGCCAGCCTCGCCGGCTCGGTCGAGCGCGAGGACCTGTTCCGGCTGCTGATGCGGATGCGCGAGATGCCGGTGCCGCCGAGCGACGGCGCCACGGCACAGGGCGTCGCCGCGGTCCGGCTGCCCTACGATCTCGACCTCGACGAGCGCCTCGCCGGCGTGGCCGACGTCTATCTCTCCGCCGACCTCGGGCGCATCGGCACCGGCAGCGAGCGCATGGTGCTGCTGGCCGGCTACCGCACCGCCCTCGCCGACTTCGGCACCCGGCTCCCCCCGGGCACCCTGCAGATATCCGACGAGCACGGCTTCGCGTTCCACTCGCCGCTGCAGCAGGAAATCAGCGACTTCCTCGAACCGACGCTGCGGGAGATGACCTTCCGGGACCCCAAGGTGCCGGTGCATTCCTGTATGGACGTCAAGACGCTCACCACCGGTGAGGAGATCCGCGACCTCTACCGCAGGAACCCCACGGACCCGGTGAGCGTTCCCCATATGATCAACGGTCTCGAAAGGGCGGGCACCGAACTCGGACTCGTCCTGGGACCCTGCTCTTTCGGCACATTCCTCGGTTCGTCGTTCCCGGTGGTGCACGTCCAATCCCCGGATCACGTATTCGAGGCCATGACCGCCATTTACGAGCTCGGCATCGAGCTCGACTCAACTGAAGCCGTGGGCCGGTGAGATCGATGAAG
Organism: Streptomyces sp. NPDC018031; assembly: GCF_044327625.1. Lineage (NCBI taxonomy): Bacteria > Bacillati > Actinomycetota > Actinomycetes > Kitasatosporales > Streptomycetaceae > Streptomyces > Streptomyces sp. NPDC018031. The sequence continues at coordinate 347,140 of NZ_JBIRFT010000007.1, forward strand.
AACGACGTGACCCCGCAGATCGAAGAGTGGCTTTCACAGGACATCGACGCGTGGACGCGCCGGGTGATCCGTCGTCACTTCGACCCGGACACCGGCAGCCCGTACTGGCTCAAGCGCGCCACCGAACTCGACTTCGACCCCCGGGACATCACCCGCTACGAGGAGCTGTCCAAGTTCGGCCCGATGCCGATCGGCGACCTGCGCACCATGGACCCCGCGGAACTCGTGCCGCTGGCCGTGCCCCGGCCGCTCACCGGCCGTGTCTGGGAGTCCGGCGGCACCACCGGCAACCCCTGCCGGGTCTACTACACCGAGCCGATGCTGCAGCAGCGCGCGTACTGGCGCCGCTGGATCCTGGAGAAGGAAGGCTTCGAACAGGGCCGCAACTGGCTCCAGGCCAGCCCCACCGGGCCGCACATCATGGGCCACGGCGCCTGGGACCTGGTCGACCTCTACGACGGCCGGGTCTACGGCATCGACTTCGACCCGCGCTGGGTCAAGCGGATGCTGCGCGCCGGCCGGCTGAGCGACGCCCAGGAGTACACCGACCACCTCGTCGCCCAGATGTCCGACCTGCTGGAGACCCAGCCGATCGACTACCTGGTCACCACCCCCGCCCTCTTCCAGGCCCTCGCCAAGGCCCGCCCGGAACTGGTCGCCGCGCTCAAGGGCGCCCGCCTCAGCGGCACCCACGCCACCCCGGCGATGCGCCGCTCCTTCCTCAAGGCCCTCGGCGACGGGCTGCTCGTCGTCACCTACAACAACACCTTCGGCAACACCGTGGCCCTGCCGGTCGAGCGGGACGGCGACCTGATGCCGTACCTGCCGAACTACCCGCAGGTCACCATGGGTGTCGTCGACCGTGACGACTGGACCCGGACCGTCGACTACGGGGAGCACGGCCAGGTCAAGCTGACCGTGATGCACGAGGACCTGTTCCTGCCGAACATCCTCGAGCGCGACCTCGCCATCCGCTACGACACCGGCAGCGCCTACCCCTGCGACGGCGTGGCCAACGCCCGCCCGCTCCAGGTGGTGCGCACCGCGCCGGAAGGCATCTACTGACCGTCGCCCGGTAACTCCGCCCGACCCTTCGCGGGTCGCCCGCCCCGTCACCACCGACCGGGCGGGCGGCCCGGTGCTGCCCGGCGTGCCGCACGCCGCTGCCGGAACACGTGGCGCCAAGCCGCCGCGCGATCCCACACATCCGACACACCGGACGTCTCCCGCACGTCCGGCACGCTCAGAACTCCGCACGTCCAGTTCCAGGGGGAGTCACGCTGATGACGGTTTCCGACGCTCTGCCTGACCCGGCGAACACGCCCATCGCCATCGTCGGACTGTCGTGCAGGCTCCCCGGAGCGCCCGACGCCCAGGCGTTCTGGGAGCTGCTGCGCAGCGGCACCGACGCCATCGGCGAGGTGCCCGCCGAACGCTGGAACGCGGACGACCTCCACGACCCGGACCTCAGCACCCCCGGGAAGATCAACACACGTCGTGGCGGATTCCTCCCGCAGGACCAGGTCAGCCACTTCGACCCGGCCTTCTTCGGGATCTCCCCGCGCGAGGCCGCGGCCATGGACCCGCAACAGCGACTCGTCCTGGAACTCACCTGGGAAGCCCTGGAGGACGCCGGAATCGTCCCGGACCGCATCCGGGACAGCCGCACCACCGTCTCCCTCGGCGTCATCTGGGACGACTACGCCACCCTCCAGCGCAACGGCGACCTGACCGCCATCAACCGGCACAGCGTCACCGGCCTCCACCGCAGCATCATCGCCAACCGCGTCTCCTACACCCTGGGCCTGCGCGGCCCCAGCCTCACCATCGACGCCGGTCAGGCGTCGTCCCTGGTCGCGGTGCACACCGCGTGCGAACAGATCCGCAGCGGCGAAGCCACCCTGGCGATCGCCGGCGGCGTCAACCTCAACCTCGCACCGGACAGCACCGTGGCCGCCGCCAAGTTCGGCGGGCTCTCCCCGGACGGCCTCAGCTACACCTTCGACGAACGCGCCAACGGCTACGTACGCGGCGAAGGCGCCGGAATCGTCATCCTCAAGCCGCTCGCCGACGCCCTGGCCGACGGCGCCCCGGTCTACTGCGTCATCCGCGGCGGCGCCGTCAACAACGACGGCGGCGGCGAGAACCTCACCACCCCGCACCAGCCCGCCCAGGAAGACGTCCTCCGGCGCGCCTACCACAACGCCGGAGTCGACCCCGCCGACGTCCAGTACGTCGAACTCCACGGCACCGGAACCAAGGTGGGCGACCCCGTCGAGGCAGGCGCACTCGGCGCCGTCCTCGGCACCGCCCGCACCCCCGGCGCCGCACCCCTCCAGGTCGGCTCCGCCAAGACCAACGTGGGCCACCTGGAAGGCGCGGCCGGCGTCGTCGGCCTGATCAAGACCGCGCTCTGCGTCAAGCACCGGGAACTCGTCCCCAGCCTCAACTTCCGCACCCCCAACCCGCGGATCCCGCTGGACGAACTCAACCTGCGGGTACGCACCGAGACCGGCCCGTGGACACCGCACGACCAGCCGCTGACCGCGGGCGTCAGCGCCTTCGGCATGGGCGGCACCAACTGCCACCTCGTCCTGACCGAGGCACCCGCCCCGGCAGCGGGACAGGACCGGGACGAGCCGGAAGACCAGCCGGACGGAATCACCCCGGCGCACGAGGGCCCCGCCCTCCCCTGGGTGGTCTCCGGCAAGACCGAACCCGCCCTGCGCGCCCAGGCCGCACGGCTGCTGGCACACCTCGAACAGCACCCGGAACTGCGCACCGAGGACGTCGGCGGCGCGCTGCTCACCACCCGCACCCTCTTCCCGCACCGCGCCGTGCTGACGGCGGGGGAGCGGGAGGGTTTCCTGGCGGGGCTTTCGGCGTTGGCCGAGGGTCGGGAGGTGCCGGGTGTGGTGCGTGGTGTGGCCGGTGAGGGTG